>DUVA01000269.1 GCA_012841305.1 Bacillota bacterium | reverse complement strand
CTCGGGAAGAGCCAGTCGTCGATTGGGTGGTCCGCAAATCAGCCGGATTGGCTCTTCTGCTGAGCCACATTGGGCTAAGAGACCCTATAAGGGAGCTAATGAACTCATACCTAGATGTGAAAATGAGAGTTGCCGGTGTTTGGCAGGCACGTCGTATTCCGTCTGCCGGACCGGCAACTCTCCATCCATTGTCTGCCCCGGAGGAGTGGCATGGATCTTTTTGGCTTACTTAAAGATTTTTCTCAGGCTTTCTTGAGGCTTCTCTGGCCATAGCCTGCCTGCCTTTTTTAACCAGTTTCTTTACCATGGTGCCTCCGACTTTGCCTGCTTCTCTCACCGTAAGCTCATCCGGATCTCTCAAATCATCGCCTAAACCAAGCTGCTCCGCAGTTTCGTACTTTAGCCTGTCCATCTCCCGCACTGACTTTTGACGTTCCTTACTCCTTTTCTTCTTTGCCACAAGACCCACTTCCCTTCGGGAATGTTTATGATTAGCATTACCAACATGCGTCAACCTAAACATCATCCTCCTTTGGCGTGACGGAACTTCAGGTTAACCCGAAATGGCTGCTTGTCACTGCATATGAGAAGTGATACACTGAATCCGTAAGGTGTCGAGGGGGCGATTCCTACTTGAAGTGGGAGTATGGGAAGAGACATAGACGGACTACGATACTACGCAAGCGTTTGCTTCTCGGGATCTTCTTAGTGCTGGTCGTTTTCTTAGCCGGATATGCAGTAATGCAATTCGGCCAGCGCGACTTGACATTGGCGCTCCAAAGGTCTTCTTTGAAGTCGCAGGATGTCAAGACAGTAGAAGCACCCCAAGACAGTTCTCGAAGTGAGTTCTTGATGGATACCTTTGTCTCTATTCGGGCAGTGGGTCCCAACGCGGAGCAGGCAATTCAGGCCGCATTCGATGAAATGCGGAGAATTGAATCCCTCATGAGCAGGCATATTTCAACAAGCGACGTCTCTCGCATAAATCTCGGCGCCGGCGGCTCTCCTGTCAAGGTCACAAGGGAGACATTCTATGTCATAGAAGAGGCAGTTCGGTGCGCAGGACTTACGAACGGCGCTTTTGATATTACTATAGGCCCTCTCATGGATTTATGGGGGTTTGGCACTTCTAACCCTGTTATTCCTGGTGCTGAAGAGATTGAGCAAGCCCGCTCTCTCGTAGGATGGGAACTCGTGGAGCTCGACTCGGAGAATATGACTGTTAGATTACCCATACAAGGAATGTCAATCGATCTCGGTGGGATTGCCAAAGGATATGCAGCAGAGCAAGGAGCGCAGGTTCTCAAGGAATACGGAATTCCTCATGCGCTGATTGACGCAGGTGGGAACATTGTGGCAGCAGGTCCACGTCCTGACGGGGAACCGTGGAGAATCGGCATTCGTAATCCCAGGGGCGAGGGAGTGGACGATACAATCGGCCCAATGTTGCACGTAGTCAATGAGGCAGTAGCTACTTCCGGCGACTATGAGAGATTCTTTATTCATGACGGCAAGAGATACCACCACATTTTACATCCGGGAACAGGAATGCCGGTTGAGACAGTCTCCAGCGTTACTGTGATGGCGAAGGATTCGTTACATGCTGATATGTTGTCCACAGCTGTTTTTGTGTTAGGGCCTGATGAAGGGATGGAGTTTGTCGAGACTCTGGACGGAGTCTCCGCTATGATAGTGGATACAGACGGGAACACGCTATTTTCTAAAGGATTCCCAGGAATGGACTAAGTAGATCGCCATAAGTAATCGCTAGCTCTGGAAAGTGTACGTACCGTGTGGGGTGGCCCCGCAAGGTATGTAAGTTTTCTGAGGCGGTGTTGCACTCGGCGACGGTGCCCCAAGCGGGTTGCCTTGACAAAGGAATCACCGGCCACCCGAGATCTCGGAAAGCGAGCGAAAACTAATGAACTCATACTTAGGCGTAGACATACAGGTTGTATGTTCTCCGGGATGACTTGCAGGAGGCCATTGTAATGAATCTGCACGGCGCAGGCCGGAGGGTGCCCGGATTTGTGCTGGCTTCTGCTTCACCTGCTCGAGCTGCCTTACTAAGACAGATCGGCCTCAGATTTGAAGTATTGCCCAGCAGAATCCGGGAAGACGATATTGATTCCGAAGGCCCTATAGACAAGGTAGTGTCGCTTTCTCAGGCGAAGGCTCAGCATGTAGCCGGATCCTTAACTGACAAAGTGATAATAGCAGCTGATACTGTTGTTGTCTTGGAAGACGAGATTTTGGGGAAACCGGAGAATGAAGACGCAGCTTTTGGAATGTTGACCCTCCTTGCAGGCTGTTGGCATCACGTGGTGACCGGCGTGACTGTGCTGGATACATATACAGGTGCGAGCTGTTCATCCCATGAGGTCACCGGAGTGAGGATGAAAGAACTCTCCCCTGGAGCGATTAAGGCTTATGTCGAAAGCGGTGAGCCGTTGGGTAAAGCAGGGGCTTACGCTATACAGGGGAGGGGTGGAGTCTTTATAGAAAGGATAGAGGGCTGCTATTTCAATGTAGTCGGCCTTCCTTTGCCAAAACTGGTAAATATATTCTGTGATATTGGGATTAATATCTACGACGAGCTATTCTGGAGGTGACGAGGCTTGCCGGGAAAATCCAAGGAGAAGGTGTCTTCCACCATCAAACAGATGCCTGTCAATGAAAGACCAAGAGAGCGCCTTCTCCGCGTAGGTCCCTCTGCCCTTTCTTCAGCGGAACTCATATCAATCATCGTGCGCACGGGGGTCCGTGGTCAGTCCGCTTTGTCCCTCGCCACTTCGGTCCTACAGACATTCGGCGGCGTCCGTGGTATAGCTTCTGTATCTACTCAAGATCTATCGACTCAGAAGGGGATTGGGCCTGCAAAAGCAGTCCAGATCAAGGCTGCAATAGAACTGGGTAGAAGGGCTTTTATGCTTGAGCCGGAGGATCTTGTTCAGGTAAACGGGCCTCGTGATGTGGCGCAGCTGATAATTGGAGACATGCGCTATTTGGACAGGGAACATTTCAGAGTGGTAATCCTAAATGCAAAGAACAAAGTGGAAGATGTGGTTACCATTTCCATAGGTTGCCTGGATAGTTCCCTTGCCCATCCCAGGGAGGTTTTCAAGGAATGCGTGAGAAGGAACTGTGCTCGAGTGATTCTTGTTCATAATCACCCTAGCGGTGACCCTACTCCCAGCGATGCTGATATCGCTATCACGCGTCGGCTGGCCAGTTGTGGAATGATCCTCGGCATTGAAGTCCTTGACCATATAATCGTCGGAGACAACAGATATCAGAGTCTGAAAGAACTCGGCTTGATGGATGGCGGGCCGGTCGGACGTCAGATGGCAGCTTCAATGGGCTGGGAGTCGCCGGCGCCTGGCAGCCTTGAGCTTGACGCATAATGAGAGGAGAATAGGTAGCATGTTTCTTGACCCAATTCTTGCGCTGTTTTCCAGGGATCTTGCTGTTGATCTGGGGACTGCGAACTCCTTAGTTTACATAAAGGGAGCGGGTGTGGTACTCAGAGAGCCTTCCGTTGTTGCTATTCGTAAAGATTCAGGCAGCTTGCTTCAGGCAGGAGAAGAAGCTAATCGAATGGTTGGGAAGACTCCGGGCAACATAAATGTCATTCGCCCGCTTAGAGATGGCGTAATAGCTGACTTCGACATGACCGAGCTCATGTTGCGCCACTTTGTTGTCAAGGCTCACAACGGGAGAGGCCTTGTGCGCCCCAGAGTGATTATTGGGGTGCCTTCGGGTGTCACCGAAGTTGAGAAAAGGGCAGTAGTGGACGCTGCATTACAAGCAGGGGCAAGAGAGGCGTATGTCATTGAAGAACCTCTTGCTGCGGCCATCGGTGCAGGGTTGCCCGTGTTCCTGCCGTCAGGAAATATGATTGTGGATATCGGTGGGGGAACAACGGAAATAGCAGTAATTTCATTAGGCGGTATAGTTGTGTCAAGATCCATTCGGGTTGCCGGCGATGAGATGGATGATGCAATAATGCAGTATGTGAAAAAGACCCATAACGTTGTTATCGGGTCGAAGACCGCTGAAAACGTGAAAAAGAGCATAGGCGCAGCCTCATGCAGTGACCCCCAGGCATTCATGGAGGTCAAAGGAAGAGACATGGTTACAGGCTTGCCCAAGGCTGTGCAGGTTTCTTCCGGTGAGATTGAGCAAGCACTCAAAGACCCGCTTGCTGAGATAATCGAAGGAGTGAAGCAAACTCTGGAAAGGACTCCTCCTGAACTCGCAGCTGATATAATTGACAAAGGCATAGTGTTGTCAGGGGGTGCATCTCTCATCGAAGGCCTTGACTTCGTGCTTCAAGAGGTGACGGGAATACCTGTGGTTCGAGCTGACGATCCTCTTACCTGTGTTGTGCGGGGAGCAGGCATGGCACTTGAAGATTTTCGGAGATTCAGGCGAATACTTACCAGTTCTTCCAGGGTGGGCTAAAGAAAACAGCCGAGCAGGGGTGGCTTGTTTGTGCAACATGAATCCAAGCGAAGGACTTACGCCGTACTCCTGGCGCTAGCAGCGCTGGCTTTGATGGCTACCATTTACATGACTTCAGGCGAACGAGCTCAGCTGACACCGGTGGAGTATGTCGTTCGCGAAGTCTTGGCGCCTGTACAGACAGGCCTGTTTCGTGCGGTCAGTTGGGTGAACACTGTTGGCCGAAACCTGGCGGGCTTGAGGTTCTCTGTACGCGAGAACCACATCCTAAAGAGGGAATTGGCTGAGCTTACAGCTGAAAACGTATACCTTGAAGAGCAGAGGCTTGAGAATATCAGACTCAGGAAGCTTTTGAACTTCGAAGAGAGGATACCCCATAAGACGTTGGCAGCTGAGGTTATTGCCAGAGATCCGGGCAATTGGCTCAACACGGTGACTGTAAATAAGGGGACAGCCCATGGTGTCCAAAAAGATATGGCTGTAGTATCTTGCGAAGGCCTTCTGGGACGGGTAGCTACGACATCTAGAAATACTGCCAACAGCCTTCTGATTATTGATCCTCGATCTGCTGTAGGTGGTGTTGTACAGCGTAACCGCTCTTTGGTTCTTGTTGAGGGCGACCCGGGAACTCCCGGTATGTGTCTTGTGAAATGTCTGGCAATGGAGTCTGACCTTATGGTGGGAGACAAAGTCTTGTCTTCCGGGCTGGGCGGAATTTACCCCAAAGGCCTCATTATCGGTGAGATTGTGGAGCTCATTCCAGGGAAGTACGGCGTGGGATCTGCGGCGCGTCTCAAACCGGCTGCGGATTTTGCGCGTTTGGAGGAAGCCCTTATCATCTTGGAGCCATCCTCATCGCCTGATACTCGTAAACCTTTCGAGGAGGCCCATGAGCCATGAGATACTGGGCTTTAGCTGTCCTGTCCGCATTGATGGTAGCTTTTGAAACTACTGTCATTCCCTATATTTCCATTGGCGGCATCGGGCCTGACATTGTCGGAAGCCTTGTAGCACTCGTGAGCATGTTAAGCGGCAGGGAGATCGGGCTTTTTGTGGCGGTTGTCGGAGGCCTCATGGAGGACATGTCATCCGGGCAGTTTCTAGGACTATTCACCCTTGTTCGCTTGGCGATTGCATATTTGGCAGGCGCTGCTTACCAAAAGGTGTTTCAAGAGTGGGTGCTTGTCCCTATGATGCTTGTATTTGTCACCGGGTTTGTCGGCGGATGTCTCCAAGTATTCTTGCTGGCTTCTTTCGGTGTGCCTTTTGAGTCATACCGGGTAGCGCTAAGTGCAGTGGTTTTTCAAGCAGCATATTCATCTCTCCTGTCGCCTCTCGTAATGCGCATTACCTGTAGCGTAGATGCATATGTCAGCTATGTTTCAGAGCGTCGTAAGTCATTGCAACCCTGATTTGCTGCGTAAACGTATTGACCCTGCCTTTTATGTATAAGCGTTGGAGGGGAATATGGTATCTTTGTCACCTGCTCAGGTAAGGCTCAAGTACCTGGGATACCTGGTCATAGCAGTGATTTTGGTCCTGGTTTCTCGGCTTTGGTACTTGCAGATCGTCAAGGGCAGCGTATATGAAGCTTTATCCTTGGGGAATCGAGTGCGAGTGATTCCTGTTGTAGCCCCAAGGGGTAAAATACTGGATAGAAACGACATTCCGCTTGCTTCGAACAGGCTGGCGTTTTGCGTGTCCGTTGTCCCCCAGGACATGCTAGACAAGAAAGAGACTATAGCTTGGCTCAGCCGAGTTTTGGATATGACTCCTGAAGCTATAGAGCAGAAGCTTTCCACTCCGAGGCGCCCGTTTGAACCTATTAGGATTAAGGCGGACGTAAAGCCGGATGTAGTTGTTACCATAGGTGAGCGACGAACGGAATTTCCCGGAGTTATCATTGAAGAGGTGCCTGTCAGAAACTACATACTGGGTGATACTGCAAGTCACGTCATAGGGTATACAAGGGAAATTGACGCAGAAGAGCTGAAGGCACACAAGGATGAAGGATACAAGCTTGGGGATCTCATAGGTAAGGTAGGGATTGAGAAAGCCTTCGAGGAACACCTCAGGGGAACGGACGGCGGAGAGCAAGTAGAGGTCAACAGCTTGTCACAACCGATCAGAGTCTTAGGCAGTGTGGCACCGGTACCAGGTTACGATGTCGTGTTGACTATTGACAGCAAGATCCAAATGACAGCCGAAAAAGCCCTTGAAGTTCAACTTGATGAGCTTTCTAAGTCTGAGAAGACAAGCAAGGCGCAGGCCGGGGTCGTAATCGCAATAGATCCTCGTACAGGAGAGATCCTTGCGATGGTAAGCAAGCCCTCATATGACCCTAACATGTTTGTAGGCGAGCTTTCTTCAAAGGACTTAGAGTTTCTCAAGTCTTCCCCCAGCCCGCAACCTAATAGAGCAATAAGTCACACGTATGCGCCGGGTTCTACTTTCAAGGTCATAACTGCATTAGCTGCTCTTGAACAAGGCAAGGTAGATACAAGAACCAGGTTTGTCTGTACAGGTAGGGATTCCGCTTCCGGCAAAGCATGTTGGACCGTAGAGCGTGGCAGAGGCCATGGCAATCTTAATATCGTAGGCGGAATCAGTGAGTCTTGCAATATCGTGTTCTATGAGCTTGGGAGACGCACAGGAATTGACGATTTGGCAAAGGCTGCAAGGATGTTCGGTCTTGGGCAATCTTCGGGAATAGTCATGTTTCCCAAGGATCAGGCAGGCCTCGTGCCTGACAGAGAGTGGAAAATGAGGAACTTCAAAGGGT
Organism: Bacillota bacterium; assembly: GCA_012841305.1. GTDB lineage: Bacteria > Bacillota > SHA-98 > UBA4971 > UBA4971 > UBA4971. The sequence continues at coordinate 13,472 of DUVA01000269.1, read as the reverse complement.
ATGACCGAACATGGTATCCCATGGAGACTCTGGATGTGGCCATTGGACAAGGGGCCTTGCTTGTCACACCGCTACAGCTTGCAAATGTATACTCAGCTATCGCTGCAAGAGGTGCTTTGCGCCAACCCATGATAGTGAAGTCCGTACTTGATTCTGACGGGAGATGTGTCAAGGAGTTTCAACCAACTGTAGTGAGTAATATCTCCATATCCAGTCATTCATGGGACATCCTGGAGCAGGGCCTCGAGGGTGTCACCTCTCAAGGTACCGCAAAGGGCGCATTCACAGGATTTCCCCTCCCAGTGGCAGGGAAGACAGGGACTGCCCAAAATCCCCAAGGCCCGAGCCATGCCTGGTTTGCATGTTATGCACCTCTTGAGGAGCCTGAAATAGTGGTCGTGGTAATGATAGAGCACGGCTCCAGCGGCGCTGCATATGCCGCACCTGTGGCAAGGCAGGTGCTTGAGGAGTATTTCGGAATTTCCTATGAAGAGTCGGAGTAGGCAGGAATTTCGATAACCTTCGGTGAACTCATCATAAGTAAAACGAGGGCATTTTCTTGATTTCGGAGGAGTACTTACAACGATATGAAGACTGAAGACGTCATTTTCAAAGGGACAGGCCATGGTATTTGGATAATTCTCCCTCATGACGAGGATTTCGTCAGGCTTAAGGGTAAGCTTGCAGGCAAACTCGAGAGCACGGACGGGTTTTTTGCCGGAGCTACTCGCGGGATTCTCGATATAGGAGAGCTTACTCTTGCAGAAGATGACATCAGGGAATTGGTCAACATAATTGAATCCTTTGGCATATCCGTTTCTCGAGTAGCAGGAGGAGTAGGGAATAGCATTTCTGCTGTCGCGGGAGAGAAGAGTAAGGCCAGACAAATTCGGCAAGGCGAACCTCGAGGAAGATATAGTGGCCGGAGGAGCGCTACTCGGGACTACACTCGCTCTGCCATTCCCACTGAGCAAGCTATGTTGGTGGGGAGGACCTTACGTTCCGGCCAGCGTGTTACCCACTCAGGCAACGTAGTATTGCTGGGAGATGTAAACCCCGGCGCTGAGGTGGTAGCAGGGGGGAATATCATTATATTTGGCTCTCTGCGCGGAGTTGCCCATGCAGGTACACCTGATAATAGGCGAGCTGTAGTCGTAGCGTTGAGATTCATGCCTACTCAACTCAGAATCGCTGATTTTATTGCCCGTTCACCTGATGATGAACATAAGACGCCCAGTGGTCCTGAGGTTGCAAGGATCAAAAATGAACGTATTGTAATCGAAGCCTATTCCGGATGGAAACCTGAACTGGAGGAGGAACCTACATGAATGGGAAGGTGATGGTGGTCACCTCCGGTAAGGGCGGTGTCGGTAAGACGACAGCAGTTGCTAACATTGGTTGCGCCCTTGCCGTCCGTGGCAAAAAGGTGGCCCTGGTTGACGCAGATATCGGACTACGAAATCTCGACATAGTATTAGGTCTGGAAAATCGGATAGTGTTTGATATTATCCATGCAATGGAAGGAAGGTGCAGGCTGAGACAGGCCCTTATCAGAGATAAGAGAGTTCAGACGCTCTTCCTCCTGCCTGCAGCCCAATCAAAAGATAAGGACGCTATTCGGCCTGATCAAATGAAGGAACTCACAGGTGAACTTGCAAGCGAATTCGATTATGTCATACTGGACTGTCCTGCAGGAATAGAAAGAGGATTCAAGAACGCCGTAGCCGGTGCAGATGCAGCAGTGATAATAACTACGCCTGAAGTATCGGCGGTAAGAGACGCAGATCGAATTGTAGGGCTCTTAGAGGCTGAAGGTATCGAAAAACCTAAGCTCGTCATCAACAGGCTTCGTCCGGATATGGTGAGGCGCGGCGATATGTTGGATATCGAAGATGTCATAGATATTCTTGCTATAGACCTTGTCGGTGTAGTGCCGGACGACGAGACTGTGATTACATCCACAAATAAGGGTGAGCCGGCAGTCTTGGACGGGGCGTCCAGAGCGGGCGAGGCATTCCGGCGGATTGCAGCGCGGCTTGAAGGAGAGGATGTGCCGTTTCTCTCAATGGAAGCCCCGGGTTTCTGGGGGAGAATCAAGCGATTCCTCGGCGCAGCGAGATGATTTCAGGAGGCGACATGTGGTGTTTGATTTTGTGTCTTGGATCCTGGGCAAGAAAGACAAGCCTAGAAGCAAAGACCTTGCTAAGGAGCGTTTGAAGCTTGTATTGACCCATGACAGAGTTGACATCTCGCCTCAGATGTTTGAGAAGCTGAGACGGGATTTGGCAATCGCATGTGCTAAGTATGTAGAGATAGATGAGGCGGGTATGAACGTCAGGTTTGATTCACAAGATCGGACTCTGGCCCTGGTTGCCAGTGTGCCGGTGATTGGAACCAAGCGAACCTCATATTCTTCAAAAGGCAGAGGTAAGATGGGTTGATCCTTGACAAGCGTCTTCTCAGGAATCTGGATTTCGTGCTCATAACTGCAGTGTTGGTCATGTGCGGCATTGGGCTTGCCGTTGTATATAGCGCAACATACGGCGGGGTAGGCCATGGGCAGCCCAGCGACGCTTTTGCCTATTTTAAGCGACAGCTACAAGCCTTTTTGGTTGGGATTGCGTGTATAGTCGTAATCCTAACGATTGACTATAATCTGGCAAGGCGTGCTCATCATATCCTTTATTGGGGAAATATCGCCATTCTCGTTCTGGTGCTTGTTGTCGGGAGGCGTGTGTCAGGCGCTGAAAGATGGCTCAGGATTGGGCCTGTTGTCTTGCAGCCTTCGGAACTGGCAAAGATCGCGGTCATTCTAACCCTGTCCAACTACCTTGCAGATGCTGACACAAATTCCAGACGTGACCTGATAATCGCGTTTATTCACGTAGCTTTACCCACAGGGCTGGTTCTTCTTCAGAATGACCTTGGGACTGCCATAGTGTTTGTGGGTATTACCATGACTATGTTGTTTGTGGCAGGTATGAGACTTAAGGACTTAATGGCCATAGTGGCTATTGGGGCTTTGGCTTCACCTTTAGTGTTCTTTCTGGGTTTGAAAGACTACCAGCGTGCTCGTATCCTGACCTTTATCAACCCTTACGCTGACCCTACCGGCACAGGTTATAACGTAATTCAGTCCACCATCGCCATCGGTTCCGGAGGTTTCTTTGGGAAAGGGCTCTTCAAGAGCACCCAAGTAAGACTGAATTTCCTTCCTGCTCACCACACAGACTTCATTTTTTCCGTAATCGGAGAGGAACTCGGTTTCTTGGGAGGCGTTGCAGTATTAGCTATTTACGCAGTGATTCTTTGGAGATGCCTTCTGGCAGCCTCATCAGCCAAAGATTCCTTCGGTCAATTGGTTGCAGCAGGGATTGCGTCAATGATCCTTATCCATGTTCTTATCAACGTCGGTATGACAATGAGCCTAATGCCTGTGACAGGTATTCCCCTTCCTTTCCTGAGCTACGGAGGCAGCTCTCTTATGGCAAACCTTATTGCTATAGGTTTTGTCCTCAATATAAATATGAGGCGCCAGAAGATCCTTTTCTGAACTCCCTGGGTCCCCTTTATTGCGTACGCAAAGCGCATAGGTGACATGGACGGCCAATATATTGATAACGACAGGTACAACGCTGCTTTGCGTCAGAGGGGGATGCCGCCGTGCCAAGAAGGTTCTTTCTCAGGGCATTGGTTGCCTTGCTGATTTACTGTTGTGTCGTAGGTGCGTTCTATTGGAGCCCTTGGATTTCAGGCAAGATTAGGCCATATCTATATGCGGCACTTACCGAAAGTATTGATTTCGTTAAGGTTCGAGCCGTTGTAACCGATCTCTTCTCATATTCACCGGCGCCCGAGACCCCATATCCCGAGACTCAGCACATTGGAGACCAGGCCGAACCTATCACCGAAGAGACGGGAAAGGCAAAATGGCCTACTCGCTAAGTGTGAGTTCATTGGTTTTCCCTCGTTTTTCGAGCTCTTGGGTGGCCCGCACGGTACGTACGTTTTCTGAGGCCAGTGATTGCAATGAGGGGTGTCAAAATTCGGCCACTGGCCTACGGGCCGGATTTTGTCAAGGCGACCCGCTTGGGGAGCCGTCCCCGAGTGCAACACCGGCAACCCTGAACAGTACGTACACATCTTGGAACCGGCGATTGCCTATGGTGATCTACTTGGAGGGGGCGGGTAGGGATAGGTTGTGAGGATTCTCAAGGCGCGTGGAGTAGATATCCACATCAACCCGTTCTTCTTGCTGATGCTGCTCATGTATGCTTCAGTAGGCCTCCTCTCGGAGATGATGTTTGCCTTCTGGGTAGTGATCCTTCACGAATTGGCCCACGTAGTGGTTGCAGGAGGACTGGGGTGGAAGGTTAAGAGGATTGAACTTCTGCCTTTTGGTGGGGTTGTCGAGTTTGATGAGGCGTTCTACGGAACCCCTGAGTCGGAAATAGCCATATCTCTGGCAGGGCCTATCCACAATCTCATTTTTGCCGGCCTTGTTCTTGCCCTCCTGCAGAGAGAAATCCTTCCTCCCGGTTTTGGGGAGTTCGTATTTGAGCTTAACCTTGCCATGGGGTTGTTTAATCTTCTCCCAGCCATTCCCCTTGACGGTGGCCGTGTGGCAAGGGCGCTCTTAAGTAATAGCGTAGGTGTGGCCAGGGCAACAGCAATTGCAGTAAACATAGGACGGATAGTAGGCTTTGTCATGCTCGCCTTTGGCGTCTACTTGGTTTTTGCAGGGGAAGGAAACATTTTCCTTCCTTCCCTCGGAGGATTTCTCATGTTTGCTGCATCAAGGGAATCAGAAAAAGTATTGTACATGCGCATCCAAGACAGCCTACGAAAGAAGGAAAGATTGATAAGGGAAGGTTCCATGCGTGCAGAGGTTATTGCCTCATACGAGCAAACCCCATTGGTGGAAGTAGTAAGAAAGTTTTCGCCGGGGAAGGTCAGTATTGTCATGGTTCTCGATGGCAGCTTAAACATACTTGGATTTGTTACTGAGGTTGCAGTTTTGGAAGGAATGGGCAGGTATGGACCGAGGATCCCTATTCGTCGCATAGTGAGATAATGACGCTTCGTGTTTTCATGGCGAAGACAACGGAAATTTGATAAAATAACAAATGAACCCAGTGAAGACCTGAGATACTAGAGTATTAGGGGACACATCGGGCAAAGAAGAAGGTACTGCTCATAATGGAGATAGATCCGGAGTTACTTGAAAAGATCCTCATGAATGTCGAGAAGCCTATACGTTACGTTGGGGGTGAATGGAATGCCACAAGAAAGAGGCATGACGATGTCGATGTAAAGGTGCTTCTTGCCTTTCCTGACACGTATGAGATTGGCATGTCCCATCTTGGCCTCAGGATTCTTTATTCGATTCTGAACAGCCGAGACGACGTTGTATGTGAAAGGACGTTCATGCCGTGGATTGACATGTATGACGCCATGAGGAGTTCAGGTATTCCTTTGTACTCCTTAGAATCCCGCCTTCCTGCCGGAGACTTTGATATCATCGGTTTCAGCCTTCAATACGAGCTTTCCTACACTAATGTTCTGGCTATGCTGGATCTTGCAGGGATACCACAACTCGCATCTTCCAGGGGCGAAGATGAACCTCTAATAATTGCGGGCGGGCCAAGTGTGTACAACCCGGAACCTGTCGCTGATTTCATAGACGCTATTCTCATCGGCGAAGGCGAAGACGCCATAGAGGAAATAGTGGATGTATACAAAGATGGGAAGGCAGGGGGCATGTCCCGTCTTGAGCTGCTTCAAACCTTAGCCGAAATACCCGGTGTTTATGTGCCTTCATTTTATCGTGTGTCATACTTTTCTGATGGAAGGATCAAGGAAATCGAGCCTACGAACCCGGCTGCATCATACCCTGTCAAGAAGAGAGTGGTAAGAGACCTGAATCAGGCTGAGTATCCTTGTCAGGTGGTAACACCCTTGACAGAGATTATCCACGACAGAGCTGTGCTCGAAGTGTTTCGCGGGTGCGCGAGGGGATGCCGTTTTTGCCAGGCAGGGATGGTGTACAGGCCTGTCAGGGAAAGGGCCCCCGATAAGGTATTGGAGCTTGCGGAAGCTGTTTTGAAGAATACAGGCTATGATGAGGTTTCCCTTATGTCGCTGTCAAGCGCGGATTATTCGCATGTGCGTGACGTTTGTAGTAATCTCTTGGATAAACACGGAGACATGGGGGTTTCTGTAAGCCTCCCATCCCTCCGCGTTGATTCATTTTCTGTAGATCTTGCGAAAGAAGTGCAAAGAGGACGGAGGACAGGTCTGACATTTGCGCCTGAGGCAGGCACACAGAGACTCAGAAACGTGATCAACAAAGGCGTGACCTGTGAAGATCTAATCCACGCTGCAACTCTTGCGTTCTCTGAAGGATGGCATAGCTTGAAGTTGTACTTCATGATAGGCTTGCCTACTGAGACAGAAGACGATTTGAGGGGAATCGTCGACATGGCAAAAGAAACACTGGCGTGCGGTAGGCGCGAGCTCAAGCAGGCAGGCATAAGAAAGGCGCCTGAAGTTACCGTGAGTGTCGCATCTTTTGTGCCGAAAGCTCATACGCCTTTTCAATGGCAACCGCAATTGCCCAGGGAAGAGTTGTTGCAAAGACAGGCATATCTGAAGAAGCATCTCCGAGGTAAGGGGCTGAGACTTACGTGGCACGATGTTAATACCAGCTTCTTAGAGGCAGTTCTATCCCGAGGCTCAAGAAGGATGGGGGCGGTGATTGAAGCCGCTTATCGCAGGGGATGCAAGTTTGACGCATGGGACAGCGAATTCGATTTAGACAAGTGGATGCCGGGGTTTGAGTTAGCTGATATCTCGCCTGAGTTCTATGGTAACACAGAGTGGGAATATAACGATATACTACCATGGGACCACATAAGCTGCGGGGTGTCCAAGGAATTCTTAATACAAGAAGCGGAACGGGCAAAATCCGGCGTATTGACACCTGACTGCCGCTTCGGGCCGTGTTCTCGCTGTGGAGTCTGCGTAAACCTTGAGGTCTCACCAAAAGTCATGTCCGGGGCCCGGAAGGAGGTATCAGAATGAAAGCGATAGGAGAGCCCCTGCATGACTCGCAAGTGCCGGCTTGCGCTTGGAGAATCCGGATAACCAAAACCGGCGCAACTAAGTACATGTCCCATCTGGATTTTGTAAGAACCATAGAGAGATCAGTGAGGCGAGCCGGATTACCCATTACCTTATCAGGCGGATTCAATCCCCGTCCGCGGATGTCTTTCGCTCCTGCCTTGCCTGTAGGAGTATCCAGCAATTCAGAGTTTGTCGATATTCTGCTAAAAGAAGCGGTAGATGCAAATGAGGCGACTCTAAGGTTGAATGAGTTTCTGCCTCAAGGGATGAGGGTCATATCCTCTGAAATACTCCCTCCGAACATGCCTGCCCTGTCCGCCATTATCCAAGCTGCATCCTACAGGTTCGAGTTGCATGGCGAGACGCAAGTGAGGTTAGACTGTGTTTTGACGGGCATCCAAAGGATTCTGGAGAGAGATTCCATTCTCATTGAGCGCGTCACGCCTAAAGGTATTCGTAGAGTTGATATTCGTCCGCTGATTTACGAAATGCGTATAGATGCGCACGACTCACGTGTGTCAGTTTATGCTACTGTTGCCTCAGGCTCGCAAGGAAATGTTAGGCCATTTGATTTAGGCAAGGTTATCTTGGAATCCGGGGGGATTGAGAACTCCGGCATTTTCCTGGATATTACCAGAGAGGGACTCTATACGTTTTACGATGGCAGACTATGCCTGCCCTAGTATGCAAGTTCATAGCGATAAGGTTAGGTATTCTCCCCACCGGGGACTTATTTGAGGAGTGAGGACGAATGTCCAAGGAGATTATTGTAAGTACCGGGCCGGCTGAAACCCGGGCCGCGGTCATAGAAAACGGTAGACTTGTGGAAGTGTACATTGAGAGGTCTTCTCATCAAAGACATGTCGGTAACATATATAAAGGCAGAGTTGAGAATGTTTTGCCAGGTATGCAGGCTGCTTTTGTCAATATCGGGCTTGAGCGAAATGCTTTCCTTTACGTGGACGACGCGCTTAAGGCCAGGGAAGGGCATTTTGACGACGTAGACATAGAGGATTTGAAGGCCCTTTCAATCAGAGACATTCTCAAGGAAAACCAAGATATCATTGTCCAGGCAACTAAGGAGCCTATAGGCACAAAAGGCGCAAGAGTTGTGACCCAGGTAACCCTTCCCGGCAGGAATGTGGTGCTTATGCCTACCGTAGACTATGTAGGAGTAAGCAGGCGTATTACTGATGACGAGGAGAGGACCAGGTTAAAGAAGGCTGCAGGCAAGGCCAAACCTCGGGGCTACGGAGTCATTGTCCGTACTGTCGCTGAAGGCAAGGACGAAGGTGATATCAGTTCTGAGATAAAGTTTTTGGTAAAGCTTTGGCGTCGAGTGAAACAAAAGGCGCGCAGGGCATCTGCCCCGTGTCTTCTGCACAGGGACTACGATTTGATTTACAGGATTATGAGAGATCTTCTGTCTGAGGATGTTGACGTTTTCATCATCGATGATGGGCATGAGTTTGGGAAAGCTGAAGATATCATAAACATAATGTCACCTAGGTTACGGAGTAGACTGAAGCTTTATGACAACGAAACCCCAATTTGGGAGGCCTACGGAATCGAAGACGAGATTGAGAAGGCCCTCCGTCCTAAGGTATGGCTGTCATGTGGGGGGTACATCGTTTTCGATGAGACGGAAGCCTTGACAAGTATTGATGTGAATACCGGCCGTTACACAGGCACTATCAACCTTCAAGATACAGTCCTTAAGACTAATCTCGAAGCAGCCAGTGCCATAGCTCATCATTTAAGGCTTAGAAATATCGGCGGCATAATCGTCATTGACTTTATAGACATGGATTCTGAAGATGCCCGTGAGCAGGTTGCGAAACAACTTGAAGAAGAGCTAAGAAAGGATAAGACCAAGGCGACGGTCCTTGGTTTTACCCATCTTGGCCTTCTTGAAATGACACGCAAGAAGACAAGGCCGGGGCTTCAGGAAGCTCTTACACGATCTTGTCCATATTGTGATGGAAGAGGGCTAATACTATCAGAAGAGACTCTTGCTTTCAGAACTGAGCGGGCACTGAAGCGGATTGCCGCTAAGACTGACCAGGAGGCGATGTTAGTCACTTTGCATCCTAATGTAGCCTCCCTTCTCATTGGGCAGGGAGGCGGAAACCTTTCCAGGCTTGAGCAGGAAACGGGGAAAGTTATCTATGTTAAGGGCAACCCTAATGTCCACATGGAGGACATAGGTGAAATCATCACCGGTAAGCGGGAGGCAATAAGGAAAATGGCGGTCCCTGTCAGTGTAGGGGATATAATAGAGGTAGAAATCAAAGAACAACATGCGTCAAATCCGGCAAATGGAATTACGCGGATAGACGGATATATCTTGGACATTGACGGGGCAGGAGGCTTAATCGGAAAAAGGCTCTTAGTGGAAATCCGGAAGGTTTTCAGAACTTATGCAAAGGCAAAACCTGTGGAAACAGAAGATGAGAAAAATGTGATATCAGCCGAAGATCTTGATGGCTCAACTAACATGGTTATAGCCGGTGACGGACATGTTTGACATAGTATATCCCGGTGTGGTAAACTCCTTCGTGCGGGCATTTATCGCTCCGCCGCACGAAACGGGCAAAGAGAAACATGCAGACAGTGTATGTGCCTTGGTTTCGGCGAGACAGAGCGAGAGGAGAACGAGAATTTATGTACGCTATAATTGAAACAGGCGGGAAACAGTACAGGGTAAAAGAAGGAGATATTCTCAGAGTCGAGAAGCTTCCTTTTGAACCCGGAGAAACGTTGGAGTTCGACAGTGTCTTGCTTGTGCGTGACGGGGATGACGTTAAGATCGGAAGTCCCATGTTATCTGAGGCACACGTGTCAGCGAAAGTGCTTGCACAGGGCAAGGGCAGAAAGATTCTGGTATTCAAGTACAAGCCTAAGAAGAACTACAGAAAGCGTTACGGACATAGACAGCCATATACGGAGATTCAGATTGAAAAAATACAAGTTTGATTTGTTTCAAGTGGTTTACGGTTCAGGGGGTGAAGGATAATGGCCAAGAAAAAAGGTGGAGGCAGCTCGAGAAACGGTAGGGATTCTCAGGCTCAACGCCTCGGAATTAAGGAGTATGCGGGTGAACGTGTTACTGCCGGTAGCATACTGGTAAGGCAGCGGGGCACCAAGGTTCACCCTGGTCTAAATGTTGGAATGGGTACTGACTATACGCTTTACGCTAAGGTAGAGGGACTTGTTTCGTATGAGAGACGTGGACGGAAAGGGACTCAAGTAAGCGTTTATCCCGAAGCTATGGAAAGCGTTTAGCGGGTAATTGGTGGTATCGGGTTTGTGGTCATGAATATTGATTTGCCCGGAGATTAGGATATGAAACCCTCGCGGGGGCACAGGTTGTGTCTGTCTGCGGGGGTTGCTTGTCTTACTTGGGTCAAGATGCGCCGCTCTGAGGTGGACTTTTATGTTTGTTGACAGGGTAAGGATTTATGTAGCTGCCGGAGGCGGCGGCAATGGTTGTGTAAGCTTTAGAAGAGAGAAGTATGTCCCGACAGGCGGGCCGGACGGCGGGGACGGAGGCGATGGCGGTAGCGTAATCGTGTCTGTCTCTCCAAGATTACATACACTGATGGATTTGCGCCGAAGGAAACACTACAAGGCTCCCAACGGGCACTCCGGCCGTGGGAAGAACCAACATGGCAGAAATGGAAACGATATTATTATTGAGGTCCCTCCGGGAACGGTGGTGTGCGATTCCTCTTCAGGAGGGGTTATCGCGGATCTCGTTTCGCCTGGACAGTCTGTTGTCGTAGCAGCCGGCGGTAAGGGCGGAAAAGGTAATGCAAGGTTTGCGACAGCAACAAGGCAGACTCCGCGCTTCGCCCAGCCGGGACGTGTTGGTGAGGAGCGCTGGATAGACCTGGAACTGAAGCTTCTGGCTGACGTGGGGTTCGTAGGGCTGCCAAATGCAGGCAAGTCAACACTTCTTTCCCGGATATCCGCTGCCAGGCCAAAGATCGCGGATTACCCTTTCACTACCACCCGGCCTCATCTCGGGGTTGTTGACTTAGGTGATGGAAGGAGTTTCGTTGCTGCAGACATCCCCGGTCTTATTGAAGGGGCACACCTGGGATCCGGTCTCGGACATGAGTTCCTAAGACACATTGAGCGCACAAAAGTCCTGGTGCACGTTGTAGACATGGCAGGTATAGGTGAAGGGCACGACCCGGTTAAGGATTTTGAGATTGTCAGGGAAGAGATGAAATTGTACAATCCTGAGCTTGCTTTGCGTCCTGCAATAATAGCGTGCAGCAAAATGGATTTGCCTGAGGCCCGGGAGAATTATGAAAAGACTCGAGATATCCTGAGTAAGCTTGGATGCGAGACGTGCCCGATTTCTGGGGTAACAGGCGAAGGAGTAAAAGAACTTCTTGAAGCGATAGCTAAAGCGCTTGACCTCTAAGTAAAGATCTTCGCCAATCTGCCGAGGATCGTGCTGACGTATCATTGGTGACCATATGATTCGTGGGATAGGAGGTTGAATCCGTTGCAGTTGCCGGATAGTATCATGCCTTCGGAAAGACCGGGTATCAGAAGAGTTGGGCTAATGGGCGGGACTTTCGATCCTATACACTATGGCCACTTGGTGACTGCGGAAGTCGCGAGAGCCGAGTTTTCATTGGATTTGGTGATTTTCGTGCCTGCCGGGATTCCTCCTCACAAGAAGGGGATGAAGATATCCGGAGGAACGGACAGGTATATGATGACAGTTATGGCGACTGTGACAAACCCCTATTTTGAGGTGTCCCGAACAGAGCTGGACAGGCCCGGACCTTCTTACGCCATCGACACTGTGAGGCATTTCAAAGAACGGTTTGACACAGAAACTGAAGTTTTCTTTATTACCGGGGCTGATGCTGCTATAGAGATACTTACGTGGAAGGACGCCACAGATCTTCTTAAGGAGTGCGGTTTCATTGTGGCGACACGTCCCGGTTGCTCCACCGGTGAACTGGAGAGGCGCCTCGAAGAAGCAAGGTTACATTCGACTCACTGTATCTATATGGTGGAAGTCCCTGCCCTGGCAATTTCATCTACGGACATCAGGCGTAGAGTGGAACAAGGTGAGCCAATCCGTTATCTCTTGCCCTCCAATGTAGAGACCTACATCCATAAGGCAGGTCTTTACCGGTAGGGCAAAAGACCACAAATGCCAAAATTGAGAATTGTGTGTAATATCTGACTGTAGGGTAGTTTACAATGAAAGGGTTCGATGGTATAATAATAATAGAAACGGTAGAAATTGGAGGTAGAATTGGGTGCCATAGAGACAGGGCAGTAACTGCCGGGCTAACTGAAAAGGCCTCCTGGCCTCGATTTTACCTTGCCAGCTTTCATGGTTACCGAGTATTCGTAAAACAGGAACTGATCGGGGATTCGGCGAGTGTTTGAATCAATGCGACCTAGGCCAAAGTGTCTCAGGTTGCGCCACGATCTGAAATCCATATGTGCGGACAGGGAGCCAAGGCATAACATTGACCTTGGTTTTCCTTTGATAATCACGCGGAGGTGACTCATTGTGACAAAGACCCTTTACGTAGGGAATCTACCCTGGTCAGTGACGGATGAAGAACTCAATCAGGTATTCGGCGCTGTTGCGGAAGTCAGAGGATCAAGAGTAATCGTAGACAGAGTGACTCAGAAGTCACGGGGCTTCGGATTTGTAGAGGTGGCGGAAGACGACGCTGAGCGTGTCATAAACGCCATGAACGGTACTGAACTTCAAGGGAGACCTCTTATTGTTAACGAAGCAAGACCAAGGCATGATAGATACTAGAATCACAGGTAATCTGGGAGGCGGAATAATATAGACGGAAAATCCATAGTTGAGGCTGCTTATAAAGCGGCTTGGTCTCGCAAAGCAGAGGACATAATCGTCCTGGATGTCCGAGGCATGACGATCATCGCTGATTACTTGGTGTTGGCCAGCGGCACATCAGACAGGCATGTAAGAGCCATAGCTGACGGGGTGCTGTATGACATCAAGGAGATGGGTGCACTGCCTCTTCGAAGAGATGGGAATTCCGAAGCAGGATGGATTGTGTTGGATTATGCGGATGCCATTGTTCATGTTTTCCATGTCAGAGAACGAGAATATTATGACCTGGAGCGATTGTATAGGGGTGCTCCGGTAATCCGCCCGGTGGCAGAAGAAGAATCACTCAGGAATTGACAAGCTTGTGGGACCCTCGAGCCATTTTCGCTGTAACGAAAGGCCATAGTAATGTAGGTTTAAAAGGCGGACAAAAAACAGTTTCCCCCATGGGAAAAGCCTGTTTTGGGGTAAGAAAATGAAGGCAACCGGCCCAAGGTGT
>DUVA01000268.1 GCA_012841305.1 Bacillota bacterium | reverse complement strand
TATTGTGATAGAGGCTGACACAACAGAGTATCGATTCGAGCCAGGCGGTACAGCAGTGGTTGCTGAAGGAAACGCTAAGGTGAGCTACAAAGATTTCTTTGTTTCCGCTGACTACATTCGCGTCCAGGTAGAGCCCGGAGAGCTGTTTTCCCGTGGAGACGTGGTGGCTTGTCAAGGGTTGCGGACTGTTCGGTGTGACCTGCTTGCGTATAACCTCTACACAGGCAAAGGACGAATCCTGGAACCGGATGCGCACATATCCGACTTATACATCCGCGGCAGTGAGATGAATCTTGCGCCCGGTATTCTGACCTTGGACAATGCGTATGTCACCGGTTGTGAGCTGGATTATCCGTGCTATCGTGTTGGCTCAAAGAGGCTTGTAATATATCCTGACGACCGTATTGTGGCAGAGTGGCCTGTTCTTTGGTTTGCGAATGTCCCGGTGATGGTTCTCCCGAGACTCGTGCTTCCCCTAAGAGGAGATAGGATAGCTTTTGCTGACGGAGAGGACATTCCCATCCCGAAGTTCAGTCATGACTCCTCCGACGGTTTTCTGGTAGGGCTTACATACCAAGACAAGATAGAAGATTGGGTGCAAGTCAGATACGAAGGGGCTTACGCTTCGAAGCATCGAGGCATTATGTTGAGCGCACAGGCGGATCTCGTGTTAGGGCAAGGCAGGACAGGGACTTTAAAGGGGGATTACAGCTCCTGGAAGGGTTTCTCTGTCACTGCCGGCTATGGCATGCCCCTTTCAGATTGGCTGACCCTTGATGCCCGTGCGCGCTATGTCCCTCTTGGTACAGGCGATGACTCAACCCGGTGGCGAGGATTTGAACCTGGAGCTGTTGACGGAAGATTAGTAGTGAAGTCCACAGATGAATGGCCTGTCAGGGTTAAGCTGACAGTTGCCAAAGACATCCTCCTGGCAGGAGACTTATACCGTATCCCAGAGCTTGAGGTGTCACTGAAACCAGTCTCTATGCCGGGGAACATCGGGTCTGTCTCCCTCTCGGGCGGTTTCGGACGCTTCGAGGAGCCTTCTCGCCACGTGCAAGCAGGCAGGACTCACGTGGCTGCATCTTTCGCATCCTCTACTATTCATCTTGCCCACGGAATAACCGGAAGCCTGTCTCTTGGTGCAAGGCGGGCATGGTACGAAACCGGAGATACGCTAAACTCATTTGATATTGGCACCAGTGTTAAGGCGAGTCTGGGTGAACGAGAGGCTTTCGGAGGAACCGTGCCCCGGATCAAGGCTGGAATCAACTATGATTTCAGAGCAGTCCAGGGTTTGAGTCCGTTTGCATTTGATAAGATAAGCCCTGTAAACAAAGCCTCTGCAAGTATGGACTACCGAGTCCGCGAGGACTTGAGCATAGGTGTTTCCACATCCTACGATTTTCGCAAGCAGGCCATTGACGATGTAGGCATTCTTCTCGCACACCATAACCACTGCTACGATATTGAAGCTACCTGGCACAAAAAGCAGCAGACGTTTGGCCTTGAAGTGAAATTCACCAGGTAATTTAGATACTTTTGATAGGGGGAGAGACTGTGAACGTGCTTGTCGCAGGAGGGGCGGGCTACATAGGAAGCCATGTAGTCCGGGAGCTTCAGGAAGCCGGCCATTCCATTGTCGTGTATGACAGCTTGGAACATGGCCATGCCCAGGCAATATCAGGCTGTGAGCTCATTGCAGGTGATATCGGAGATCCTGTTGCTCTGGGTTCAGTATTTGCTCAATGCAAACCCGATGTAGTCATGAATTTCGCAGCCTACACATCGGTAGCAGAATCCATGGCTGATCCTTCCAAATACTACCGGAACAATGTAAGCAAAACCCTGGTTCTTCTTGATGCAATGGTTCATGAAGGAATCCGTTACATAGTATTTTCTTCTTCGGCTGCTGTCTACGGAGAGCCTCTGCGAGTCCCGGTGGATGAAGATGCAAGGTGCGCACCAACTAACGTCTACGGAGAGACAAAACTCATGGTAGAGACGATGCTGGCTGCCTACGATCGAGCATATGGGCTCAATTACGCGTCCCTTCGCTATTTCAACGCTGCAGGCGCTCATCCTTCAGGAGATATCGGTGAGGACCATGACCCTGAGACCCAGTTGATTCCATTGGTGCTCATGACTGCACTTGGGCTTCGTCCGGAGCTTAAGGTGTTTGGTCAGGATTACGATACCCCTGACGGGACGTGTGTCCGGGATTATATCCATGTCTCAGATCTTGCCTCCGCCCATGTTCTGGCTGCAGAGGCGCTGGTAGAAGGTTTGGGATCGCGTACTTACAACCTAGGCAACGGCCAAGGCTACACTGTTCGCCAGGTGATAGAGACTGCGCGCCGTGTAACAGGACGGGAGATTCCTGCAGTGGACGCTCCGAGGCGTC
>DUVA01000267.1 GCA_012841305.1 Bacillota bacterium | reverse complement strand
TAGGCGACATATATAAGCGGTACGGACTAATGGATTGCGATCTTGCTAATCTTTCAGGGCGCGAACTCGGCATTGCAGTAGCTAAGGGAATGCTTAACCTCAGCCGGAAGGTAGGTTTCCCTACAACCTTGGCTGAACTTCCGGGGTTCAGTGGTGAACACATTGAACGCGCGATTTCCGCTGCGAAGAATCCTCAGCTTGAGATGAAACTAAAGAACATGCCGGTTCCGCTGGATGCGTCGATGGTGGAAGAGTACATAAGGCCTATTCTATCAGCTGCAACAACCGGCAATTTTGGGCTTATCAGAAACATCCAGCAACACTGACGCTAAGAGTATTGCCTATGTCAAGATGCCTCAGGAGCCTGTTAAGAAAAACAACGGCGCCTCGATTTCTCAAGAGACGAGGCGCCTACTGACCGTATTCTTCCTGCCTATTCTTGACTCACCGCTTAACTTCAACACTGCCCATGACAGTTCGGGAATGGATTATGACCTTCTTCTTTGACATATCAACCTCTCTTGTGCCAAATCTCCTGGACGATATCACACCTCCGGCACTCTCGCCGAGAAACGTCACTCCACCGAGGATAGCAGTGCCTTCGCATTCAACGCTGACATCGTCAGGGACCTTAACTTCGATTCCGCCCATTATGGCTGTGAGATTAAGCACAGTATCGGCTTCAGGGATCTCAGCGACAGTCAGATCCAGATTTATTCCACCCATGAACGCGATCATATTTCCGCTTTCAAGTTTCCATCCCTTGTTGCGCAGTTCTATCCCACTCATTATCGCCCAATGAGTCCCGCCTGTTGAAGTTACCCCCCTTAGGAGACTCCAGCCAATCAGGATCAGTATGACAGGCCAGAAGACCTTCCACACGACGGAGAAATTCAGATGCCAGATTCCCAGATTACTTCCGAGTATCAGGGCACCCAAAACCGCCAGGATAACACCGTTTAGCACAGTTGACCGGAGGCCGGTGGACCTTGATTCCTCCTTTGACCCGTAGATAGTCTCACGAAGGATTATTTCCAGTCCCCAGATAATAAAGAGAACCGGCCAATACACAGTAATAAGCCTGCCGACAGCTATGTGAGTCATCCCGATATTGTTGAGGAGCCATAATAGGCCTAGTAAGATCGCAACATCACCCAGCCACATTGGCCCTCTCGATGAATCCATGATTCAAGCCTCCCTTACCGAGCTATTGAGTGGGCACATGAGAATACGCATGAGACATTCTTTGTGAAGGAATTGCTTTGATAAGGTTATCTTATTGTTTGTGGCATGTAGATTAGAATGAGTATCAGACAGATAATTCTGACTGTACTATACCACGCTGCCGGATTCGACACAACATCGGGAGTCTTGTGCAGCAAGGAGTTAGAGGAAAGACAGGGCGTACTAGAGAACACTATTGATGTTTGCTGACTACAGGGATTAGGTTTAGAATCAGACTGGATAAGTAACCACGGAAAGGCTGATTAATGTGGATAATCAAGTCATCTACCATAACGCAAATATCTATACTATGAATAATGCTGATGGTAGAGACCGTTTTGGGTTCTCACCTGCCGGGGACAGGGGGGTGCGGAGAGCTTCGGCAATTGCCGTAAGAGATGATAAGATAGTCGCTGTAGGAGTCCACGCTGATGCTGAATCAGCATTAGCCGGCAGGTATAGGAAAGTGGATCTCCAGGGCCTTACTGTGGTTCCGGGATTTACTGATTGCCATATACACCTCTTGTGGTATGCCCTGAAGTTCAGTCAGGTAGACCTTGGTTGCGTTGAATCCGTTGAAGAGGTGAGGAAGAGAATCAGGAAAGCAGCCCTTGAATCCGAAGAAGGACAATGGATCATAGGACACGGGTGGAGCCACAGTTGTTTGGCGAATGCTCATCCTCACCGGGTTCAACTTGATGACGCAGCTCCTAATAACCCGATAGTCCTATTCAGCAAAGACAGGCACAGTATTTGGGTGAATTCTCTTGCCCTTGCCATGGCAGGCATTGACAGAAACACCCCGGACCCGGACGGCGGAGTCATAGAGCGGGACCCTAATACACATGAGCCTACAGGTATTCTTCGAGAAAACGCTCAGCCCTTAATTAACCGCGTTATCCCGGTGCCGGATTTTGGCATGTGCAAAGAGGCAATCGCCCGCGTAATTCCTTACTTACATCAGCTTGGAATCACCGGTATCCATGATTGTGGAGATGAGGTTTCCTTCGGTGTTTTGCAGGAATTGCTCGCTGAGGATAACCGGGAATTGCTCACTGAGGACAACTTGGACCTCCGGATATGTGAGATGATCCCTTTGCACAATCTTGATTCAGCTATTAAGCTAGGCGTTAGGACAGGGTTCGGAAATGCGGGTCTACGGGTTGGCCCCCTCAAAGTCTTTGTTGACGGTGCCCTTGGTTCCGGAACAGCAGCCTTGCTTGAACCCTATTCGGATAACCCTGATAATGTCGGTGTGTGCGCTATTACAGAAGAGGAGCTGACAGATATTATCAGTCGCGCATCGAAATCCGGGATTTCCGTTGCAGCACATGCAATCGGTGATCGTGCAGTGAGGATGGCGCTTGACGCTTTGGAAAAGTCCAAGGCTGGTAGGAGACCTGATGACACAGCGCCTCTCCATAATAGGATTGAGCATGCCCAGCTCGTTTCGCCTGTTGACTTAAGAAGGTTTGCGTCACTCGATGTTATCGCGTCCATCCAGCCGATTCATGCCACTTCCGACAGGTACATGGCGGATAAGGCGTGGGGGGCTCGGAGTTCAATAGGGTATCCCATGAGATCTCTGGCCGAGAACGGGGTACGCCTGGCATTTGGTTCAGACGCGCCTGTTGAAGAGCCGGATCCCATACAAGGCATTTTTGCAGCGGTAACTCGTAAGCGACATGATGAATTGTCACAGCCGGGTTGGCATACTGAGCAATGCCTCACGGTGGAAGAGGCTGTGCGCGGCTACACCACGGGGGCAGCCTATGCGTCCGGTGAGGAGCATATCAAAGGCTCGATTGCCCCGGGAAGACTCGCTGATTTTGTGATTCTGTCCAAAGACATATTTACTGTCAATCCCCTGGAGATTGCCGACACCAAGGTCTTGGGCACAGTCGTCGGAGGAAAGGTAGTATTTGATCAGATTAGACTCAAAGGAGATTAGGTAACTCATATGAACGACACAATCTCAAAGCACGATAGCACCCCTCTATTTGTCAGAAACAGACCCCTCCTTGAAGCGACCTTCTTGGCGAGACCCAACCGCTTCGTGGCGATAGTCCGCATTAACCGAGAAGATGGACTACCTGAGCCCTACCAGGCATACGGCACTGCAACAAGTGGTGCAGAAGGCGACGAAGTCCAGGCTCACGTGGCGGATCCCGGGCGGCTTGAGGAATTGCTTGTGCCTGGTAGAAAAGTCTATCTGCTCCCAGCTCAAAATGGCGGTTCCAGGCCCCGGAAGGCTAAAGATGCGAAACGCAAGAGGCGTGCTGAGCACCAAAGAAAGACCGCCTATACGCTGGTGCTGGTAGACTATGAAGGTACATTAGTCTCAATTGATTCAAGGGTTCCCAATGAATTGGTTTATGATGGTTTGGCGAAAGGATTCTTCCCTGAGCTTAGTGCGTATCACTGCATAAAGCGCGAGGCCGGGTTCGGTGGGAGCAGGCTGGACTTTAGACTGTCAGCGAATGCTTGTCCGTCCGGTGGCCCGGACTGTCTTATCGAGGTTAAGTCCGTATCCTTGGTCCGTGACGCTAGGGCATTATTCCCCGATGCGCCTACTATTCGCGGAGCCCGTCATATGAGAGAACTTAAGGATGCAGTCTCCGAAGGCCTTAAGGCTTCGGTGATTTTCGTGATCCAGCGCGAAGACGCAGAAAGCTTCTCGCCAAATGATGCCATGGATCCAAAGTTTGGTGTTGCCCTTCGCGAGGCAGTCAGATCCGGTGTGGACGTCCTGGCATACACCTGCCGTATTTCAAAGGAGTCGATTGCCCTGGACCGGCAGGTGCCTGTTGTTCTCTAGCCGGATTTGCCGGTGGGATTTGGCGGCGAATATCGTCCGCTACATTAGCATTGGGACAGGCATGTTCGCACCAGGTCAAGGGATCTTGCAAGCGCAGCCTCCGGGTCTTCCAGCGCTACCACTTCCAGCATGAATATGCCGTCCCAGCTTTCTGCTTTCAGGAAGCATAAGAGCTCACACCAGTCTATGATCCCTTTGCCCAATTCAAGGTGTTCATCATGCTCGCCGTGGTTATCATGAGCATGGATCTGGGCCAGCCTGGGAAGCCATATGCGTGCGCACTCAGTGGGATTCATTCCCCAGTTCACGGCATGCCCCA
This sequence comes from Bacillota bacterium, assembly GCA_012841305.1. Taxonomy (GTDB): domain Bacteria; phylum Bacillota; class SHA-98; order UBA4971; family UBA4971; genus UBA4971. The sequence goes on along the minus strand of DUVA01000267.1, from coordinate 1,608 downwards.
CATCAAGAAGTAGTTTTGTCGAGGGTGGGCACAAGTCTGCCAGGGTAACTAGATCCTGAGGGGTACCAAGGAAGCCGGTTGCTCCCCAACACGTATTCTCCAGTAACATCACTATACCGGCCTGTTCTGTAGTTTTCCCCACCGTTTTCAGAGTTTGCCTGGCAAGATCAAATGCCCAGACGTCATCCACATCCGGATCTGACTTGTGCCCGGAATGGACTACCATATCTCGGATCCCAAGCCTCGTAGCGAGTTCAACGGTTCCAAGGTATGCATCAATCACACGCGCCCGTTCAGAGGGATCAGATGATGCAGGGTTAAGATTTGTGCATGGTGGATGAATCGAGTATGTAAGGCCGTAGTCTTTTGCGAGAGAAGCCAGGGCCTCAAAAGTCTCGTCCGTAACCTCACCTGGATAGAAACCAGCGAGCTCACAGAAGAGCTCAATCCTTTTCTGTCCGGACTCTGCGATTTTTGTGGCAGATGTAATAATGTCCTCTTTTTCATAAAGGAGAGTCGACACGCCGATCTTCATTTTCAAGTCTGCAGTCCCCCGTCTCTATTTTGGTTGCCTTAGTCTGTATACGGGGACTGATGCTACATAAGGACTGCAAAACCTTTCAATGACCGGCGACGAAGTATAGCAAGACAGAATCCTCATCGTCAATTGCCTATCAACGACATGACTATGAGCCTTCTTCCATATCGCAGCCCAGCCATTTTATTGCCGCCCTCATTCGGGCGACGGCCCCTGAGTAATCCCCGCGTTCCTGGCAGGCAATGGCCTCCGCCTTCAGGCGCGGTGCCCCAGATGGTTCAGAATCGACCACAGATTCTTTTTTGCTAGTTGATTTTCGACCACCTTTCGCGGGGTACCTGGTCTGCGTGGTCGAAAAGCAACTCCCTCGAGGCTTGTTAGTGGTCGATTATCTACCACGATCAGGCATCAAGGTGGTAGGATATAGACCACCTCATTACAGAGAATCCCTTCACATAGGGATTGTGGATACAAAATCGACCACATTTTTTGGAAAGGTGGGCGGAAAACTGCCATCTTTTCCAAAAAAGTGGTAGAGAACCTTCCACATGAGCCTCAAAGGGCTATCAAAATCCCTATTCAAGCGAAAGGTTGGGTCGAGAATCTACCACTTGTGCCGTCGGGGGTGGTCGAAAACCGAACACTTATCGGCTTTTTACTGCTGCAATCGGAAAAGATGGTAGAAATCAGAGCATGGTTTCAAGAAATGTGGTCGAAAATCGACCATCTACATGTTAATCGACGCAATCCTGTGCGGAGCCGCCTACTCCGAGACCACACGGCGACTGTTAGTCCGCTGCTCCTTATCCCCCGAGGTACGCAGCTCGCACAGCCGGGTCATCGGCAAGTTCTTCTGACGGGCCATGGAGCGCAATCTCGCCTGTCTGTAGCACATATCCGTAACTTGCGGTCTTCAGTGCCATGTTGGCGTTTTGCTCGACAAGCAAGACTGTCGTGCCATCCTCGTTAATCTCACGGATTGTCTTGAAGATTTCCTGAACCAAGATTGGCGAAAGGCCCATGGAGGGTTCATCTAACAGCATGATAACGCCTCTCATCATCAAGGCTCT
>DUVA01000266.1 GCA_012841305.1 Bacillota bacterium | reverse complement strand
TAGACTCCGGTGATGAGGTTGAAGACTGTGGTCTTGCCTGCGCCGTTAGGCCCGATGAGACCCACTACTTCTCCGCCGGAAAGTTCCAAGTTGAAATCGGATACTGCTTTGAGCCCCCCGAAGAAATGGGTTAATCCTTCAATTTGAAGCAGTGACAACGTCAGTCTCCTCCTTCTTCCCGAGGACTCGCTCTTCGCGGGGAATCAGCCCGGTAAGCTCTTTGAGTCCCATTATCCCGGTGGGACGGCAAATCATGAGGACAACCAGCATGATTGGGCCCACTACCCAGCGCCAGACTCCAAGTGGCCTTAAGAGCTCCAGGAGAACCGTGTACACCGTAGCGCCGAGCACTGATCCGAATATGCTTCCGATACCTCCTAAGTACACCATGACCAGAATGTCCGTGGATTTTTGAATCGCAAAACTTCTTGGGTTGATAAACTGCATTACATGTGCAAAGAGAGCCCCTGCAATCCCTGCAAAGAATGCGGCTATAAGAAAGACCATGATCTTCATTTGCCTTGTGTTTACACTCACGAGGTTAGAAGCTACCTCGTCTTCACGTATTGAAAGCACTGCCCTGCCGAAATTGGAGTACACAAGATTCCTGACTACGAATATGGTGACAAGGCACCAAGCATATACATTGGCGAGATTAGTCAGGCGACCCATACCCATAAACCCTCTTGGCCCGCCAAGCGCGTCGATGTTTTCAAGGACGCTCTTGACTATCATGTTGAACGCCAGGGTCACAATGGCAAGGTAGTCTCCGCGCGTACGAAACGAGGGAAACGCCACCACGAAAGAGGTTGCTGCAGTGACTATTCCCGCGACTATTATTGCCAGAGGGAAGACGAGAGGGCCCATTTGATTATGGAAGACCCGGACTGTGATAATGGACGAGACGTATGCGCCTATTGCCATGAATCCTGCGTGTCCCACTGAGAACTCACCCATGTACCCGTTCACAAGGTTCAAGCTAAGTGTCAAAATGATGTTTATTCCCACGTACATGGAGATCTGCAGAATGTAGGCGCTGAGCAGTCCGGACCGTTCTACCAGAATACATAGGACAAAGCCTAAGATGACCAACACCAACGTAATCCTGGATTTTGGCCCCACGAAATGCACCTCATTTCTAGCACGGGCCCGGAGTCTTTGAGTCTACACCTTCTGAGCGGTAACACGACCCATGAGCCCGGTCGGTCTGACTACTAACACGATAAGGAGCACAGTAAACGCCACGAAGTCTCTGTAAGTTGAGGACGGCAACACCATTGGGGTAAATACCTCAACAAAAGCCAGTATGTACGAGCCGAGCATGGCGCCGCGGACATTTCCGATACCACCGATGACTGCTGCGATAAACGCCCACCAACCGATTCTGACTCCCATGTAAGGGTTGATGATTGGGTATGCCAGGCTATAGAGGACTCCGCCTGCGCCTGCCACGGCAGAGCCTATGGCAAAGGTTGCCGAGATTATCCCGTCGACAGGCACACCCATTAATGAAGCCGTCGGCTTATCATAGGAGACTGCGCGCATTGCCATGCCTGTCATGGTCTTCTGCACAACCCTGTCCAAGAGGACCATAAGGACAATGGATATGACGATAATGAGGATCTGCACACTGGAAAGAGAAAGCGCCCCTAACCTGTAGTTGATGTTAGGTAAGAGAGCAGGCATCCCCCTGGGGGTTGGCCCCAATGTCGCTAATGTGAAGTTCTCCAGAAACAGTCCTATTCCAAGTGCGGTGATCACTGCGGATACCTTTGGCGCGTACCGCAAAGGTTTGTATGCCACACGTTCTATCAATACCGATACAAGCGCTGTAAGCAGCATGCTTACCATCATGGTGGCGATGAAAGTAAGCCAGGTAGGTATTGAGTTAGAAAGAAAGGCGCATGCTGCGAAAAAACCAAAATAGCATGAGATCATGAAGATATCGCCGTGAGCGAAGTTAATGAGGCGAAGTATGCCGTATACCATGGTGTAACCTAGAGCTATCAGCGCATATACGCTCCCGAGCTGTAATCCGTTGAGCATTTGCTGTAGAAGTATGATAATCAAATCATCACCCCCGACGTCTTATGCGCATGGCCCCAACTTTCCCTGGGTCACACGGAAAGTCGGGGCCCTCCTATCTAAGGAATCACTCCGGATTTTATGGCCCTACACTTGCGAAGTAAGTAAACTTGCCATCTTTGATCTGAATAATTACAGCGCTCTTCACAGGATCTCCCGTTCCTTCGAACCTCATTGTGCCTGTGACACCTTCGTACTTGGTTATCTGGGCAAGAGCGTCGCGCAAGGAGGCTCTGTCAATTTTCCCTGCTGCTTTGATTGCCTGGAACAGCATACCGAAAGAGTCGTAGGTTAGTGCAGCTACGTCATCGGGAAGCTCCTTATAGCGTTCTTCGTAGGCTTTGATGAATTTCTGCGCTGTCGGAGTGGCGATATCAGGAGCATAGTGAGTGCTGAAGAACTGGCCTTCCATGTCAGATCCGCCCAACTTGATTATTTCAGGTGAACCCCAGCCGTCGCTTCCCAGGAAGTCACCGGTAAAGCCAAGTCTTCGGGCTTGCTGAATTTGCAGAGGCACTTCACTATAGTAGTTTGGCAGGAAGAGGACTTTCGGCGACGCTTGGACGATCCTTGTAAGCTGTGAGGAGAAATCCTGGTCTCCTGTAGTATAAGATTCGAAGGACACTACTTTGCCGCCTAGTGCCTCAAACGACTTCTTGAACTCTTCAGCGATTCCCTTATTATACTCACTTGCTACGTCATATAGCACCGCTGCTTTCTCAGCTTTCAGATGATCTTTGGCAAATCGTGCGCAGACCAAGCCTTGGAAATCATCGATCATGCAAGCGCGAAATACGTACTTCTTTCCTTGAGTCGTCTTCACATTAGTGGACCATGGGCTTATCATGGGGGTCTTTGCATCTTCGCATATCTGGGAAGGTGGGATGGCATTACGGCTTGCATTTGCTCCGATTATTGCAAGTACTTGGTTTTGGGATATCAACTTCTGGGCTACCGCTGCTGAGGACTCAGGTCTGTCCTCGTTGTCCTCTACAATTAGCTTGATGGTGTACTTAGTCCCGGCTACTTCAAGACCGCCTGCCTTATTCACTTCCTCGACAGCCATTTCAGCAGCGTTCTTACAGGATCGCCCCACAACCGGAATACCTCCGGTCAGCTCAGCATTTACCCCGATTACAATTTGATTCGCGCCTGTACATACCGAACTCAGCAGAATGCACGCAGAAACAATCAGAAGAGCCACGCATGACATCCTTTTCAACTCGTTTCCCTCCTAAGCAGTTATTCAACCGGGAGACGGAAACCTTTGAAGTTGTACATCAGGTGGTGAGGAGAGCTGTATCATCAGCTGTTGTCTGGCTGCGAGAAAGGCGAGCGCAATACAGCCAGAATTATGTGAATTATGGGACTATTATATACAAGTATCCGAGCGAAGTCAATCCGAACCCATGGCGAGAAGCTTTAGACCGCCGGTCTGGAGGGGCCGGGTCTTCCGTGATACGGGTGAGTCAGCACGACCTATGGACTTTGGAGACAAGAAAGCACGATGTCGGCTATGTCTCTCACTTTCATCTTGCGGGGAACCGTGATCTCCATGTCCGGCCGGGGAGGTTCGCTATCTCCATATGGCATGTTCCGGGTTCTTGGGAGCTTTCTTGCAGCATTCGACAGTGTGCGGGCACATTGCTGACAAGCGGTGACGATGAGTTCAGCGCCGGTATCAGAGGCTTGGCTCAGTCGGGCTTCGGCTAGTTTCCGTGAGAGTTCAGGGTCAATAGTTTCCAAGTTGCCTCCGCCACCGCAACAGCGGGCATCTTTCCGGGAAGGGGTGATTTCGTTAAAGGTAAGTCCCGGGATACTTCTCAGGACTTCCCGCGGAGGATCGTAAATCCCCGATTTCCGGCCAAGGTCACAAGGGTCATGGTATGTTGCTACTACCTCCATTGGGCTGAGTTTGACTGCTTGATCCGCGACTATCCCATTTAGCAACTGTGTGTAATGGATAACCGTGATGTGGGCACCTGTCTTTTCTATCAAATGCCGCCACGTATAGTAACACGAGGGGCAACTGGTCATCACTGTATCCGCGCCCAGGCCTACGACTTTTTCCAGGTTATGTCCGGCTATTTCATCTGCTTCGCTGTCAAGCCCCAAAAGGGACAGGGGATAGCCACAGCACCACTCTTCACCGCCTAGCAAGGCGAATCCTATTCCCGTGCGGTTCATGATCTGAATCATGGAGCGGGGAATCTTGTATGCTCCGGGGTAGAGTGATGCAACGCAGCCGGTAAAGTAAACCAGGCCTTGAGGCCTCCTTAGCGGTGTAACCTGGCATTCGCTGTGGACAGAGATAGGAGTATGCTCTTCCATCCATAACCACCTGTTTTCGTTATCCTCGCCTACCACGTTATGAGTCTCTCGAATTCTTTGACTGAGCTCCGCCACTAATTTGGGTCGTCCTCCATGAGCCACATATTCCTTGCGCATGGAGAGGATAATATCGCAAACAGGAACCCCCGATGGACAGTCAGTGGCACAAGCTCCGCACAGGAGGCAAATGAGGTTCCTGTCCCATGCTTTCTTAAGTATGTCTGTGGGAGCGTTGTCTGTGAAAGTTCGTGCGTCCGGGCTTGAGTCAGCGTAGTCTATATGTGCCGGACCTCGCGAGTTGAGCGCCACTGTGCTGCCCTTACAGGATCTATGTATCATGTCTGCAAGGAATACCCGGGCCCTGGGTGAGAAGCCTTCCGTCTTGAACTCAGTAAACACAGGGCAAACTGACCTGCATTGTCCGCACCTGACGCACTTTTTCCCGAATTCGATTATAAAATCCGGAGATGCTCCTATTTCTCTTATCATTTCAAGCCTACCCCCGTTAGTAATCTGATGCGAAGGAATTGGTCGAATGTAACGACTTCCCAAACCAAGGTCCGAGGCCTCCTAGTTCATCCAGCCCGCAATTTGAAAACTATCAACGGTTTTCCCGGCTTGAATCAATAACGGAACACGGGATCAGCTTCCCCGGGTTCATGATGCCTTTAGGATCCAGCGTATTCTTAATGCTTTGCATTACGCGTAGTGCTGCGCCATGTTCTTCGTTGGCGTATTCAATGCGCACAGCGCCTACACCGTGTTCTCCGGTGGTAGATCCGCTAAGTCGGATGGCAAGGCGGTGAATGGCGTCCACAAGCAGTTTGGCCTGCTCAACTTCATCAGGGCTTTCCGGGTCGAGGACAGGGGCAGTGTGGACGTTCCCGTCCCCGATGTGGCCGAAGTTGACCACGCGTATTCCATACTCAAGGCTGAGTGCGCGGATACCACGGAGCGCGTCAGTTACCTTTGCCAAAGGCACGCTAATGTCTTCTCCTGCAAATATCCGGGTTCCGTCCGGTCTGAGCTTGGCTGCAGCAGTCGCAAGCACGCTCCGGGCTTCCCAAAGACCCATCATTCTTTTAGGTTCAGTTGCCCATTCCACTAAGACGGCTTGTTCCTTCGCGATCCTGGCGATCTCTGCTCCTTCTTCCTCAACTCCCTGAGGGCTGCCGTCGACTTCAAAGAGGAGAATTGCCTCAGCGTCAGGCAACTCCAGCTCAGGTCGGTATGTGTTCACAGCGGTAATGGCTGAACTATCCAGGATCTCGATACATGCCGGTAGGATTCCTTGACGATACACCCGAAGGACAGTGGCAGGAGCATGATCCAGGTCAGAGAAGGCTGCCATCACAATTCCACGGCCTTTCGGTTTGGGTAACACCTTCAGCCTAATCATGGTGATGATCCCGAGGATTCCTTCGGAGCCCACGAAGAGTTTGGTCAGGTTCAACCCGGACACGTTCTTGACAGTTCGCGCGCCTACGCCTCCTGTGGTTATGAGCTCTCCTGTTGGGAGCACTACATCGAGTCCTAGCACGTATTGCTCAGTTGAACCGTACTTGACTGCCTTGAGTCCGCTGGCGTTATTTGCCACCATTCCGCCGATAGTGCACATGCGCGTGCTCCCGGGATCAGGAGGAAAGAAAAGGTCGAACCTGGCCAAGTGTTCATTGAGTGTGGCGTGAATTACTCCGGGTCTCACCAGAGCCTGCATGTTGGCGGCGTCAACTTCGATGACGTTGTCCCAAAGAGAGAGGTCCATTACGATGCCCCCGCTAAGCGCGACAGCCCCGCAAGTTTCACCTGTGCCTGCCCCCCGTGGGATAACGGGTATTTCGTGTTCGTAAGCATAGCGTACTACTTTCATCACGTCTTCCGTGGATAAAGGGGTTACCACCACGTCAGGCAAAAACCTGTTGAGCTTAGCCATGAACGAGCTGTCAAAAGAGTAGCAGAGGAGGTCGATTTCATCAGATAAGACTTTGTCTTCGCCTATAAGTCTCTTCAAATCTTCTATGAGAGCTGCCCTGATAATAACTGTTTCCTCCTTTCTTCTCGTCGCCTGCGACATAAATGCAGGATCACGGCCTGCAAATGGGGATTAGTCTGTGTGAGTTAACCACTACTAGGACTTCAGCCGAAGAGCCGTGTTTGTCTTGTGCCCACATCAGCGCTGTTTGCGCTTTGTCCATAGGGATCATGTGCGCCTTTCGGATTATTTCATGATCCAGGCAAGACTCGGCTATGATTACCTCAACGTCCTTAAGCACGCAAGCGACTCCATATGCCCTGTGTTGTCCGGGATAAGTGAGAGGCTTATCCCTCAATCTCTCAATAACCCTGTCAATCTCTGTTGAACAGGTTAGCCAATCGTAATAGGCCTGATTGTATATGCCTTCACTCATGGGTGATGTGACAATAATGGTACCGTCCTTCTTCACGCAAGGCGTAGGAAGAGCAGACCCGGCAACAACGCATATTCCTTCAGCTGACACGTGATACAGGTTCCCATCCTTGGGATAGCCTGCAGAGACAATAACGATATCCGCAGGGCGTGGGAAAGTGACCTCGAATCCTCTCCTACCGGTTCTTTGAACAAGCTCACTGTGGGCTGCCTCGACATCGCCTGCTATGATGTCAACTATCTCTTCTTGTTCATTTACGACACAGTTGACGATGAAATCGATAGAGGCGAGCCTTGCCATCTCAATAGCCACTTCGTAAAAGGGATTGCCTTCAATAAGCCCCAGGCCGGTATTGGGATGATCCAGCATATCTACAGTATGAGTAG
>DUVA01000265.1 GCA_012841305.1 Bacillota bacterium | reverse complement strand
GTCGCGACACGTCAGAACCTTGTCTTTGAACTCCATGTAAGATGATCTCCTCACTTTGGTGGTAATTGCCTGCTTGCTCAGAAACCTGTCGCACCCACGGCACTCATCTCTTCCATTTATGTGCCTATAGCCCGCGGCCAGCCCAGAGTGTACAATCCAAACCTGAACAAGTGTGGCTGAATACATTCTACTCGGACACAACGCCAAATGCAAGCATTTTTGCTTTCCATGTTGGACGACAGTGATATTGTTACCGCATAACGCGCCTATAATGTCGCCCCCCTGGAAGAAGCTTGGCAAAAACGAGATAGCTTGATTTCAACCCACTGACCCTATCTTACCTGCTTGACGCCTTGATGATCTCACCGAAAATGATAGGCGATACTGACAGCAGACCCACGTAGCCCCACTCGCCAAGAGTCAGAGGCACGACTTCAAAAATTGACCCGAACCCCGGTATGACAAGGACCATGAGTTGCAAAGCAGTTGATACAGTCCATGCTAATACCATGTACCTGTTGGTCGTGAAGCCCAGCCGGAATAGGGACCTTGTCGTTGACCGTAGATTGAACCCATGGAAAAGCTGGCTCAGTGACATGGTGGCAAAAGCCATGGTTCTTGCTGTGAGGAGCATGTTCCTCTCTGATCCTGTAGCCGTACCGGTTCTTGTGCCTAACCAAAAAGAAAGAAGAGTAATGCCTGCTATGAAAATCCCGTAGATCCCCACACGTATTGCTCCCCCTGAACTGAACACAGACTCATGTCTGCCTCGAGGAGGGCGTTTCATCGTTCCCGGCTCCGGAGGTTCGACTCCGAGAGCAAGAGCAGGCAAGCTATCTGTAACCAGGTTAACCCAGAGTATCTGTATGGGGGTGAGTATTCTCGCGCCAATTACTGCAATCCCCATGAATACCGCGATAATCTCCCCGATATTACAGGATAACAGGTACGCAATGGCCTTTCTGATGTTGTCAAAAATCGTCCTTCCTTGTTTGACAGCTTCAACAATGGTGGCGAAATTGTCATCGGCAAGCACCATATCAGATGCGCCTTTGGCTACATCGGTTCCGGTTATCCCCATAGCGCAACCGATATCTGCCCGCTTGAGCGCAGGGGCATCGTTTACCCCGTCTCCCGTCATAGCCACTACATGCCCTTGGCTTTGAAGCGCATCCACAATACGCACCTTGTGCTCGGGAGACACACGGGCATAGACTGGCACCCGCTTAACCGCTTCCTTCAGCTCTTCAAGAGACATACTCTCCAGCTCTTTGCCGGTGAGAACCGGACTTGGGCCGGTTTCGGATTCATCATGCACACTTAGGCTGATAGCTCGCGATACAGCCAAAGCAGTGTCTCTGTGATCTCCTGTGATCATAATCGGAGTAATACCCGCTCCCCTACACGTAATAATGGCTTCGGCAGCCTCAGGCCTTGGCGGATCCATCATGCCCATCAGGCCTACGAAAACAAGGCCTTGCTCAACCTCGTCAACTTCAGGTTCTGTCGGCATTGCGCCTAGGATTCTATAAGCACATGCCAGCACGCGGAGGGCTTTGGAAGCCATGCCCGCATTGACTTGCATGATCCGGTCTCTCTCCGCCTGATCCAGGTGATGTGCAGCTCCATCCCTAAACACGAATTCACATTGGGCAAGGATGGAATCAGGCGCGCCTTTCACAAGCGCCATAACCTTGCCGAAAGGAAATTGATGAATCGTAGTCATTCTCTTCCGTACAGAGTCAAACGGGATCTCTCCGATACGCGGCATGTCAGCCTCATCATCCTCACTGAAGCCTGCCTTGCGGGCAGCTACGACCAGCGCTCCTTCTGTAGGATCCCCGACGATAAACCATTCCCCTGTCTCGGAATTCCTTCTTAGCTCCGAATTATTGCACAGTGCAGCGGTTTTAACCAGCATGCCTAAGTGAGGATCAAGCACATCAAGAGCTTTGTCAGCCGACCCGGGACTCCATTCTTCATCCGGTGAGAACTTGCCCTCGGGCGAATAACCGCTGCCTGAAACTTCCAGCATATTTCCGTTTACATAAGCTTTGACAACAGTCATTTCGTTCTGGGTAAGCGTTCCCGTCTTGTCCGAGCAAATCGCAGTGGCACTGCCTAGTGTCTCTACTGCAGGAAGTCGCCTGATTATCGCTTTATGCCTGGCCATTCTCTGAACACCGATAGCCAGAACCACAGTGACAATTGCAGGCAATCCCTCAGGAATCGCAGCAACGGCAAGGCTGACTGATGTCAGAAACATCTCAAAGGTTTCAATTCCGCGGGCAAGTCCTGTAACGAACATGATGCCGCACAGTCCCAGAGCTGCACCGCCCAGCCATTTGCCCAAACCCTCAAGGCGTTCTTGAAGCGGTGTGCGCTTGTCCGGCGAAGCCCCGATTAAACCTGCTATGTGCCCTACCTCTGTGTTCATCCCGGTAGCAAATGCAATTCCTTTGCCTCTCCCGTGAACACACACAGTTGCCATGTGAAGGATGTTGGTCCTATCACCCAGCGAGATATCGCCTTCAGAAGGCCGGGAAATAGCCTCTGTGTGTTTTTCCACAGGCACTGACTCTCCGGTAAGAGCGGACTCGTCAGATTTTAGCGCAACAGAGCTCACAACGCGAATATCCGCAGGAATGTGGTCTCCCTCTTCAATGAGAACCAAATCGCCGGGCACAAGTTCACTTGCGGGGATTATCAATGTGTTGCCGTTTCGTCTAACTCTGGCATGGGGGGCAGCCAGTTTCTTAAGAGCAAGCAAGGCCTTCTCGGCTTTACTTTCTTGAGTCACCCCGAGAATTGCATTGAGCAGGACTATTGCCATAATTACGAGGCCTTCGGCAATCTCGCCCAAGGCAGATGATACTATGGCGGCCACAATAAGCACGAGGACCAGCGGTTCCATGAATTGTCTGAGAAACATCTGAAAAATACCGGGACCTGCCTGTTCCCTCAGTTCGTTCGGGCCGAAAAGATTGAGACGTTGTCTTGCCTCATCAGAATCCAAGCCTCTAACTACATCGGCTCTAAGCGCCCTGCCAACATCTTCAACGCCCATGTAGTAGTACTTATCATGTTCATGTAATCCACAGTCTTGCGAAGCGCAGTCATCTTCTGAGATAATTTCAGTTCCAGCAGCATTTCCTGCATTCATCGTCCTGTGAGTCTTTTGCATTAACAATACCTTCTTCGTCTAATCTTGATATGTAACATATTCTACTGTACCCAGACTCTTCTGTGCAACTCATTCTACTGCTGCACGCGCCCATTGGTTTCACGTGATTTTGCATAAATAGAAATCGGGCGTTTTAAGTAGATCACCATGAGACCGTTGTTCTCTCCCATATTATGTTAGCACAGCCCGCCCGAATCGCAGAAACCGGCTAACGTCTTCGGCGAAACTGGTGATTCCTGGAGAAGTCCAACGGTCTCCACCATAAGTAATCGCCGGTTCCAGAAAGTGTACATACCATGCAGGGTTACCGGTGTTGCGCCAGGGGACGGATCCCTAAGCGGGCTGCCTTGACAAAATCCGGCCTCGTTGCAACACCTGCCTCAGAAAACGTACGTACCGTGCGGAGCCACCCAAGACCTTGGAAAACGAGCGAAGACTAATGAACTCATACTCAGTGCTTGCTCCTGACTTCTCTTGGCCTAAGTGCCTAAGTATAGACTTTCCTAAATCCGGCCTAATTCTTCGGGAGAGGCGTATCTTGCACGGATCACATGACTCGAATTGCAAATTCAGGACACGCAGGCGTGCAATAACCGCACACTAGGCACTTACTCTCATCGACTGAAGACTTGCCCTCAACCATTGACAATGCTCCGTTAGGACAGGCATTTACACACCGACCGCAGCCCTTACAATAGACCTCCACGATTTTCAGGCGTTTTTCCCTGACTGTGACTTCCCGTTCTTTGTCATGAACGGCTTCGCCTCGGAATATCCTGCAATTCATGTCCACTTCCGCCTCAGATACCATGCCTACTACTACAGCATCAATCCCAGGCAAGCCCATGACGAACTTGAATGCCTCGTCCATTCTCTCCAAGAGACTACCGCCTGCCAGCGCTTTCATGGCATAAATACCTTTTCCGTTGAGAGAAGCTGCCGCAATCGCAGAAGCCATATCCTCTACGGTTCCACCTAGAATTCCTGTACCTGCCATGTTTATGAGCGGATGAATAACGTCCACATCGTCCCGGGATCCTGCTACTCTTACAGTACCTGCATGATGGGTGGATACCCCGATAGCTTTGATTAGTCCTTTCTGCTTGTAATCGCACAGACATTGATATGCCCCTGCTCTCTCTTGAAAGACATCTTCTCCCGCGCGGGCAGCGTGCATAAGCATAATATCAAGGCTTTCTACGTCCAGAGCTTCAAGAGCGTGGTTTATGTGCCGTTCAGCCTTGTCATAATCAGAAGCAGGCATCTTTGTGGCGATGACGAGTTCTTGTTTCCAGCCCTCTTTCGCTTGCCGGATGTGCTCATAACTACCGTAAACATGCGCTGTGTCAAGGAAGGAGATCCCTTGCACAAGGGCTCTCCTAATTACTTTTGCTCCTTCTTCCGGCGGCAAATTGGCTTGCAAGGATCCCATCACAAGAGTGCCGAATCCGAGTTTAGTCACGTTAATGCCTGTGTTACCCAATGTAGTCTTGGCTAGCATAAGTTGTCCCCCTCTTTTACTGTTAAGCCCATCTCATGGTCAACGTCGCAATCCTTGTCACCTGCGACGGGCCTTGTACAATTCGTGCAAATGGACTGACATGTCAGTCTAATAATGCCAGCATTGCCAGCTGAAAGACTGCTGACTAAAAACATTCTACGCGAAATCCCTCCTGTCCTTCTATAGCCCTTGCCCAACCCTGTCAAGTTCCAAGAATCCTTGGGGCAGCAATTCCGCAAGCTATGGAGCGTAATATGTGGTAAAGTAGCATGAATACTGCAAAGGTGGTCGAAATTCGCACACCCCAACCCTGATCCGTGTTCGAAAATAGTACACGTCTTTCCTAAAGACCCCCGGGGTGTCAGGTTTTCGATCACGGATTCCAAAAACGTGCTCGAAAATAGGACACGGCTCTCCAAACTCGTGTTCGAGTTTCGAACAGACACTGTCAGAACTCGCTCAATATGTAAAGTCATTTGGGTTTGGTGATCGAAAATCGAACACCAAACCCGGAAGGTGTGCTCGAAAATAGGACACGGCTTCTGGAAAATCATCGACTTTCAGGCACCCTCCGACTTATTTCGGAAAGTGTGTTCGAAAATAGCACACGCTTTCCAAGAACGTGTTAGAAAATCGAGCACCTCCGCGAGGTCGGTGGTCGAAAAGCTGACACCCAACCCGGGCAAGATGGTCGAATTTGTGAAACCCTCCGGCTTTCTTCAGAAAACGTGTTCGAAAACAGTACACGGTTCTCTAAACCGGTGTTCGAAAATCGAGCACGTCACTGAGACATGCGGTGAAATACCATTTACACAAAATTACTCACACTCCTAATATACGGTCGACTTCGTACGCCGGACTCATTGGCGGATCGATCGGATCGGCTTACTGGGCGAGCCACTCGATCACAGGGAAGCCCTCAAATCCGCCGAAGTGGCTCTCAGGGAGAGCCACTCAACCCCGTAGAAGCTTCTAGACCCGCCGAAGTGGCTCTCAGGAAGAGCCACTCAACCCTGTGGAAGCTTCTAGACCCGCCGAAGTGGCTCTCAGGAAGAGCCACTCAACCC
>DUVA01000264.1 GCA_012841305.1 Bacillota bacterium | reverse complement strand
TTCCTGCCAACATTGCAAGGTCTTGTCCACCGCCGAAAGCGGCCTCAATCATGTTGCCGGCATCGCCTGCTACTAAAGCGCCGTTAGCATAATTATCCCGAGGCCCCCAACATGCGGGCAGACGCCAACCTTTCAGTTCACCTATCAAACGAGCTTTATGCAGTCGTTTATGTCCCAATTCGGTGTTATCACGCCACCAGCCGAATAGGTCTTCCAACCTCATTCCAGAACGCTGCAAAGCTCCTTCCGTAATGAACGCGCCTACGTTACCCTTGGTTTTGGACATAGGGAACACCCACATATATCCGGTGGGATAGAACAGATCGTTGTAGAAGAATTCGATTAAGTCGGTCATCTCATCGATATCTTCAAAGTAGCCACGTGCTCCGTAGAAAACCACGTTGGGGTCTTCATTGTACAATCCTAATTGGTGGGATAACCTTGAGTGCGAACCGTCCGCAACAACAACTACATCACTTTCTATTTCGGTTAATTTGCCTTGATATAACCCAACCACACCTTTTACGAAGCCTCGTTTAATGATCAACTTGGTAACTTCAAAGTTCTGAACGAATTCAGCGCCTTCACGTTCTGCCGCTTTAGCTACGATGTGGTCGATGATTCTACGAGGGCCACAAAGAGGCGAAACATCCCCATAGAGCTTTATCGTTGTTTGATTGGGCGCTCCAAATAGGACCCCTTTGGAAGGCGTGGAATACTTCAGTACTTCATCCCACACTCCCATGTCTTTGTATATATGCCAAATAGGTGCACGTAAACCGTCGCCGCAGGGCTTATCCCGAGGCCACGATTCCTTATCTAACAACACCACATCTACGCCTGCGCGTGCCAAGTAAAACGCTGCTGTTGCTCCGGCCGGACCTGCTCCAACTACGATAGCCTGTCGTTTCATTTCTGCTCTGCCTCCTTTTCAACACGTATCATCTTGATAACGCCGCCCTTAGGGCAGACTTTTTGACATATACCGCAACCGATACATTTGTCGGAATCTACGTGCTGATAACCGCATTCAAGACAACGGTTCACTTCGGCCAAAGCTTCGGTATCATTAAGAACAAGCTCTACTTCTTCCGAACTATTAATTCTATCCTCAATATCAAGAGACGGAGTCGGATGGAATTTATTTTTTAATCGAGTGGCAGGATAGATTT
Source organism: Bacillota bacterium (assembly GCA_012841305.1). GTDB lineage: Bacteria > Bacillota > SHA-98 > UBA4971 > UBA4971 > UBA4971. The sequence goes on along the minus strand of DUVA01000264.1, from coordinate 3,844 downwards.
TTTCTTCTATAGGGGCTTTATGAATTGTTCTTAGCCCCATAGGATCTTTTAGCTGTCCGCCTTGCAGCATACCGTCAATTTGCAGGGCAGCATATTTGCCTGCTGCCATTGCATTGACCACCGAGACATCGTTTGACTGAATATCACCTGCGAAGAATACTTTGTCACTGTTTCCATATGCATCCCATACTTCATCAGCTTTTTGGCCGATAGCCTCTATTACCATATCGGCTTTTATTATTCTTTCGGTTCCGGGTATAGTCTTGCAGGTAATATTGCCGTTCTCATCCTTAGTTAAATCTTCTGCTTGAATAATCTCTACTCCGCTAAGCTTAGGTTGTTCACCGATAAAGCGTATCGGCTTCCACCCGTCCATAATAACGACGCCTTCTTTTAAGGCTTCCTCTACTTCCCAATCATGTGCAGGTATTTGATCTCCGCACTCCATACATACAACAGTTACGTTTTTCGCCCCATACCGGACTGCTGCTCTGGCAGCATCAATACCTACACTGCCACAACCTATGATCACGATTTCTCCGTTTTCAACAAATTCCTGGCCCGGATGCCGCCACAGTTCACTATCGGTATTAAATCTCTCCATAAAATCAACAGCGGAGTAAATGCCTTCAAGACCCCAGCCCTCAATCTTGAGCAATTTTGCTTTCGGGGTTCCGGTGGCAACTAAAACAGCATCATACTCCTCTAAGAGATTCTCCATTTGTTTGGGACCGATGAATTTCCCAAACTCGAAATTTATACCGCCTCTTTCTAATGCGTCCACCTCGTGCCTTACTATTTCTCGAGGCAAGCGAAACATCGGTATGCCACGAATCAACATTCCGCCAGCTTCATTAGCCGCATCAAAAACCGTTACCTCATAGCCCAATTGTGCCAAGTCGTGCGCAGCCGATAAGCCTGCGGGACCTGCACCGATGATTGCAACCGTCTCTTCATTGACAACAGGATATTCGTTTTGTTTAGGTAGGGGCAATACTGTAGATAGGTACTTTTTCAATGCCCTTATTTTTATGGGCTCATCTATTAATAACCCTCGTTTACATTCAGCTTCGCAAGGATGGTGACAAACGTAGCCGAGAACAGCGGGGAATGGAGTCTTCTCCCATATTAGCTTGTAAGCTTCTTCGTACATTCCTGCCTTAATCAGATTAATGTATCCTTGAGGACTGATTCCAAGGGGACAACCGATGGTACAAGCATGTTCTGCCGAAACGGTGCTCATCTCGTCAAATGTTAAGCCGGGTTTAGTGGCACATCCAGGACAGATACGACACACTTCACGTTGTTGTTCACTTATGGCTTCAACAGGACAGTATTCTCGACAAACACCACAGTTGACACATTCTTTTGCATCGATCCAAGCATACGCCAACCTATCCAGAGCAAATTCGGAACCATCAGATATTTTAATCTTCACATTGTGGTTGGCCATTCAAGTTCCCTCCTCTTCTTATTCTCAGCAAGAGCTAATGCGGATAACCTTTTTGTAGTATTACCTCCATTCTTTGACTATTTGTCCATTTAAATATATCATGAAATGCCATATTTCGCTATATCTCGACAAGAGACGAATATTTTCGACTTGCCAGAAGCTAATAGCGGCAAGGACTTGAGAGAAAATAAATATTTTTCTCCCATGAAAGAAGCCTGTTTTTCGACAGAAAGCAGAATATTATGGGATTCGGATAGAGGAAGCAAAAGGGACTTCCGTGTGCCCAGACATGTTGCTGATGACAAAATTAAGCATCTGGGGCGATCTTGCCCAAACCGCAACCTGCACTTATCCGCCTGCTCTGTAGTACAGGATGTTGGTCAGCTTCGATACAGCCATGACCAAGAGCGGATATATCACCACTATTAGAATCCTCCGTATGGTCTGAATCACTGCGACCGCAGAGTGATCCACTTCGTACGCCTGTGAAAGCGCGACTATCTCGTGCATTCCCCCTGGCGCGCTGCCAAATAGCGAAGTATACAGTTCGATACCGGTAAGTCGGCTGACGACGTACCCAGTCAATATCCCGAAAATCGAAAGCAAGACTACCACCATCAATGACGCGAGGAGGTGAGTTTTAATGTCTGCCAGAGCATCCCTGGTGACGGTCAATCCTAAAAAGCCTCCTAGCACTATCTGAGCTATGATGTTGTACGACTCGGGCATATCAGGCTTGGCTCCTGCCAGGCTTGCCGTTCCTACCGCAATCATTGAACCCAGTAGCGCGCCTGCGGGTATACCTGACTTATGTCCGATGAATCCCCCAACTACTGTCAATGCCAGTGTGAAAACAACTCTATCGATCTTTACCAACTCCAATTACTCCAACTAGTATGTAGACATCTTCAATGTCAGCCCACATTTGCCGCGATGACTCCTGCAAATCCTGAAGTCTTTCGCTCATGTGCATCTTCCATGATTCTAGCTAGATCGCAAGTTACCTTCTTTCACTTGCTTGTTGCGGTGATTGCCGGCAGAATAGAGGATTCAGGCTAGAAGAAATCATCAAATTTGTCGAGCTCATATTCTTCAGTTCACTTATAATGAGGTTAGTTCCACGACCGGCTCATACTTAGCCCAGGGCGGTGATTTGATGGATCATTCCATGGCGGTTAAGGCCGCACTTGACTTCATTGAGAATAGGGTCACAGAAAACATACAACCGGAGCATGTGGCTGAAGTGCTTGGTTTCTCACTGTCTCACTCTCGCGCTGTCTTTGCCAAGGTAATCGGCAAGACGATTTCAGAGTACATCTCAGGACGGAAGCTGAGTCACGCAGCCTATGAGTTGATAAGCACAGGCAAATGGGTGTCAGATATAGCCATGGATTATGGGTTCTCCTCACACGATTCTTTCACAAGGGCTTTCAGGCGAACGTTCGGTGAACCGCCTACGCGTTTTCGCAAGCAGCGTCGACGGGTCAGCGGCATGATGATTACCCAAGGCATTTATGGCCCTGCTGTTAAATCAAAGTACGAGAAGGTGATTCTGATGGATCCGGCAAACAAGGATAGACAAAGCTCATCTGTGCTATATGGAGTGCCTCAGGTAAGCTACTTCAGCAAGGAGCACGAGTGTACTCCCTTCCCCTCAGCCTTGAGGGCATGTCTTGGTTTCATGGGTCAACCGACTACATACCACTATCTAATGGCAGTCTCCGGAGCGGCATTTCGGCTGATCTGGAATCCTCATTACTGGGACGGAGGCAACGTAGACATCCTTGGCATCAAGACAGATGTGACAGAGCCTCTGCGCCGCGCAGTGGACGGAGTAGCGAGAAACTATACCCTTCTCTGGAAAACCGAATGCGCCGGCCTTCTTAAGGGTTTGCCTCACAATATCAAGTCGGCAAGGACCGGGGACAAACCAGCCTTCGTGGGGCTGATCAGACGTGAAATAGATGCCGGCCGCCCGGTGATAGGCTTCGGCATCATCGGCCCCCCTGAAGCATGTATCATCACAGGGTATCGGGATAGCGGCGAGACCCTGCTTGGATGGAACTTCTTTCAAGATATGCCAGAGTATTCGGCAGGCGTCGGGAGGGAGCCTTGCGGCTACTTTGTCAGAGAGGGTTGGTATGAGCATCCCTATACTGTCGCAATCCTGGCCTTGGGGGAGCTTAGAAATGATGCTCCTGACAAGGACATGTTGTTTGATACACTAACATATGCCCTGGACATAATGGAGACTCAGGAAGTCCATGGGCGGGCTGCGGGATTTGCTGCGTACGATGCCTGGGCAGACGCCTTGCTCCGAGAGTCAGAGTTCCCGAAAGGTGCGCCTCTCCCAATGTTGATGGAACGTCTGATGTGTCAAGCGGATGCTGT
>DUVA01000263.1 GCA_012841305.1 Bacillota bacterium | reverse complement strand
GGATACCGCTAGTTAAGAGTCATACTAAAGCCGGGTTAAGATATTCAACGACCGGAGCCGGTCTCGCTACAATAAGCGGCTGGGGTGTGCTCCCAGCCGCTTATTGTGGTAATACTTAATATATACATGTGTGGCAAAGCATGCACGGCAGGAATCGAACCGAATCAGCCTCGCGGCTGGTACACCGGTATAAACAAATCCCCCCGTTTGCCGATAAAGCCAACATAACTTCCTTCCTCTAACAGGACTGATTTCCGGCCATCTATCAGGCTGTCGTAGGTGAGCTCTCCTGCGGGTGAGAACACCAGCACTCTGCCGTGGGTCGGAATGTCCGTGCTGAACACGCCCTCTGTGTCTACCCGGCGCCATTCGTTGTAGCCATCGCTTCCGATGGAAATCTTCTCACCCGGGTCAAACGGTATGGTTCGCGAAGCGTCAGAGAATAGACAGGCGCGGACTTCGAGCCACTGCTTTCCATCACGCTCAATTATCGCTGGTTCCATCAGGTCTCTCGCGTGTGAGAGAGCCATGGACCCGGTGTACTCGTCAGTCAGGGCATAGGGCGCATTGTCGAGGTGGATATAACCGGGCAGTTCCTTGATTACCCCCGAGATCCCCATGAACGGGCCAAATTCGTAGGATGTGAGATTGCGCGGAAGCCACATCTTATTTTCGAACAGACTCCCACTTAGGATGGAATCTCTTTGTGGGATCTCCTGGGCGAACACTATGCTTCCTGTAAAATCACTCAGGTGAACCATGATGAACCTTGTCCCATCCGCCGCCTCGGCAAGGCTTAGTTTCTGTATTTCGTCTATGTGGAAGTATTCATCTTCTTTATAGGGGAACTGGACAGCCGGTCCAAATGCACCGTGGTCATACATGGAGGCTTTCATCGTGTTGGAGTTTGTATCGAATTCTACCTTCATAATCCTACCTGAGCCCGCGTAGTAGCCTTCGTATTTCAGTAATGCGTCCGGAATTGCCGTGGTCCGAGGAGGCCGTTTGACCCGTCGTTCATCTTCGCTGAGTATGCCTTTACCCTCCATCAGCGCCTGCATGATCTGCGTACAGATACCGGCGGGATCGGCAGGGCCGGCGAAAATGAGGGCTACTGACAGCTTCTCGTGCGGTGCTACGTAGAGCTGTGAGTTGAACTCCTGGGTCCCGCCGTTCTTTGCCATGACCTTGATACCTTGGCGCGCAAATTCCTCGACCCCAACACAGTCCCAGCCCAGGCCGAATTTGTATAGTGGTGTCCCCTTTGGAACTGTCATAGGACCGTACTGCGGCTTCGTGAACTCTTTGAAAGTTGACGGTTCGAGAAGGGTGTCTCCCCACATAATTTGCGAGAAACGGCACAGGTCCTCCGCGGTGGAAGTTATCCCGCCTGATCCCAGTATGTTCACGTATTCCACCGGTAGTATTTTGCCGGTCTTGTTGTCGTACTGACGTGCTATGTTCGCGTTCCCGTCCAGAAAATAGCAACTAGAGCGGACCATGCCGGTTTGACGGAACACCCTCATCTCCAAGAAATCAGCGTAGTTCATCCCTGATACTCTCTCAATAATGGCTTCAGCGACGGTGAATCCGTCATTGCAGTAGACGCTTACATCACCCGGGTTGTGTTTCAGGTTTTCGTTCGCGAGTTCTGCCAGTGTTTCTGCAACGTAGTTCCTGTTCTTCTCTGTGCCAAACCCTGTCTTGAAGTAAGTGCCTGCGATTCCTGAGGAATGGTTGAGCAGCATGCGAACGGTTATTTCGGTGTACCGCGGATCCTCCATTGAAAACTCGGGCAAGTAGGCGGTGACAGGCTTGTCAAGCTCCATCAGACCGTCATCGCATAGGAGCAAAATTCCTAGTGCCGTGAACACCTTACTGATGGATCCGATGTTGAACTGAGTGTCAGTGTCAACAGGAAGTGATTCTTCTCTGCTTCGCATGCCGAAACCCTCGGAGTAGATGATCTTGCTATCCTCCATGATAGCGACAGTGGCTGCGGAAGCCCCATTTGACAGGGCTTTCCAAATCTCCAGGCGTGCCGTGGTAATGACCTTGTCATATGGGGTTGCTGTACTCGCACATGCCTGTGGGATTACTGCCAGCAGTTGGGATAGGATCACTAACACGGTCAAGACAAAGAGACACTTTTTCGTGGTAATCCGCTCCTTTCTTCTTGGTCTACTGAACCGACAACTTGCAGCGAGATTTACAGTACCATACAACAGTTGAATAATGTGGTAGGCATTCTGCATTTTATCTCTTAATCCTCCATTGGCGCCGGGTTTTTTCGACGAGACCGGCGGTGCGAGGCTGAACGCGCTTGAGCTGGGAGGGAAGGTCGATTCATTCTAAAGCACTTCCACCCGATCGCCGGCATACGATAAGTGTGACAACCCTTCATAAGGAGGTGCTTTTGACATGGACAAAGAAATGCCTGAAGCCAAATACTGGGGAGGCGCAGGCAAAGACGGCCTGCCGGGTGATTGGCCGGGAAGCGGCGGCGGAGGCACCGGGGCTGATCTCTTAACTGAGATACGCTTCTGGACCAGAATCATGAAAGAACACTCAATGTTCATAGGGGCAGGCTTGCCTTGTGACAGGCCTGACCTCATAAGGAGAGCGCAGGAGTTTGAAGCAAGGTTCGCGGATCTTGAGGCCAAGGTAAACCAAGCCACCACACTAAATCCCAACTTGCTCAGGGCGCTTCGGGAAGCAGTATCTGACCTCATTGAATTTAAACATGCACTCTTGCGCATGATGGTCGAGTGCCAATTGCGTCCTAATCTATATCCATTACTAATTGACCACATAACTCGTGAAGCAGTCCATTTCCTCGCCCTTTTGGAACTCGTTGCCAAGACTCAGCCCGGTGAAGCCTGCCATTTACATATGTTGCTTAGACGTGTGGTATTCTGGATACGCATCATGAAGGAGCATATAGAGTTCATAATACATCTATTGGATCCGTCTGAAAGATCTCTTATACATCAAGCTCAAGAGGCCCGAATGACCTTTGTGCACTTACTTCAGACAGCAATGGAGTTGGAGTCAATGGCAGAAGCGAGACCGCAGTTCTTCAACACTGCCGCAAGGTTCGTGGATGAAGCAATTGCCAGAACTACGGAACTGCGTGACTTTAAGGCAGCTGCGTATGAGCTACTACTCACGTGCCGATTATTGAGTGCAATTCCTTCGCCTCTCTTAGCTGACCATGTCCGTAGAGAAGCCGATATGGCTATTGTCGAATTGCGCGAGATAAGGGAGCATATACCTGTTAGAAGGCCGGTCTAGTCTACCGGCGACAAACTTTCACGTATGCTGGGACGTTGACGCCTCGATGAAGAGTCAGCGTCCCTAAGTATGAGAAGGGTGTGCGGTGAGGAGGGTGCTGTGGTGTTGTGATAGGGAGGAGAGGTTGACTCTCCTCCTCGTTGATTATCTGCAGGTTAACGGTCTACCATCGGGATCGGAAACGCCATGACTTCCAAGCTGCATATGTTATCTAAAGGTATCAATACTAATCTGGCGGTCTCAGTGTTTATCACGCCTTCTTCGCCGAAAAGCTCGATGATTATTCCGGAAAGATCAAAAGGCGCAAGAATCAAAAGCCCCCCGGATATTCCTATGAGCCTCGCGTTAGACGCCTTTTTGCAGCAATTACCACACCTGAATTCAATAGCCCAAGGCAGTCTGGTTGCGTTCGTGCATTGCTTGAATAAAGGCCCAATTGGGTGGCTGTGCAGCGACTGTGCGAATAATGCCTCGGCTTCCTTGGAAAGTAGATTCTCCATCATCAGTTGCCACCTTTCAGTTGGCTTGCCCGTTGGCAGACGGGCTATCATTAAGATATGCGTTGATGGAGGAGTGCGATACTGCGTCACGTAATTGCGCGCGGTTCGTAAGGCTGCAGGAAACAGAAGTCCCGAAGGTTCGAAAGCATGCCGCAGGGTACAATAAAGTTGTGATAGGGAGGAGAGAAAAACCCTCCTCCTTCTAGACTATCTGCAGGTTAACCGCCGTTCACATCAAGGGCGATGACTTCCAGGCTGCATACGTTATCCAAAGGTATCAATACTAATCTGGCGGTCTCAGTGTTTATTACGCCTTCTTCGCCGAAAAGCTCAACGATTATGCCCGAAGGATCAAAAGGCGCAAGAATCAAAAGTCCTCCGCATATTCCTACAAGCCTCGCGCCAGACGCCTTCTTGCAGCAATTGCCGCACTTGAACTCAACAGCCCAAGGCAGTATGGTTGCATTCGTGCATTGCCTTACGAAAGCTCCAATTGGGTGGCTGTGCAGCGACTGTGCAAAGAACGCCTCGGCTTCCTTGGAGAGCAGATTCTCCATCATCAGTTGCCACCTTTCAGTTGACTTGCCCATTGGCAGACGGGCTATCACTAAGATATGCGTTGATGAAGGAGTGCGTTACTGCGTAATTGCCAGAACTATAGAACTGCGCGACTTTCTGATCAGTGGGATGCCTACTATCAATACTACGGCGTCCGTATGCGACATATCACCTGCATAACATTAATCTGGGGTTTTGTCCATACTATGGCAGGAAAGTTCGGCATGGGCAAGAATTTGGGTTAGTGTATAGGAGGCTTTTGCATTGACTATGGAAACATTTGAAGAGAGCAGGGCGTCGAAGGTCATTCGAAAATGGTGCGGCACTGATCCGAAAGTGCATGCATATCCAGGAGCTGTAGCCCTTGTTTCGAAGCAAGGGAAGATACTTATGCATGAAGCCTTCGGTTTCATGCGTCTCTGTCCTGATCCTGTCCCTATGTCAACTGACTGTATATTTGATCTGGCATCCCTGACAAAGGCAGTTGCCACTACCACGGCAGCGCTGGTTCTCATCGATTACGGGGAGATCGGGCTTGATGATCCAATTGAGTATTTTGCGCCTTGCCTTGCTGATCATCCGCTGGGAAAAGCGCAAATCAGGCACCTCCTCACCCAGACCCTGGGGCTTACAGGTTGGACACCGCTTTTTAAGATCGGTGCGAGGCGTGAGGATATCCCGTCTTTCATGCGAGGTGTAGAGCTGAGTTGGCCTCCTGGAACCCGTGTGCAGTATTCATGTCCCGGGTTCATCCTCTTGGGGTGGGTAATCGAGAAAGTTACCGGTATGGCCTTGGATGAATTTACGCGACAGCGGATATTTGATCCCTTGGAAATGACGGATACGATGTTCTTGTCGCTGGACAGGCCTGTGCCTGACAGAATTCGGGAGAGACTCGTCCCGACTGAGTCTAGATCAGCCACTTCCCGCGGTAGAGAGATAATGGAAGCATTTGCGCAGCTCGAGATGGCGGCCTCACAACGCGAGTGGAACGCGCGGCATATTGCAGGTGATATCCCATGTGGGGTGGTCCATGATGAGAATGCTGCATGGCTCGACGGGGTGGCAGGGAATGCGGGGCTGTTCTCCACAGCCGAAGATCTTCTGAAGTTCGGCGAAATGTACCTAAATGAAGGGGTTTACAACGGACAGCCTATCCTCAGCAGCTCGGCGATTCGAATTGCGCAGCGGAACTGGACAGAAGGCCTTCCCGGGGACGAGCATCGTGGACTCGCGTGGCAGTTTGCGACCCCTGGCGGACCTCTCGGAGACCTTGCGCCTCCGGGCTGTTTCGGACATACAGGCTTTACCGGCACAGTGATGTGGATAGATCCTAAGGACGAGGTAGTAGTTGTGCTGCTTACCAATAGGCTACAATTCACCAGATCGAACCAACATATCCTCAGAGTCAGGAGGCTGTTTGCCAACACGGTTTTTGGGGAAGCATAAGATCTTTTTGTGAAGCAGGCAAAAAGAAGGTAATTCGGTGGGGTGATGGCGAAAACTACATTGTGTAGGGAGATATCTTCTATAGTTCATCAAGTGAGTTTATTAAGGAGGGACGCGCAAGTGGAGTCCAAGTATATACCGGAACCCTACAAGATTAAGATGGTTGAGCCAATAACCCTCTTGCCCAAGGAGGAAAGGGCTAAGAGAATCAAGGATGCCGGTTACAACACATTCCTGCTAAAAACCAGAGATGTATTTATTGACCTCCTGACTGACAGCGGCACAAACGCAATGAGCCATTATCAATGGGCTGGGTTGATGTTAGGTGATGAAGCTTATGCAGGGAGCGAGAACTGGATCCACCTTGAAGAGACAGTAAGGGAATTGTTCGGGTTTAGGTATGTGGTCCCCACTCACCAGGGCAGAGGGGCCGAAAACTTGATATCGCAGATCCTGGTTAAGCCCGGGATGTATATTCCCGGGAACATGTATTTCACTACCACCAGAACCCACATGGAGCTACAAGGCGGGACTTTCGTGGATGTAATCAGAGATGAAGCCCACGAACCCGAGCGGGATGACATTCCTTTCAAGGGCGACGTAGACCTTGGGAAATATGAAGCTCTTATCAAGAAGGTCGGCCCGGAGAAGATTCCTTACATATGCGTTGCAGTAACAGTGAACATGGCAGGCGGACAGCCTACAAGCATGGCAAACTTAAAGGCTGTATACGAAATGTCCCAAAGATACGGGATTCGAGTGATATTTGACGCGACGCGTTGTGTTGAGAACGCCTATTTTATAAAGAAGCGTGAAGCAGGTTACGAAGACAAAACCATTGCTGAAATCGTGCTGGAGATGTTCTCCTATTCAGACGGCTGCACCATGAGCGGCAAGAAGGACGGAATTGTCAACATGGGCGGTTTCCTTGCCGTAAACGAGGAGGACCTCTACCGAAAGGCTACCGGCCTGGTTGTCGTGTATGAAGGAATGCCCAGCTACGGCGGGATGACCGGTCGAGACATGGAAGCATTCGCCAGAGGGCTCAGAGAAGCCATGAACTACGACTACATAAGGCATCGTGTAGAACAAGTCATATACCTCGGCAACAGAATGAGCCAAAGAGGCGTCCCCATTGTAAAGCCTGTAGGAGGCCATGCGGTATTTGTTGACGCCAGAAGATTCCTTCCTCACCTGTCCCAGGATGAACTGCCTGCTCAGGCCCTGGCAGCCGCAATATATGAGCATTCCGGTGTGAGGACCATGGAGCGAGGCATCGTGTCTGCAGGCAGGGATAAGGATGGTAACAACTATCATCCCAAACTCGAACTGGTCCGCCTCACTATCCCACGTAGGGTCTACACAAATGCACATCTGGACTACGTAGCAGATTCAGTAGAGAGTCTGCTTGCTGAGGCAAGCGATATACGGGGCCTCAAATGGGTCTACGAGCCGTCGGTATTGAGATTCTTTACCGGACGGTTTGAACATATTTAGTACAGATGAACTTTTAGTACAGATGAACTTTGGGGGAATTCGACTGCGCTGGCTATCGCAAGCGGTTGAATTCCCCTGACCATTTATGGCATGGTGGAATCCGGTGAATTGGCCTGATGCCGATAGGCGGGCGCATCGGGCAGTTGCATTGTGGCATTGGAAAATTTTCATTGAAATAAAGCAGGACTTTACATCCAACGCATCGAATAACAAATGGCAATCATGGGACATGACTGGATAAAACCCTAAGAATTTACAGTAAACAGTTGGCATTGGAAAAAAGAATAGCGGCTGTACACGACGGAAGGAAAACAGAGGACAACGAAGACGGGAACATAACCGGCTACAGAGGCGCGAGCGTAAGATCTGTTACTTCAAGGGAAAGACCCTGGAATAGGTGGGAGTTGCTCCAATGAAGAAATCCAACAGACTGGTTCAATCTCTGTCCCAAGTTGCACTTCTAATAGGCGCCCTACTCTTAGCCCTTTTGGTAGGCGCGATCCTCATTGCCATAGCAGGCGCAAATCCACTGGTTGCTTATCGATCAATGTTTCTTGGACCTTTCAGCGGACGATTCGGAATGACTGAAAGCCTTGTAAAAGCCACACCACTGCTGCTGGTAGGCCTTGGAGTGGTGACTTCATTCCGCAGCGGAATCCTTAATATTGGTGGAGAAGGACAGATGGTTATGGGAGCGATAGCAGGTGCTGCTGTCGCTCTTGCACTTCCGGGCTGGCCTGCTGTTATCTTGCTGCCTTTGACGTTAATAGTCAGTGCGTTGGCAGGCGCTGTTTGGGGTGGATTTGCCGGATGGCTGAAGGCAAAACTTAATGTAAACGAGATACTCAGCACAGTGATGCTGAACTCCATTGCGCTTCAGCTCTGTCTCTACCTTATTCGAGGTCCGATGATAGACCCGGAAGAAGTAGCCTACGGCACCGGCACACCACAGACTGCTCAGCTTCCAAGACAAATCTGGATGGCCCGCCTAATCAAGGGGACCAGATTTCACTGGGGTTTTTTCCTTGCGATAGCCCTTGCGTTTGTTGTGTTCATCTTCCTGTGGCGCACTACCATAGGTTATCGAATGCGGGCAGCAGGTGAAGGCCCTGATGCAGCACGAGCTGCAGGCATCGATGTTGAGAAATATCAGGTGTTGGCTATGGCGTTGGCAGGTGGATTTGCAGGGCTTGCCGGTATGGTGGAAGTCTTGGGGGTTCACCGCAGGGTTCTTGAAGGGTTATCCGCAGGATACGGTTTCAGCGGTATTGTGGTGGCCCTCTTCGGCAGGTTGCATCCAATAGGCGCTATTCCCGCTGCAATCCTCTTTGGCATGCTTACGTTGGGTGCGGATATGATGCAACGGGCAGTGGCGATTCCGGCTGCTATCGTTATGGCAATTCAGGGGCTTGTAGTTCTGTTTGTTGTAGGCAG
>DUVA01000262.1 GCA_012841305.1 Bacillota bacterium | reverse complement strand
TAACAGCGGAGCGTACGTAGCTGAGATTGTAAGAGCAGGCATACAGTCGATAGACAGGGGACAAGTGGAAGCAGGCAGATCTGTCGGGTTGACTTATGCTCAGACCATGCGGTATATTATTTTCCCACAGGCTTTCCGAAGAATCATACCGCCTTTGGGGAATGAACTCATCGCGATGCTGAAGGATTCATCTTTGGTATCAGTCATAGCCTTGGAAGAACTGCTCCGAAAAGGCCAGGTGGTTATCACAAGGACGTTCAGGCCCTTTGAGGTATACATGGTTGTAGCCCTCATCTATTTGGTAATGACATTTGCAATTTCCAGGTTGGTAGCCTGGTCTGAAAAGAGGTTGAAAGTACTTGATTAGAACTTCGGGACTGGAGAAATATTTCGGAAGCAACCATGTACTGCGCGGGATTGATGTCACTGTCAATCCCCACGAAGTAGTCGTGGTCATCGGACCGTCCGGGTCGGGCAAGAGCACCTTCTTACGCTGCCTTAACCTGCTTGAGAAACCCACTGCAGGCCAGGTATTCTTCCGCGGACAGTGCATCACTGACCCGCACGTTAACGTAAATGAGGTGCGGCGCGAGATGGGCATGGTCTTCCAGAGGTTCAACCTCTTCCCGCACATGACTGTAATAGACAACATCATCCTCGGACCTACGAAGGTACGCGGCATGTCGCCTGAAGAAGCACGGCAGACTGCCAGAGATCTCCTAAAGAAAGTAGGAATCGCTGAAAAGGAGCATGCTTACCCGTCTGAGTTATCCGGGGGACAACAGCAACGCGTTGCCATCGCCCGATCCCTTGCCATGAAACCCATGGCCATGCTGTTCGACGAGGCTACGTCAGCCTTAGATCCGGAGATGATCGGCGAGGTGCTGGATGTCATCCGTCGGCTGGCTGAAGAAGGCATGACCATGGTCGTAGTCACTCATGAGATGGGCTTCGCGCGCGAGGTAGGCGACAGAGTCCTTTTCATGGACGAAGGCTTAATCGTGGAAGAAGGCCCACCTGAGCAAGTCCTTGCAAAACCTCAAAACCCAAGAACACAAGCATTCTTGAGCAAGGTACTATAGCCACTAATATAAGCAGCAGTACTAACATCCATTTCTCGGCGCGGATGATCCTGCTTTGAACAAGCTCTTGAACACAAACGGCGCCCCCAATGTAGCCCACACGGCTACCAAGGCATAGCGCAGCATGTTCCAGAATGCAGTGCCGGGGAAGACTGCTTTGAGGCCGTACCTTACTGCCATTACCCCTGCCAAGCCCAGGACTATTTTGATAGCCTGTATTGGCAAGCTTGCACGAACATCGTACTTGACATACTCAGTCTCCAGCGTATATCCTACCCCTGCCCCGGCTATGAAACCCAGCACTTGAGCGACTTCCTCAGTGAACGCAACATTAAACGGGGACGATAAGGCGAATGCAAAACCGGGAGCAATTACGGAGACTGCCAGTAGAAGCTTGACTCTTCTCTTGCCCCTTGGGAGCGATACACACGCGCGGTTTTCGATCTCTGCGTATAAGTAGGCAATAGCTACACCCAGCACCGCTCCGACCAAAACGTCTGAAGGATAATGAACCGTAGCATAGACTCGTGTGAAAGCCACAAAGACAACTACTACGATTCCTATAACCGTCATCCATTTCCGCCTGACGCTGCGCGCTAAATACGTCCAGAATGTAGACGAAACCTGTGCGTGACCGCTTGGAAACGAATACCCGGTTCCGGTCAACTTCAGGTATTCAGGCGCATCAAGGTGCGGGAATACTACGTAAGGCCTGAGCCGGCAAAAGATGAACTTGACCCCTACGTTTATGTAGTTGGAAACTGATAGAGCTATGGCCAAGCTGAAGCCTAACGACTTGCTGATACACCAATAGAGTATGGGAATTACAGCCATATAGAATGCAGTGGAACCTAAGTCTGTTATGACCTTCATCACTTTGTCGATCCCAGGAGTTGCGATCCCTCTCAAAAACTCGAACACTATAACGCTATCCACGAGAGATTACCTCCTTAACCTATAACACTTCTCACCACTCGGAGTAGATTTTCGCCCATGATCCCTTGTATCGCCTGCTCAGAATACCCCCGGGCAGCTAATCCTTCTGCTATTTTCGGCAGCCCCGACACATCCTTCAGCTCATCGGGAAGTTGCTCAAACGGCAAACCGTCAAAATCCGAGCCCAATCCTACGTGCTCCGGGCCAACGACGGTACAGAGATGATCTATGTGATCTATAACCCCTGAAAGGGAGCGTCTTCCCTCTCCGAGGAAGTATCCTGCGAAGTTCACACCGATGAATCCGCCTTTCTTTGCAATAGCCTTAACCTGGTCATCCGTAAGATTACGCGGATGAGAACAGAGCTCCTTTGAGTTGGAGTGCGAAGCGACGATAGGCCTTTTTGAAACTTTCATTACGTCCCAAAAGCCGGCCTCTGATAGATGCGACACATCCACGACCATGCCCAGCCTGTCCATTTCTTCCACCACGTCCACGCCGAACCTGGTTAGCCCACCGCCTGTCCGTCCCTCGAAAGCCCCGTCTGCAAGCTCGTTCCTAAGGCTCCACGTGAGGGTCATGAGTCTTACGCCAAGCCGGTAGAATATGCGCAAAAGCTCAATTCGGCCGTCTAATGCTTCTCCTCCCTCGATGGACAGGAAAGCAGCTATCTTGCCTTCTTCACGCGCTTTATCCACATCACTCCCGGTTGTAGCGAATATCAGCTTATCGCTGTTGTCTTCAATTTCCCGGTAGAACGCGTCCACAAATTGAAGGGCTCGCCTGGCGCCCCCACCGGGTAAGTACTCTTTTGATACATATATGGCGAATATCTGGGCCGAAACTCCTGCCTCCATCATACGCGGCAGGTCGAGTTGACCTCCCCTGTCCTTATCTGCCAGCCTACGACGCCCTTCAACTACGTCCATAAGCGTGTCACAGTGCGCGTCCATTATGAACATATAGCTACACCTCCAAATACTTGAACACTTGCCACATAATGAGTATACCACTGGATCCTGGAAGAGAGACATCCCAAAAGAGCGAGATTGCCCATAGTTCGTTGACATGCTAGTATTAGGCTTAGTAGACGCGATGTTATATTGAACCCATGCCCAAAGCATAACGGAAATGGGTATGATAAGAACATATACTGGAAACTGAGAGGAGCATTGCTATGTCTGTAACTCAGCTTCCGGCTTGGCAAGCCCTGGCCGTTCATGCAAAGAAGATGAAAAATGTACATATGCGCGACTTATTCTCATCTGACCCAAAGCGATTCCAAAAGTTCTCTGTCTGGTTCCAAGACTTGCTATTCGACTACTCCAAAAACCGCATCACAGCAGAAACCATGCACCTGCTGTTGGATCTCGCCGAGCAGGCCGGGTTGCCCCAGGCCATTCAGGCGATGTTTGGCGGCGAGAGAATCAACACCACCGAGAATCGCTCTGTATTACACATTGCATTGCGGAATCAATCCAACCACCCCATCCTGGTAGACGGTAAAGACGTAATGCCAGAAGTAAACGCAGTTCTTGCCAAGATGCGAACCTTCTCCGAAGCTGTACGCAGCGGTAAGTGGAGGGGTTACACAGGATCTCCCATGACTGACGTTGTCAATATCGGGATCGGCGGATCAGACTTAGGGCCCCGCATGGTCACACGTGCGCTTAAACCTTACGGACATGACCGCCTGCGTGTGCACTTCGTGTCCAATGTTGATCCCACTGACATCGCTGAAACCCTAAAAGATCTCAACCCCGAAACGACACTGTTCCTGATTGCATCTAAGACCTTCACTACTCAAGAGACCATGATGAACGCTCACACAGCTCGTAGTTGGTTTCTTGACCGAGCCCGTGATGAGACCGCCGTGGCCAAGCATTTTGCTGCCATCTCCACTAACCAACAGGCCGTCGAAGCGTTTGGAATCGACAGTGATAACATGTTTGTCTTTTGGGATTGGGTCGGTGGACGTTATTCCCTCTGGTCATCTATTGGGCTTTCAATCGCACTCTATGCCGGCATGGACAACTTTGAAGCGGTTTTGACAGGCGCACACAAGGTAGATGAGCATTTTCGAACCGCACCGCCAGATAGAAACATCCCTATAATCATGGGATTGCTTGGCATCTGGTATAACAACTTCCAGGGGGCGGAAAGCCACGCTGTCCTACCCTATGATGAGTATCTTGCCCGCTTCGCTGATTACCTACAGCAAGCTGATATGGAAAGTAGCGGCAAACACGTCACTAGGACAGGCGATGCCGTAGACTACGAGACAGGGCCGATACTCTGGGGACAACCCGGCACAAACGGCCAGCACGCCTTCTACCAGTTGATTCACCAGGGCACAAAACTGGTTCCATGTGATTTCTTAGCTGCAGCCCAAAGCCACAATCCCGTTGGAGATCACCACGCCGTCCTAGTGGCGAACTTCTTGGCACAGACAGAGGCCCTCATGAAAGGCAGAACCCCTGAAGAGACACGCGCAGAGCTCATAGCCCAGGGCAACTCAGGAGAAGCATTAGAAGCGCTCACGGCGGCCAAGACTTTTGAAGGGAACAAGCCTACCAACACATTCTTATACAAGAAGCTAACCCCTGAAACGCTAGGCATGCTTATCGCTTTATACGAACACAAGATCTTTACGCAAGGCGTAATCTGGAATATTAATAGCTTCGACCAAATGGGGGTTGAACTGGGCAAGCAGCTCGCTAAGGCAGTTCTGCCAGAACTTAGCGATGATGAACCTGTAATCGGCCACGACAGTAGCACCAATGGGTTGATCAATGCATACAAGCGTATGCGCAATAGCGCCGGTTGACTAAACATCCTCTTGATTGAATCTCATAATAATGCTAATTTCAACCCTTTTCAGAGCCGAAAATCTCTTGATACAAGTCCTCCCCGAAACTGGTCTTGAGTGGCTCGCCCGGAATGATACGAAAGGTACGTTTCCCATCCTCAAGACGTTCAGCGCGAAGGAAGGCAACATCGGGTAAATGTTCCTCATAGAATCTATTTGCAAACTCAAACAGATGTGTTACGGAAAAAACCTCTATACCGTACTGTATGAGCGCTGATACGATTTGGCGGCCGATCTCCGAACCCTCCCGCTCATTGGTGGCTGCAAAAGACTCGTTAAACAGCATGAGCGCCCCCGCGCTGAGATGGTCCACGATGCCGCTCATACGGACAAGCTCCTCATCCAGCCTTCCACTCTTCATCTGGGTGTCTTCTTCTTTCTTAAAGTGGGTATATATACCTTTGCAAATGTGCGATGCATAAGCCTCGGCAGGCACAAACATACCACACTGCATCATGAGTTGAGCCTGTCCAATGCTGCGCAAAAACGTGGTTTTACCACCTTGATTGGCTCCTGTGATGATAAAGAGCGACTGATGATCGGCCAAGAGATCATTACCGACGACTGGCACTCTTGTCTGCAAGGCAAGGCTGACGTCGTACAAGCCACGAATGCAGCGATGTCGTTTGACCGGCTCCAGCGGATCTGGGAAACATACCGGCAAGCCTATCTGCTGCAATTGCTCATACAAATTCAAACACCCAATGTAAAACGCTAGCTCGCTGCGGAGCATCTTGAAGAAACTCTCCACATTCTCCGCCGATTGCGCAAGCACGTTTGCCACTTCAGTGATGGCCCGCTCTCTGCGCTTAGACAGGTCAACGCTGCCACCGTGATCTCGGGGAGCGACAGTGTAGGAGGGCGCAAATCTCCATCTGCGCCAAGAATGCTTTCTCTGCCTGCGGCGAAGCACGTAATCGATCCCCTGATTATAGTCGCCTAAACGCGCGCTGATCAAAGTGCCGTCTTTGAATTTCAGTTCATTCAAATGCTCATTGACCAATCGACAATAGTCGTCATCCAATTCACGCTGAAGTATGGAAAGCAATGTGACAAACCCCTCGGACTCAAATCTGTCAATGCTTTCATCCGCGACTTTGCGCAGCTTTACAAGCATTCCGACAAGTGCTTGAAGCAGGCCGACTGCGTTGGACAAAAGGCTGGAGGTATATTGCGTGGAAAGCCACCAAAATCCTTTTCGCACACGCTCAATGGCCTCAATTGTGATTGCATAAAGATCTCTGACCTCAGCCGGATTCTTGATGCAGTCGCTTAAGGCGCTTTGCAGACCACACAAAAGCGCCGTGCCCGCTGCCTCAAGAATCACCTCATCACCCTGTGCCATAGCAGACAAAAGCGTTTCTAGCTCCAGATCGGAAACTAGCATATCTTTTCCAAAGGGGAGTTGTTCCTTTATGTCAAAGTCTTTGTCTCTAAACATCAAGTATGCTTTCATGCCTGCAACCTCCTGCATAGACGTTCATAGGTCAATCCATGCTTTTCTGCAATGTGAATGGCGTATGCCAGCCCGTCTGCTGACTGTCTCACGATCTTGTATGTCCGCTGTGTGGGATCGTCTTGCCGGACTGTACTCATCATGCTGACCGTTTCAGCGCTGTGGGACGCTAACTCATCCAGGAACGTAACGCATACAGCCAATGCACCGAGGCTTACGACTTTGTCCATCATTCGTTTGGCGAGCAACAGAGCATCCTGCAAGGCTGCAGATGAGAAAATTTCATTGATGATTATGATGCTGTCCTCCGAAGCATTTTCAAAGACTCGATGAAGTCTTATCAGGTCATCTTGCAGGTTCCCACTGAGAGTTGACAGATCCTCCTCACGCCCGAAATGGGTGTAAATGTGGTCAAATAGGAACAGCGCTGCATCGGTGCCAGGCACACAGCAGCCGATACAGGCAAGATGGTGCAGTTGACCGAAGGTGCGAGCAAAGGTTGTTTTTCCGCCCTGATTGGGGCCGGTAATTACAATAGCCCGCTCAGGCGTGTCCAGGAAAAAATCATTGGTAACAACTGTGCCATGAGACAAAAGGCTACGTGCAAGAGCAAGGTCAAAACCGCCGAGACTGTATATGTGTTCTTTGGTAGTGCATATCTTCGGATAACAGAAACTGAGCCCGACGCGACGAAACGATCCAATATATTCGTGCCATGCGATATAGAATTGCACCTCATGGGCAAATCGTGCGATTGTGTTATCCACAAAGTCCATATGCTGTGCGCAAAAGCGGTTCAAGTCTTCAAATACATCCTTGTACCACCTTGCCACCATATCCAGTACCGCAGCTTCCACATGCTCTGCATGGGGTTCCTCACGCAACGTATGCCGATAGTCCTTCGTGGCGCTTTGCTTAAACTTATCGAATATCTCGGGAATCTGTTTGCTGTGGTCTTCTTGCTGCTCGTATTTACGAACGCGAATATTATCGTTTCTAATGAGCATACAGTATTTCACGGTCGCAAGATTGACTCTCAACTTCTTGATATAGGCAGTTAAGGCGAGGAAAGCGTCGGATGTGCCGTAGCTACTCATGTATTCCCAAAAACTCTTCAGTCCACGGGAATTCAGTGTATTCGGGTTTTTCTCCTCAATGAACGAACTGACAGCATTGCAATAACGCTCCGCCGCATTTAGGTAGCGACCTCTTGTCAGATAGTTGTTGTGATAGCTGTCTGCGTTCAGCAAATGCTTTTGCATTTCCGCCATGCCTCTTTGAATGTCGTATATGGTTTTTGCAAACAGCTTGATCCGCGTGAGAAGCTCCGGGGCGTCAAGGTCGCGCATGATCTCCTGCCGATAGACAATGGTGTCAATGTCACGCAGCGGAGTAAAGAAGAACGGCTCTAATTCAAAGTCACTTCGCCTTTGCGTGACAGACAAAATCACTTGGTCAAGGTTCAAGTCCTTGAAATAGTCAGGCATTTCTGTCATACGAGGATCTTTGTGCCGTTCCTTGTTGGGAAACAGAATGCTGTAAAACATATACTCACCTCGTTTTGCTGAGCAGAGCATACAAAAAAACTGATGACCCTGCTTGTTTTATAGAAGTCATCAGCTTTTCAGCGGTTTTGGTTATTGCCAAGGGAGAGCTTCATTCCCTGGTATTCAATTCCCCGATATTTACTTATTCATAACCTCTGTAACAGCAACTGCAACTGTAACAGTCGCTCCCACCATCGGATTATTGCCCATTCCGAGGAAGCCCATCATTTCAACATGAGCCGGAACGGAGGACGAACCGGCAAACTGAGCGTCAGAGTGCATACGCCCCATTGTGTCGGTCATACCATAGGAAGCGGGGCCTGCCGCCATATTATCGGGATGCAGTGTACGACCTGTACCGCCGCCGGAGGCAACGGAGAAATACTTTTTCCCTTGCTCCACACACTCCTTCTTATATGTTCCTGCCACCGGATGTTGGAAGCGTGTAGGATTGGTGGAATTGCCAGTGATGGAAACGTCAACCCCCTCCAGATGCATGATGGCAACACCTTCACGGACATCGTCAGCGCCAAAGCAACGGACACTTGACCGTTCGCCTCTGGAATAGGGAATCTCACGCGCGATTCTCACTTCGCCGGTAGTGTAGTTAAACTGTGTCTGGCAGTACGTAAAACCGTTGATGCGAGAGATGATTTGGGCGGCGTCCTTGCCAAGACCGTTCAGCATGACTTTCAGTGGCTCACGCCGCGTCTTGTTGACGTTCTTCACGATGCCGATTGCGCCTTCGGCCGCGGCAAAGGATTCGTGACCGGCGAGAAAGGCGAAACACTTGGTCTCATCCCGAAGCAACATGGCTCCAAGATTGCCATGTCCAAGTCCGACCTTCCGATCCTCGGCAACAGAACCTGGGATGCAGAAGGTTTGAAGGCCGATACCGATGGCTTCGGCGGCCTCGGCAGCGACTTTGCAGCCTTTCTTGATGGCGATTGCCGCACCAACAGTATATGCCCAGCAGGCATCTTCAAAGGCGATAGGCTGGATTTCTCTTACCAGATCATAAGGGGAAATGCCTTTTTCATGGCAGACGTTCCTCGCTTCTTCAATACCGGCAATACCATATTCGGCAAGAACGGACTTAACTCTGTCTATTCGTCTCTCGTAACTCTCGAAGAAAGTCATTTTCTATCCTCGCTTTCTTAGTCCTGCCGGGGATCGATATACTTCACAGCTTCTTCAAAGCGACCGTAAGTACCGGAAGCATCGGCAAGTGCCTGTGCCGGCTCGACACCTGTCCTTATGGCAGCCATCATTCTACCGAGATGAACGAATTCGTAGCCGATGATCTGGTTCTCCCCGTCCAGCGCCACCCGGGTGACATAGCCCTCTGCTATTTCCAGATAGCGAGCGCCCTTTACCCTTGTCCCAAACATGGTGCCGACCTGACTTCTAAGGCCTTTGCCTAAATCTTCAAGACTAGCTCCGATGGGAAGTCCTCCCTCGGAGAAAGCCGTCTGTGTGCGCCCGTAGACGATCTGAAGGAACAACTCACGCATAGCAACATTGATAGCGTCACAGACAAGGTCTGTGTTCAGCGCTTCTAGAAGAGTCTTGCCGGGAAGAATCTCAGAAGCCATTGCCGCAGAATGGGTCATACCGCTACATCCCAAAACCTCGATTAGAGCCTCTTCGATAATACCATCCTTAACATTTAGGGTCAGTTTGCACGTGCCCTGTTGCGGTGCACACCGACCGATGCCATGGGTCAGACCACAGATGTCCTTGATTTCTTTTACCTGTACCCATGTCCCTTCTTCAGGAATGCGAGAAGGGCCGTGGTATGCGCCTTTTGCCACACGACACATATGCTCTACTTCGGTGGAATAGACCATAGACATTTTCCTTTCTCTGCTATGCATAATAATTCGGGATTACTCACTCGGCTTCCTCAACAAGAAGAGTATGGTCAACCATTGCACAAAAATCTTGCGGAGAAACCCTTTCGAACCTCATAGCACGCCAAAGTTTCACAGGACGCCTCCTTGATAAATAACGAAAAAGCCGATGACTCCGCAGTCTTTTGCAGAAGTCATCAGCTTTAGAAGCAGTTTCGGCTGTCGCCAAGGGAGTACTTCATTCCCTGCGATTATTCTAGCGAAAATAAGACTGCCTGTCAATTGAGAAATTGAACGCCATTGCACTTCTATTGCACTGGTATTGAACATTGCACTCACTGACTCTTGTAATAAAGTGTATACTATGGTATCGTTTGCATCAGTGGGTATTGTCATTGTCTTTCCCAAACTCTAACATAATAAGATTGGTTCGCGATGGGGCTCGCGTTTCTTGCTGCAAGACAGCTAATAGCTCCTACCAGGGTGAAATGCCCTGCGTAGGAGCTATTTTGATAGGAGACAAGAGTGCATGAAACAGACACCTGAAGCAATACCTACATTGAAAGCGCTTCAACCTTAACGTGTGCCCGTTCAGCACTGGCTATAAATGATAGACTCGTCGAGGTGGCTAAGCTATGGAGGTAGATTGGATGCTTGCAACCTATGCTGATATGAGACAACGTGCCCTTGATGAACTCAGAATAGCAGCTTCCCTGGCCCGTGAGATGACAAATACGGGGATCGAAAGAAGGCTAGCGGAAGCTATCGAAAGACTCGAATCAAATCGATTTTACCTGGTGGTCTTGGGACACTTCAAGCGCGGCAAAACCACGCTGATTAATGCCCTTTTAGGGGAAAAGCTTTTGCCCACGGCGGTGGTTCCGCTAACCTCTATAATCACCATGATTCGCTACGGCCCGGAGATTAGGGCTAATGTCTTCTTCAGTAATAAAAAAAACAGAGAAATTCCCGTCGATGAGTTGCCTCTCTTTATTACAGAACTGGAAAATCCTAATAACGTAAAGAACGTCGAGTATGTGGAGATAGCCCTTCCCTCTTCGTGCCTTGCTGATGGGGTAGTCCTCGTAGATACACCTGGGGTTGGATCTCTATATCGCCACAATACAGAGGTAGCTTATAACTTCTTGCCTAGCGCTGACGCTGCAATCTTTGTCCTAACGGTAGATCCGCCTTTGAGTGAGGCAGAAGGAGAGTACCTCAAGGAGATCAGAGAATACGTACCAAAGATCTTCTTTACGCTAAACAAGGTGGATTATTTGAACGACAAAGACAGAGAAAAAGCCCTCGCCTTCTCCCAAGAGGCTGTTGAGGTATCTCTCGGCAAAAACGGGATAGAGCTCTACCCGCTATCAGCTAAGCTGGCCCTCGAAGCAAAGCTGACAGGAAACCTCGAAGCATTAGGGAGAAGCGGACTTCCGCAGCTAGAGAGGGACCTTTCGGAATTCTTAACCGCTGGCAGAGGTAAGATCGCGCTTACTACAGCCGTACGCCGCGGGAAGCAGGCAACATCCGAGCTGAAGGGGTTACTGGAGCTTGAGAGAAAAGCAGTAGAGATGCCAGTAAAGGAGCTTCAGGATAAAATCGCAGCATTCGAAGAACAACTCACCCGAATACTTGACGAGAAAGCGGATGCTTTGTATATCCTCCAAGGAGAGATGGGGCGGGTAATCAAGATAGTCGAAGAAGACCTTGAGGTTTTTAAGGCCTCTCAAATCCCTTTGCTCAGGGAGAAAATCTCTGCTTTCGCGAAGGATAAAAGAGATCTCTCGGCAAAAGCGCTTGCAAAGGGGATTGAAACTTTTGTTGTCGAAACCCTTACCTATACCTTCAACGCCTAGCGAATGCAAGAAGAAGCAAAAATAGCTGCTTTGTTTGAGCAAATCCTTCAGAGATTTGCCATCCAAGTAAATGAAGTGATTGGACGCATCAGGGAGCTGTCAGCGGGTCTCTTCGACATCAGGCTGGAGGGATTTGTGGAAGTAGAATCCCTCACCACGGACAGCAGCTTCTATTACAAGTTTGGCAAGGAACGCTTAACTTTCGCTGTGGCGCCATCTTCCCTGTCGGTTCTCCTGCCCAAATCCATTGGACACAGGTTGGTAATCAATCAAACTCTCAACGACGCGCAGGGAGAAGTAGATCGAAACTGTGGCCGCGTGCGCTGGGATTTTCAACAACGCACCAACAAGAGTTTCCTTGACTTCAAGTACTCTTTCGGGGAAAAGATAGAAGCCACGATTCAGGCAATCCGCCGAGTTCTTGGGCACGCCGTCTCGCAAAAGGATAAGAGTGAAGAAGAAATAAGGAAGACGATTTCCACTCTAGAGAGCCAATATGGACAGGTGGAGGACTGTAGAAAGTCCCTTCTATCCATTGAAGAATGGGCATCCTCAGAGAGCTAACAGGAGCATTCTGTAATGGTAACCTGTTTTTGTCTGAAGCGAATGCAGAAATCTAGAAGTTCTTTATCGACAAGGCTGGTTGAGACTCACAATACGTTTGGGGAACCTAAAGGTAAGCGCAATTGACACTGACACTAAGGTATGGCGATATCTGAACGCCGTCTATGCGCCGTATATGCATCATAGCAGCCAGTTATAGTCCTGCCTGCAATCGACAACCGCATCTATATACACGGTGTTGCCTTTTACTTGATAGACCAATAAATACCTCTTAGCTATCAGAAGCTTGCGGTATTTACCTGCTGGTACCAGTGGATCTGAAAGCCATGGGTTTCGCTGGGGAAACTTCTTGAGGGACTTTGCCTTATATTCAAATTCGGTTATAAGTTGAAATGCAGCCGATTCGTTAACCTGCGCCAAGAATCGAGAATGAGATACTAACATCTGCCCTGCTTCATCAGAAATAATCACTGTGTATTCCTTATCTGCGCTGTCCATCGAGGACCTCCCTGACGGCAGTCTTCATCATGGAGGACACCTCGTCAACTGTGTAACCGCTCTTTCCGACCAACCGCGCCTCCTCCGCAGCAGCCAGGGCTTCCCTCAAGCGCAACATGCTTTCCCGTCTCGCAAACGCTTCGATGTCCATGACCACAAGGTCGCCTTTGCCGTTCTTAGTAAGGTACACCGGCTCTCCCGTCCGCTTGCATAGCTCCGAAATCTCATTGTAGTTCTTTCGGATCGCAGCAGAAGGCTTGATATGAATCATCTTGATCACCTCGTCCGGCAGCATAATTGTATGCTTATTATATGCTTATTATACTACAATGCAGATGCTTTTGAAACGCAGTGGTTTACGCTTCCGGGAATTCCTCAAAACGCCATATTCCCTGGATATGCTTTCCAACTAGCACTCTAACTGTGGCTGTCAGATTAGATGGGAGCTTTGTCCATCTACGAAAAAGGTATATAGGATCCCCCTGGGTGTCTTGGTCGAACATGGCTCTTCCTGAGATCCACTCCGGCAGATCTGAAGGCTTCCACGTGGTTGAATGGCTCTCCCTGAGCCTCAAATAGCTAACACCCGTAAAACAACAACAATTGTCTCTTTATTGTATGTTTTACTAACGCATCTTGACAAGCCACACCTTAGGTGGCGGAAAATCAACCATAAATCCTTTTTTGCTGTATGATTTTCCATGGCTTCTGCGGGGCGACGTCTTACGTGGTCGAGAATCAACCACCGTGGAGCCCTCTAGTGGCCGATTTTCAACCATCTTCTTCAGCGCAGTCGCCTGGATGGTTGATAATCGACCACCTCGAGGCTTGTTAGTGGTCGATTATCGACCAGGATCAGGCGTCAAGGTGGTAGGATATAGACCACCTCATCACAGAGAATCCCTTCACATGAAGATTGTGGATAGGAAATCGACCACATTTTTCAGAAAGGTGGGCGAAAAACTGCCACCTTTTCCAAAAAAGTGGTAGAAAACCTTCCACCTGAGCCTCAGAGAGCTATCAAAATCCCTCTTCGCCAAAAAATGTGGTCGAAAATCAACCACTATTGCCGTTAGGGGTGGCCGAGAATCTACCACTTGGCGGCTTTTTGCCGCTAAAATCCAAGAAGGTGGTGGAAATTGAAGCAGGGTTTTGAAAAAAGTGGTCGGTAATCGACCATGTTCATGTTAACCGGCGTGATCCTATGTAGAGCCGCCCACTTCAAGACCACCCGGCGAGGGTTAGATCCGGCGACTGTTAGCCCAGTGCCCCTTGACTCATACACAACGCTTTTCCATTGTCACAGAAGTAACGCCAACGCCTGGCTGGCAATCTTCCGTAGGAATAACGCATTAGGCCACAAGGGAAGGGATCCCGGAAGATTTGGACGAATAACTTAATACACTAGATCTACTAAGGAGGATCATCATGGCAGATGCCCTGACGGAACTCTCTAAGCTAATTGCCGGCGGTCTTCCTGCCCCCGAGGGCGGTGCAAGACCTCGTGCAGTTGTATTGGGAGGAGATAAACGTGAATAAAGCCGAACTTTTCCAACACACGATCAAGGCCTTTTCGGAGAATGCTGATTTGAGCCAGAGCGAGCCTATGTCAGCATATATGAGGGACCAATTCCCGTTTCTCGGCATCAGATCTCAAGATAGGAGACAGCT
>DUVA01000261.1 GCA_012841305.1 Bacillota bacterium | reverse complement strand
CGTCTTGGTGGTATTGTTGAAGGTGATACAAATGACTTGTGCTAAGACCGCGTCACCCCGGATGTCGGACAGTTTGCCAAAGACTGCTGATGCGGTGGTTATCGGTGGCGGTGTTATCGGCACGTCTATCGCGTATCACCTTGCGAAGAAAGGGTTCGGCCACGTGGCGCTTGTAGAGAGGTCTTACTTGGCTTCCGGTTCCACAGGGCGTTGCGGAGCCGGGGTCAGGCAGCAATGGGGTACTAAACTCAACTGCCTCCTGTCTGTTGACAGCGTCAGAGCATTTGAGAGAATGGACGAGGAGTTGGGTTATTCAAGGAGCATAGAGTTTAAACAAGGCGGGTATCTCTTATTGGCGTACACCCGGCGAGAGGCGGACCAGTTCAAGGAGAACGTGAAACTTCAACATAAGCTGGGTATACCGGTTAGGCTCCTCACTCCGGAGGAAGCCAGGGAAATCGTCCCAATACTGAATACAGACGGCATCTACCTGGCCACATTCTGTCCTACAGACGGCCACGCTAATCCCTTTCATGTTACATACGCTTATGCTACGGCTGCAAAGAGGCTGGGCGTCACGATACATACCTTCACCGAAGCTTATGAGATTGGGACTGAATCCGGAAAAGTCGAAAGCGTACGGACTAACAGGGGAACGATTGACACTAAGGTAGTGATTAACGCTGCAGGACCCTACTCAGGGGTAGTCGCAAAAATGGTAGGCTTGGATATTCCGTTCTATCCGGAGCGGCACCAAATACTTGTGACAGAACCTGTGGATCCGGTTCTGGGCCCGATGGTGATGTCCTTTTCTCGGCGATTTTACTGTCAGCAGACTCCCCATGGATGCTTTATCATGGGTATGGGGGATCCCAAAGAGAAACCGGGGTTCTCCGTTTCTTCCACCCGGGAATTCTTAGTTGAAATGGCAGAGGAAATAACGAAGGTATTACCCCCGGTGGGGGAGTTGTCAGTGGTCAGGCAGTGGGCCGGGCTTTATGACATGACACCTGATGCCCATCCAATCTTGGGAAGCACACCATGCGAAGGGTTCTATCTGGCTTGCGGATTTTCAGGGCACGGGTTCATGCTGGGACCTGTGACCGGCAAGCTTATCAGTGAAATCGTGTGCGATGAAAGGCCTTCCATTGACATTCATGGGCTTGATTTAGGAAGGTTTGAACGCGGGGAACTGGTGATCGAACCGTCGGTCGTATGAGGGGATTGACGGTCTTCGGACTCTCTCGGCAGGCAGGGAGGTATTGGTATGAGGATGGACATAGACATGCTACGGTGCACAGGATGTAAGCTTTGTCAGGTAGTCTGTTCCGTAGCTAACTTCGAGGAGAACAATCCGAAGAAAGCCGGCATAAGGATAGTGTCTAAGCTGTTTACTGAAGCCAGATACGAGGTTGTTGTCTGCGACCAGTGCGGCGAGTGTATAGACGCATGTCCCTTTGATGCAATTAGGTTAGATTCAGGAGTTGTCACCATTGATCCTGAGTTATGTACGAATTGCGGAGTCTGTGTGGACGCGTGTCCAAATGGCGCCCTGTTTACTCATCCGGACGTGGATCACCCGATAAAATGTATCTTGTGCGGGGAGTGCGAGAAGCTTTGTCCGAGGGGAATTCTAGGTATCCTTGCAGCTAGCGATGAGGGGGAGGTGGCGGATTAGATGTACGGATATGCAGGCAATATTCTCCGGGTGGACTTGTCTTGCGGAAAAGTCTCGTATGAACCTCTTACTGAAGAGCTAGTTCACAATTACATAGGCGGTAGGGGATTTGGCGCTTACTATGTCTATAAAGAAGTGCCGGCGGGCGCTGATCCTTACGGGCCTGACAATATACTCGTCTTTGCGTCAGGCCCGTTTGCAGGGTTGTTTTTGCCCAGTGGGGCAAAAACCAGCATCTCAGCAAAGAGCCCGGCTACCGGCCTTTACGGTGACAGTAATATCGGGGGGCACCTGGCAGGGGAACTTAAGTACGCCGGGATAGACGCGATTATTGTGGGGGGCAAAGCACAAACCCCGTCTTATCTTCTGATCGATGATGATCGGGTGGAGATCCGAGGCGCGGATCACATTTGGGGGCAAGGTGCGATAAAGGCTGAAGAAGTCCTGAAAGAGGAGCTGGGGGACGAATTCCAGATTGCCACGATAGGCCCCGCAGGCGAGACCGGTGTCGTGTTTGCATGCATAAACCATGATTTGGGCCGTCAGGCAGGCAGGTGCGGGATGGGAGCTGTCATGGGATCCAAGAACCTCAAAGCTATTGCTGTGAGGGGGACTCGTGGTGTGCCTGTGGCTGATATCGCCGGGCTGAAGAATGTGGCGACTAATATGTTTCGGGAGCTTCTGGCGAATCCCGGGCTCAAGGCATGGCAGGATCTAGGGCTTGCGCAGGTAACTACATGGGCGAACTCTATCGCAGCCCTCCCTACTCGCAACTTCCGGCAGAATTTCTATGAGGATGTAAACGGGTTAAGCGGCGAGCTTATGAAAGACACCATTGTCGTGGGTGATAAGGCGTGTTTTGCTTGTCCCATGGCTACCGGAAAACTATGCAAGGCGAGTTTTCGTGGGAAAACTGTCCTTGTAGAAGGTCCGGAGTATGAAACCACAGCACTCATTGGGAGTAATTGCGCATTACGCTCAATAGAGGAAGTGGCATTTGCGAATTATGTCTGTGACGAGCTTGGGCTTGACACGATTTCCGCAGGCAATGTTGTGGCATTTGCCATGG
>DUVA01000260.1 GCA_012841305.1 Bacillota bacterium | reverse complement strand
GGAGCCTTCGACAACTGCTGCGACTTTGTCCTGCTCGATAAGCTTTGCTGCGACTGCGTGAAACGGGTCACGCCGCCTGTCGGTGGGAAGGGGGCGGCTTAACTAAGGACTTAGGTCCGAGCTGCAGGACCAGTACACCTACAATCACTGCGATCGCCCCGACTATTTGCATCGTTTCCATCGTCTCTCCGAGGATCACATATGCCAGGACTGCTGTGGCAGCCGGCTCAGCCATACACACAATGCTGGCATGGCTGGCTTCGATGTGGCTGAGTTCCTTGACGTATAGTGCATATGCGCCAAGGGTGGGGCCGAGCGCCAAGGCAACAATGAGCCCCCACGCAGGGCCCGGCAAGCCCCAAAGCTGATTGAGACGAGGCATGGAGATGAGGGTCAGGAAGATGCTTCCGAAAACCAGGGCGTACAGCACTGTAGTGGACGATGAGTGACTGGCTAAAGAACGCTTGCTTAAGATGGTGTAGGATCCGTAGGTAATAGCTGCGATGAGTCCTGCGGCAACTCCCATAGGATTTGTGACGAGCTGCCGAGGATTGTAGCCGCCTGCCACGAGAAAACAACCGAGCAGGGTTATGACAAGGGAGAGGGCTTTGTATCGAGTGAAGCGTTCTTGAAAGAGGATGGATGCTGCTACTGTCACGAAGATAGGGGCTGTATAGAGCAGGATTACAGCTGTTGTAGCAGAGGTTCGCGCAATTGCTTCAAAGTATGAGAGGTAGTTAAGAGTGACACCGACAAATCTCCGGGGTCATCACACGAATGGCGCAGATTCGGCGAGAAGTCACTACTACGGCCGGCTGTGGTACAACCTGTGAGCTTGCGTGGATGGGCCTCAGACCTTACCCTGATGAATCTGTGATTTTACTTGGATGAGGCTCTGAGCTTACCTGGATGAGCCTGTGATCTTACTTGGATGATGGATAACCCCGTACGATTATTCTGCATGTTGAGTGTGATTCCTGCAGAAGTGGCGGGGGTTTATGGAAATTTATACATGTTCCCGGACTTTCGGACGCATCCCGCGAGCCATCAACCTGACAAGGTCCGTCTGAGTCAACACCCATCCTTTACATTCCAAGACCCGAAGTGCTATGATCCGGTTACCTGGCCGAGCTTCGCTCCGGCAGACGGCCACGTCCCGTCGGAACAGGTGGCGGATTCTATTGTAACACCTGGTAGGCTCCCATCGGGACAGACGACCGAATTTGTCGCAATACGCACTTAAGGAAACTCCATTCAGGAATTGAGGTGATACATAATGAGAGATTTAGAATCAGTGGTAGAAGATTATGTAGAGAAAATGAGACAGGATTATGGCATGATAGGTGCCATGGTAACAGGTTCTTATGTTGCCGGAAATATGGGACCGAATTCTGATATCGATATCTTTTTCATTTGGAATCAAGAGAACAAGAGTATGAGGGGAAGAGAATTCTATAGAAGTGTTGAATTCGAGTATTTTGCATCTCCTGAATGGAAGTATTACGAAAGGCTTAAGAGCGATCTGACTTCTCAGCAAATATATGCAACCGGACAGGTCATCTTTGATGCAAACAATACGTTCAAGAATATCCAAAAGGCAGCGATTAGTATCCTGGAAAACTATGCCCCTAAATTAGATATAAGAGAAAGAACGGATTACAGTCTCTATGTTGAAACTATCATGAAAGATGGAATAGATATGCTAGCTGCTTCTGAATTGGAGAACTTCTATTTTCTATCAGGAATGCATATTCCAAAACTATGTAATATCGTTGCAAAAGTAAGAAAGCATTATCCGGTATACGAGAAATATGCCATGGAGCATTTGAAAGCAATAGACGGCAAATTACATGCTATGATTATAGCCTTCTATAAGGCTGAGGACAAAGACGGTCTTGGTAGCACATGGACGGATTTATGCAAATATGTCTTGAGTGAACTAGGGAATATAGACATAAGAAATTATCAAGTGGTTACAGATCTGAACAGGGAATAGCCGTATCCCTGTAGGTGTTCTCTCGTATTATGCTGAATAAGCAAGCATAACAGGGACAATCTCAAAATCCGCAGTTACTATGGAGAAGTCAAAAAAAAAGCCGTGTTATCAGTACCTAGTAATGCTTATCCTCAATAGAATTCGTGATGCTGTCCATGGATTCATACGTTTATCAGACTCGGAAGTTCGGTTCATCGATGTTCCTGAGCTTCAACGACTTAGGAGGATAAGGCAATTGGCTTTGGCTCTCTTCGAGAGGGGAAGGTAATCAATGCAATGTTTAGCATGGGAATTTGAGGACGCTGTTATTGCTTATGTTGTGGAAGACTGGTATGAGCGCATGAGCGAATGCATAAGTAGGACGGCCCTACAGAGACTCATGTACTTTTTGAAAGTCAGCGGTGTTCCTTTAGCGATCAACCACCGTATTCATTACTACGGCCCATATTCTTATGAAGTAACTGATCGTGTCGAATGGCTTAAGATCCGTGATGTTATAGAAGACATTAGCCCAAGCAGCGGATCGCAATACCGTCCTGGCAGTAATGCCCATGAGCCCATTAGGGAATATTGTCAAGAGTTAGATGGCTCTATGTCTATTATTGACAATGTGATTGGAGAACTCCCAGGGCGATCACCCAAAGAAATGGAGTTGTTGGCCGCTGTTAGTTTTGTGCATGGTACCGCTATGCGGGAAGATGATGACGATGATAAAAGAACCATAAGAGAGATTAGGCGCATAAAAGGTAACAAGTTCGATCCCCGGGAAATCGAGGATGCCATAGCTTATATGAAGCGTTCTTCGATGGGGTTGAGAAGACGTAACGCGATACTTGATTTGTCCGGAGGACACCAGGCACAATACAGCAAATGCGATCGAAGCTGATGATAGCTCGATACTGCCCCGGATGATGTGAGACAGATACAGGAACACCGGTATTCAGCTAAGTCACGGTAAATTGGCCAACCAGTCGTTAGCTCCCTTCGTTCTAGTGCTAGATTCTCTTAAACCTAATTGCTGTCTGTAATAGTAAATAAGTGAGAGACATAAGTAGACCTATCGTTGGTATAGTTGGGATTCACTATGGTCTCTGGGTATCGGCGTGTTCTACACTACATCAAACACCCATAGTTGTGTAGGGACCATGCATGACGCCGCCTTGCCAAAGCTCCCCAACATGTTAATGTTTCCTGCAGGAGTTTTATCCTATTTGGTTAATATTAGAAGAAAGGAAGGATTAGCGACACACGTTGCAAAACACCCAATATCGGAAGAATTGCAAGCGTCAAAACGCCCCCGCCTTGTAACTAAGCGTTGGCTGTGGTAGTTCTATTTTGTCTTTGAGGTGCGGCAGTAATCAGGTATGTCTTCTGACCAGGGCATGAATCTATCGAGGTCTTTTGTAGTTGCGTTCGGCAGCTCTTCAAGTAGGTATTCCAGGTATTCAAAAGGTTTTAAGCCGTTTTCTTTGGCTGATTCTACAAGGCTAAAAGTAATGGCGCTGGCCTTGGCACCCCGGGGTGTGATGCAAAACAGGAAATTCTTACGGCTTATGACAAAAGGCTTGATGGATCGTTCACTGCGATTATTATCAATCTCCAATCTTCCATCTAAAAGAAAGGCGTTT
>DUVA01000259.1 GCA_012841305.1 Bacillota bacterium | reverse complement strand
ACCTGCAAGTTTTCAACTGCCGCCTCGAAATCAGATATTATGACTTCATTAGCTGCCGTTTCCGCTGCCTCGGCAAACTCAGGCCTATCATCAACCAAGGTCACTCTAAACCCTGCGATTCCGGCGATTTTGGCGGTGGAGATTCCTACGTGGCCTGCCCCGAATATGATAGCTCTCGGGCGGGGGACAATAGGTTCAATATAGACCTTGGCCCGCCCGCCGCAAATCATTCCCAGACTGTCCCTGTCCATTGGAGTAAGATCGACTTCCATGAACTTAGGGGTGTTTTCCACAAGGACATGTGTGCTTTCTTTTATGATTCGGGCTTCGAGTTCTCCTCCGCCTACAGTCCCGATTGATGTTCCGTCAGCGAAAATCAACATCTTAAAACCAGGCAAGCCCGGTGTCGATCCGCTGGTTGCCACGACAACTGCCAGAGCGGCAGGGCGTCCTTCTTGTATGGCGCGGTTTATCGCTTCGTATATAGCTATAGAGTCGTCATGTTTGGTTGTCATTTTCCGCTCCTCCTAGTCATTGCCTGACGGTAGTCTTCTTTGGTGTCCAGATCGTGGATAATGCCCGGATGCTCCATGTTCACGCGGACGACCTTAGCTTCGTGCTTCCGGATTACATCGCGTAATCCGTTTCCATCGTAGGGCATGCCCAAGATTTCACTGCAAAGGGAAGCGCGAAATAGCGTAGGGTGTCCTCCTCGGCCTTGATATACAGGGATTACTATGTCTCTAGGCTGCCTCTGGCCTCGGAAGATCTCAATGATCTTGTCGTACTCTTCTCGCCGTATCTCCGGCTGATCTCCGGGCGCAATAAAGAACGCCTCAATCCCTGGATCAAGGGAGGCGATTCCCGCCTTGACTGATGAAAACATGCCTAACTTGTAGTCCGGGTTCAGCGCAAGGCTCAATTTAGGGCGGCTTTTCTTATCCAGAACCGCTCGAACCCTATCCGCTTCGTGTCCAAGCACTGTCACGACTTGGCCTATTCCCGGGGAATCGCAAGCTGCATCCACGGATGCTTCAATCACAGTCGCCTCACCCCATGGCAGGATCTGTTTCAGGGTTCCCATTCTCGTCGATTCTCCGGCTGCTAGAATAATCGCTGCTATCAACTGAGCATTCACTCCTGGCATGAGCCTTTCTTACACCCTGACTTTGCAGCAGCTTCAATCGCGTTGATTATCTTGACATAGCCTGTGCATCTACAAAGGTTCCCTGAAATTCCCCGGCGAATCTCCTCGCGCGTTGGTTCAGGGTTAGCGTCCAGAATGGCCTTGGCAGCCATAATCATCCCTGGTGTGCAGAATCCGCATTGCACTGCGCCTTCATGGATAAATGCTTCCTGCAGCGGGTGTAGCTCTCCGTTTTTTTCTAATCCTTCGATAGTCACAACTTTGCATCCATCAGCTTGGTATGCCAACATCAAGCAGGAGTTTACAGGCTTGCCGTTAATGAGGACAGTGCAAGCGCCGCATTCTCCCTTGCTACAACCTTCTTTTGTGCCTGTGAGGCCCAAGTCGTCCCGCAAAAAGTCCAGTAGAGTGCGGGATGCCGGGACCTCCCTTCGTACATCATCTCCATTGACTTCCAAAGACACCTCAACCAGTGACTTCAGGGAAAATGGTGTACCTATATCAGTGGCGCCCGGCATATCACCCATATGAATCACCTTCTCCTCAAATTAGGGCATCCCGCGAGGCGGTTGCCTACGGCCTACCTCCCATCGTCAGTGCCATTATTGCTTTGGCTACGTAGAGCCTGTTTTCTGCTTCGTCACAGACCACCGAGTGTTTCCCGTCAATTTCAGCGTCTGTGACTTCATAGCCCCTGTCCGCCCTGTATTACTTGACGCGCTCAGAGTACACAGCAGGGAACAGGGAGTAGAACATGGCTGATTTTGTCAGATGATCGACTCTCACTTGGTCATCAACGGAGTGGGCGTGCCGCTCTTCCGCAGGGCCGAACCCTATTGTGGGTATGCCCAATCTACCCATGGTGGCTATACCGTCAGTTGAGAACACCCATCTGCTTGTCGGGGGCATTTTGTCAAACAGAATTTCGCCGCATTCTGTCCCCGCCCGGACCACGGGATGGTCGTCATCCAGCACCCATGTGGGGAAGTACTTATCCCACTTGGGCTGATATCCGGTCCAGCTCGGTGTCTCATACTGGAGAAGGCTGACTTCAGCGTCTTCCGCGCCTGGAAGAGACTTAATCTCTTCTATGGAAGACTCAGTTGTTTCGCCTACGGTCATGCGTCTGTCAATGTATATGGTGCACTCATCAGGCACGACGTTCAGCGAACCGGTTTTGCACTCGATGGATGTAACAGCGATACTGCCCGGTCCTATGAAAGGATCATCTTTCAGATTGCCCTGTAGCTTCTCGATTCCTTTTATGATTGGAACCATCTTGTAGACTGCATTTTCCCCGCGCTCGGGCGCGCTGGCATGACATGAGACGCCTTTTGTGGTCACTTTGATTTCGCAACGTCCACGATGGCCGCGGTTGATTGCCAGGTTCGTGCATTCTCCCAACACGACACAGTCAGGTTTGATTCCCTGTGTGGTGATCATTTCATACACTGCCCAGCCGTCACAGTCTTCCTCTTGAACAACTCCGGCGATATAGAGGGTGACGTCTTCAGGGAGGAGATCGAGTTCTTTGATGACTTTCCCTGCGTAAACCATGCACGCTATCGCTGCTTTGTTATCCGAAGCTCCGCGCCCGTAGATTATATCGTCTTTATGTTCACCTTTGAACGGGTCGAACTCCCATGCAGTCGGGTCAGCGATAGCTACCGTGTCAATGTGAGAGTCATAGAGGATCTTCTTCGGGCCGTTCCCGATTGTGCCAATAACGTTGCCTATGGCGTCAATCCTCACGGTGTCAAACCCGACCTTCTCCATTTCTTCCTTAATCCTCTTGATGCAGTCCCCTTCTTGTGAACTGAAGCTGGGTATTGCGATAAGGTCTCTGAGAAAGGCGATAATATCATCTGTATACTTTTCTGACGCTTTCTTAATCTCGGCCACTTGTTCCTTGGTAAATTTCATAAAACGTCCCCCTTCATACATAATCGTTGAATTGCCAACCTATCCATACGCGCTGAAGTTGCGCGAGATAGTCAATCTCAATACAACCGCCCCTTTGAGGCAATGAATTCGCCGCTTCCCGCAACTCCGAGAAATTTCTCGTTGTCGTATACTACTTTACCCCTAAGAAGGACAGTGGACGGGTATCCCGAAACTGTCATACCTTCATACGGCGTATAATCTGCTTTAGAGTGTTGTGAA
This sequence comes from Bacillota bacterium, assembly GCA_012841305.1. Taxonomy (GTDB): domain Bacteria; phylum Bacillota; class SHA-98; order UBA4971; family UBA4971; genus UBA4971. Next base: position 4,233 of record DUVA01000259.1, on the reverse strand, counting down.
CAAGCAGTAATGGTCTTTCTGAGATTCGGATCGAAGATGACTATGTCCGCGTCTGCGCCCGGGGTGATTACGCCTTTACGCGGATATAGTCCGAACAACCTCGCCGGGTCGCATGAAAGCATTCGAACAAGCTCGGAAAAAGGCATACCTCGTCGTGCCACTCCTTCGTGGTGAACCAGGGGAAGCAGGGTTTCAACCCCGGGAATCCCGGGGAGAGTATCAAAGCAGGACGTCCCTTGCGCCTTTTGCTTGCGCGTAAAACTGCAATGGTCAGTTGCGATAACGTGAAACTCGCGGCTTAGCACCCCGTCCCAAAGAGCGTCTATGTCGCAGGATTCTCGGAGCGGGGGGGTCATAATGAATTCCCGCGCGTTATCTCCGGTGTATACGCGAGAAGTGAGGATCAAGTAATGGGGCGCTGTCTCGGCATAAATTGAATAACCTTTCCCTCTTGCCTCCCGGACTGCCTCTAAGCCCGGCCCGCTGGATACATGCACAAAGTAAACAGGCAGCCCTGCTTCACCAAGGATGGATGCGGTATTTTTGATTGCCAATGCTTCTGCCTCTCTCGGCCTTGATGCAGCATGGTAGGAAGGGGCGGTTTTGCCGGCCGCTTTCATTTGGGCTTCAAGACTTTCGACAAAATCATTGTCTTCTGCATGGACTGTTACAAGGAGGCCTGCCCGGTGAGCGGCCTTTGAAACCCGGATAAAGACATCCTTCTCAAGGAGGTATCCTGCAGCCCTGTACGTTGTAAACAGCTTTACCGCGCCCACACCTAGTTTGAGAAGGTCTTCGAGTTCCCTGTCAAGATTATCCGGGGCTTTTGTCATAGTCATATGCAAGGCAAAGTCTGTGGCGACATGGGGTTTCCCTTCATCAATGCGGGCTTGGGCTGCTTGGGCCAAGCTTAGGCCAGGAATCTGATCTGCGAAATCAATGACAGTCGTGACTCCGCCGCATATTGCAGCTTTTGTCCCCGACTCGAAATCATCTGCTGCAATTGTGCCACGGGAGCGGAGAGCGAAATGAGTATGAGCATCAATAACCCCGGGAAGTACGTATTTCCCTGTTGCATCCAACGTAATTCTACCGGGAGAGCTAGGCAAGTCGCTCCCTACTGCCGATATCCGTTGATTATCGATGGCTACGTCTGCTAAGATTTCGCCTTTCTCCGTTATTACGATGCCACCTTTGATAAGGTAACCCACGATGTTGCCCACCTTTGTGTCACGTTTATTGGGAGACCGTATTCCAGGCAACCTTCATTCGTCGTGTTCGCTACAAGGTGATCGTTGTGCCGGTCTTGCCTTCCAGGGCATCCAGACTCCGGGTGAGAGATGCGATAATCGAAGTCTTTCCGCAAGAGGCAAAGTCGATAGCGGCTTGGACCTTTGGGCCCATACTGCCTGCGCCGAATTGTCCTTCGTCCATATACTTCTTGGCTTCGTCAACGGTAATTGCGGTAAGATATGCTTCAGACGGGGTGCGGTAATTGATTGCCACTCTTTCAACATCTGTAAGGATCATGAGGATGTCGGCTTTGATATCCCTTGCCAGCTTGGAACTGGCAAGATCTTTGTCTATCACAGCCTCGATTCCGTGTAGCGTGTTGCCTTTCCAAATAACAGGTATGCCTCCGCCACCTGCAGCGATTACTACTGCGCCTTCTCGGATAAGGGTTCCGATTGCGGATTTTTCGAAGATCTCAACCGGGAGAGGTGACGGGACAACCTTACGCCAACCCCTGCCTGAGTCTTCCTTCCATGTTTCCCCTCTCTGGCTCGCAAAACGCCGAGCTTCTTCCTCTGTGTAGAAAGGCCCTATGGGTTTGGTGGGGTTCTTGAATGCCGGATCATTTTCATCGACTATTACCTGAGTGAGGACAGTGACAACAGGGACATTTACACCTTCTTTAGCAAGCTCATTGTGGAGAGACTGCTGAATCATGTATCCTATTAACCCTTGGCTTTTTGCGCCACAAACGTCCAAGGGCATGGCAGGGACAAGGTCTTGTGAGTGCAGATTCTGAATGAGTATGTTCCCGACCTGAGGGCCGTTACCATGGGTTATGACTACACGATAACCCTGTTTGACCATACGGGCAATGCTTTCGCATGTTGTTTTGATATTAACAAATTGGTCTTCGGCGGTTCCTGCTTGGCCGGGCCTTAGAATAGCATTACCGCCTAGCGCTACGACGATTGTTCGTTGCACTGATACAATCCCCCTCCTCTAACCCTCCACCCAACCCTCATCTCTTAATCGTTCTCATCAGCCGGTGTAGATCGCTGATCCGCCAGTCCGTTAGAAGGACGGCGGTGTGATTGCCGATATGAAAATCAGGTCTTTCTTGCCTACGCTTGTGATTTTATGAGGAATTGCGCAGTAGTAGTAAATACTGTCGCCTTCTTTCAGGTGATAAATATCTTCACCGACTTGGATCTCCATCTCGCCCTGAACGACGAGGGTGCACTCTTCACCCGGGTGAGTAAGGGGCTCATCGCAGGTGGAGGTGTTCGGTTCGAGAGTAGCGATCATCAGCTCCATTTGTCTGCTAAGGTCCGGAGTCAAGAGCTCAAATGTCAAATGAGACTGTGGGAATTTTAGAACCTTACGGTTCTCAGATCTCACAACCGGACTGTATTCTTCAGTATCTAATAAGAAGTAAAATATGGGAACATCGAGAGCCTTTGCAATCTTGCGCAAAGATGTAATAGACGGCTCTGTTACATCCCTCTCAACTTGACTCAGGAAACTGGCAGTCAATCCAGTCAGGGCAGAAAGTTGACTAAGGCTCTTGCCTCGTTCTTTCCGTTTTGCGCGTATTCTTTCACCAAGCAAGTCTCATTCCTCCTTGAGTAGATCCGGCGCCTTTATCTTGAGGTTGTTTTCCAGCTCCTCGACGGATGGGAGCACTTCGATGGGTGGAGGCGCTGCACGCTGGGCATTAACAACATCTTTTAGTCCGTTTCCTGTTGATATTACTACTATGGATTCCCCGGGATCTATGTAACCTTCCTTGAGGGCTGCCGAAAGACCTGCAAGGCTTGCAGCTCCGGCAGGCTCAGTGAACACTCCGGTCGTTCTGCCAAGGAGTGGCATTGCTTGTAAGATGTCCTCATCGCTTACGGCAATCATGGTCCCATGGGATAGTTTGACGGCATTCAGTGCTTTGACCGGGTTGCGCGGCACGCCCACTGCTATGCTGTCTGCAATTGTGTTTTCTTCTGCCGGTTCAAAGGGCATGTTTGCGAAGAAGGCTTTAACCAGCGGCTGGCATCCGGCTGCTTGAACTCCGAGGATCTGCGGGATGCAGGGGATAAGGCCTGCTGAATAGAAATCGTGAAATCCTTTATATACACCGCCTATTGTGCACCCGTCTCCGACAGCCACAACTACCCAGTCAGGGATTTCCCAGTTCAACTGCTCACATATCTCGAAGCTCACGGTTTTCTTACCTTCAATCAGGAACGGGTTTATGGCAGCATTTCGATTATACCATCCCCACTTGTTTATTGCTTCCGCTGAGAGGGAGAATGCATCATGGTAAGAACCTTCAACTGATACAACTGTCGCGCCGTAAATCAAGAGCTGCATAAGTTTTCCTCTGGGTGCTCTACGCGGCACGAAAATGCAGGAGCGAAGCCCAATGGATGCTGCAGAGCCTGCAAGGGATGAAGCTGCATTGCCTGTTGATGCACATGCCACTATTCGCTTACCTGCAGCATGCGCCCGTGTAGTGGCGATAGCTGAAGCCCTGTCTTTCATCGATGCTGTGGGATTTACCCCCTCGTCTTTCACAAACAAGGTTTTTACGCCAATTTCAGAAGCTAATCTCTCAGCTTTGTAGAGGGGAGTCCAGCCCACTCGGAGAGGGGGCTTTACCCAGTTTGGCTCTACCGGGAGGAAAGGCATGTATCGCCACATGGACATCTCTCTGCTTTTCTCAATTGACTTTCTGTCCACGGCTTTGGCTATTTTGTCATAATCGTAGATGACATCGAGAATTCCTTTGTCTCCGCAATCAGGGCATGTGAGCATGTTATCTTCCTCTTTGAAGGTTGAACCGCACACGATGCACTTCAGGTGTTTTACATAACTCACTTAGAACCCTCCGCATCCAGGAATTCCGGTGTTAGGCCTTCTCAGGCTCTTTCGGAAACATGCTCGCTGAATACGGCACATAGTATAGTCACAGGTCGTAAGAGATGTACAGAATATAAGTTGGGT
>DUVA01000258.1 GCA_012841305.1 Bacillota bacterium | reverse complement strand
GTCAGCCACCCAGCTACCGTCAGGCTGAGGGGTTATTTCCACGGTGTAATTCTTAATCTTGTAGGTGCCGGTGTCTGCGAATACCGGCATCGCAAAAATGCAGCAGGCGACTGCAAGGAAGACACATACCTGTATGATCGTTGTCCGTCTTATGTCCGGGAGTCTCTTTCGCATTATAATGTCCTCCTTTCCTTCTTATCAGCGCCTGTCTCACTTCGTATGTTACTTGTGCTTTCTTGAGGTAAAACCTGTTCTATCGGGCAGGCACCGCCACATATGGCAAGGTGCTCACATTTATCGCACTTGGGCTCTCTTAATTCATGCTCTCTTATTCTGCGTGCAAGCGGGTGGTTGAAGATTCTCTCCCACGGAACTGTGAGGATGTTGCCGAGCCCTTCATCATGTAACCATGACTGGCAAGGCACTACTACCCCGTCAGGCCTCACTGCCATGTTAGTTATGCACGCGGAACAAGATTTCGGTCCTAACCCCAGGTTGAGAGGATTGAACTTCAGATAACATGTAGGTGTAAACCAGTTAAATTCAAGCTTAAGTTCATTTGCAATCTCAAGGGACTCTCTTAGGACTGCTTCGAGTTCAGCCTCTTCCAAGGCATCTTTGTGGCTTGCACCGCGCCCTGTCTTAATCAAGCTATTGCATCCGATGTAGCGGACACCCAAACTTGCAAGAAAGCGAATGAGCCGTGGGAAGCCGTCTACGTTCTCCCGGGTCAATGTTGTATTAGTGGATGTATAAAGGCCTTCGTCCAGCGCAGCCTTGATTCCGTTGACTGTCTCCTTCCACGCCCCAGGGGACCTCACTATCCTGTCGTGAATCCCGGGGTCGGCTGATTCTATGCTTATCTGGACATAATCCAAACTTGCTCTCTTCAGGTCTTTGGCAAGGCGTGACATGGCTCTCCCGTTGGTGATAAGCCCTGTTACGAATTTCTCGGCATATTCCACGAGCTCAATCAAGTCAGGCCTGGTTGTTGGCTCTCCTCCTGTAAAATCTATATGCGGGATACCGGCTTGCCATAGCAAATCCAGGACTTTTTTCCAGGAAGCGGTGTCCAGCTCGGGTATATCCGGCATATCCGATGCGTAACACCATGAGCATGCATTCTGGCAGCCTGAACCCTTCATGGACGAGATTAGGAGATCCATCCTGGCAGGCGCTTGCCATTCCTTACTGCTGATAATCTCACCCTCAACGCCTTTTTCCCGAGGACATGCCCCTTTAGATAACTCAACAATGAGTCCGTATATATAGTCGATATCTTCTTCAATTCGGGATATGGGCGTTCCCGGATAGAGGCTATGCACTCGCTTGGCAATCTCTCTTTTGATTCCGAGCCAAGCCTCTAAAGAGACCTCTTCCCCTGGGCGTGTTTCATCTCCGACTGTTTCTATGAGAGCCTGGACTATATCAGATGCGGAGTCTTCAAGAAGAAGGAGCTGAGTCCCGTTTATCCATAGCATGGATAGTCTGGGCCTTCCAAAGAAGTTCCAGAATTTCCTCTCCGGCCTTCTCAGGTGGAGCCTGATTACACCGGGTCCTTCAGGGTCCAGCGTTACGTGGAACATCCCGGAGTCTTTGTGCATTCGACCGGCACCTAAATCCATCATATTTTTCCCCTCTCAAACAGGCCTTCGGATAAAGAATGCCTCAAGATCCACATAACGTCAAGGGGAACATCCAAACGGATGTCAGGAAAGGAGGATTTTTCATCAATAAGAGGAACATTTTACGAAAGAGCGGGGGAATAATCCATGAGTGTAAGATTTATACTCGGACGTGCGGGAACAGGCAAAACCCGAGTCTGTCTTGACAATATCAGAGAAGCCCTTATCGAGGATCCCAACGGGCCTCCCATTATTCTGCTTGTCCCGGATCAGGCTACATTCCAAATGGAGCATATGCTGGTAAACATGCCTGGTTTGCCGGGATTTGCGCGTGCGCAGGTACTGAGCTTCAAGAGACTTGCCACCCGAGTGCTTACTGAGCTTGGGGGAGGCGGGCGCAAACACATACGAGAACTTGGCAAAGTCATGGCCTTGAGGTCCTTGGTCCAGGAGAATGCAGACAGCCTTAGGCTTTTTGCCTCAGCATCAAAGCAATATGGGTTCGCGTCTTGCCTGTCTTCAACCTTGAAGGAACTGAGTATGTATAACATCAGCCTTCTTGATTTGGAGAAAGCCAGGGACGAGCTGGAGAAAAGGGGTATGGGTGATATCCCTGTCACTCTCAAGCTGCACGACCTTATAATCTTGACTGAGGCTTACCGCGAGTATCTCAGTGACGCGTATCTTGATCCTGACGAATACCTGACTTGCGCTGCACTTAGAATAAGCAAGTCCCGCCTGGTGCAGGACGCGACTATCTGGGTGGACGGGTTCCGAGGGTTTACTCCTCAGGAATATTCAGTACTAGCCTCATTGCTTGTAGCTGCAGAGAAGGTTAACATAGCCCTCTTGCTGGATCCGGAAGAGGCTTCCCGGCCTCTCAGAGAAATAGACCTTTTTCATCCTACTTGGGAGACGTACGATTATCTTTCAAAGCTTGCCCACGAGCTTAACGTAGAGATAGAGCCTGCTTTGATTCTTGACTACAAGGACGCTCCGAAGCGGGCGCCTGCTCTATGCCATCTTGAGAAGGAATCCGCCTCTAGGCCGCCTAAGCCTTTTCCCGGGGCGCCGCACGGATTTAAGCTGGTGGCTTGTGCAAATCCCAGGGCTGAAACGGAAGCTGTAGCCCAGGAGATTCTGAGGCTTGCAAGAGAAGACGGTATGCGCTTTCGCGACATAGGGGTCATAGTCCCTGCGCTTGACGAATATCACGACTTAATCGCACCGATTTTCAAAGACTATGGGATCCCCTGCTTTATAGATAGAAGACGCCCAGTGTCCCACCACCCCTTAATTGAGCTTATCAGATCCGCCCTTGAGATTGCTTCCTACGGGTTTCGGCAGGAGCCTGTTTTCCGGTACCTGAAAACGGACCTTATCCCTGTTCTGCGCAGGGAAGTCGACATGCTGGAGAACTACGTTCTGGCCCATGGCATTCAAGGAGCGTTGTGGCTTGACACGAATCCCTGGACCTTCAGGAGAGCATATGGCCTGGGTGAGCCTGAGGAAGCCTTCCCCGGAGATGGAGAAGCTCCAGTGAGTATTGACGATATCAGACGAAGAGCCACGGGAGATTTGATAGCCTTCTACCGCGAAATGCAAAGACGGAACATCTCTGTCCGGGATATGGCCACCGCCTTATTTGAGCTCTTGATGAGCCTGGGGGTCAGTGAGCGTCTGGACAAGTGGAGAAAAGAGTGCATTGATTCAGGGGATCCTGAAGGTGCCAGGGAAAACGAGCAAGTATGGAATGCAATTATCAATCTTCTTGATGAAGTCGTCCAAGTCTTAGGTGATAAGTCGACGTCTTGCAAGGAATTTGCTGAGATAATTGAAGCAGGCCTGGAAAGTCTGACTCTCGGGCTTATCCCTCCTGCTCTGGACCAGGTCATAGTCGGCTCAACTGACAGATCAAGGCATCCGCCGCTAAGGGCAGCTTTCCTGATAGGAGCTACATATGATGCTTTCCCAAGACGGGCGCCGGAAGACACTGTTCTCACTGACAGGGACAGAATGCGGTTGGGAGAGTTTAGTCTAACCCTTGCACCTGACAGCAGGCTCTCGCAATTCCATGAGCAATATAACGTCTATGTTGCTCTTACCAGGGCTTGGGATTTTTTCCAGATAAGCTATCCCCTTGCTGACGGTGAAGGAAAAGCCAAGCGCCCTTCCCAAGTCATAGGGCAAATCAGGGAGCTCTTTCCTGACCTCGAAGAGGAGTTCAAAGGGGTGGACCTGCCTGCGCCGGGTGAGGAGGCGCTGGACGGTATTACATCAGAGAAGAAGGCTTCCGCGCTCCTTTCTCGGGTGTTTCAGAGAAGACAAAGAGGGCAGGACATTGATGGGTTCTGGTTGGATGTTTATGAATGGCTTGTAAGCGAGCCTGGCCGAAGAAAGGATGCCGCATTTGTCCTGGGGAGCCTTGGATTTGCAAACGATGCAGGAAGGCTTAGTAAACCGGTAATTGAGTCTTTTGTCCAAGGTCCTTTACGCACCAGCGTAACCCGGCTGGAGACGTTTGCGTCATGCCCGTTCGCTCATTTCGCCGGTAGTATTCTAGGCCTGGAAGAGCGGGAGCTCTATAAGCTGGAACCGCCGGGAATGGGTATGTTCATGCATGAAGCAATGAGTATTCTGTTTTCTCGCCTGGATGATTCCAAGCAACTGGCGGAGATGGGGCCTGACGAAATCGCTACGCTTGTTTCAGAGATAGTAGAGGAATTGGCGCCGAGATTACAAAATGAAATCCTCATGTCATCAGCCAGGTATCGTTATATGACAAGAGTCCTCAGGAGGATCCTTAGAAATTCAGTGACCGCCTTAGCAGAACATGAACGGCATAGCCTGTTCCGGCCGATAGGGCACGAGATAATTTTCGGCAGTTCAGGGCATTTGCCTGCTCTCACCCTCAGGCTCGAGACCGGTGGCAATGCAGCCATAAGAGGGCGCATAGACAGGGTTGATATTGCGGAGTCAGAGGACAGCTGTTACTTACGAGTCATTGATTATAAGAGCAGCACTCACAAGTTACGTCTTTCTGACGTGTACTACGGGCTTGCGCTCCAACTCCTCGTCTATCTTCTGGCAGCAATGGAGAACCGGGAGAGATTGACGAAGACAAAAGCTCGGCCTGCAGGCGCTCTGTATTTCCCCATGACTGACCCGATTATCTTGGCCAAAGGCCCGCTTGATGACGACGAACTGGAGAAGCAGCGTATGAAGAGGCTGAGGATGAACGGGATCATAGTGGGCGGAGCAGATGTAATACGGCTTATGGATTCTAAGGTCGAAGCCGGGGAGCAATCGGATTTGGTGGCTGCAGGAGTGACGAAGACAGGGAGGCCGAAGAGAGGGTCAGGCGCGTGTGTCGTTGAACCGGAGAAGTATGAGATGTTGTCTAAGTTTCTAAACAGTAAGCTTAAGGAGCTTGCGCAAGGGATCCAAAGCGGTGAGATAGGGATCAAGCCCTACAAGCGAGGAAATGCGCGAGCGTGTACTTTTTGCAGTTACAAGCCGGTATGCGGGTTTGATATCTTAATCCCCGGTAACCAGTACCGTTCTCAGAGAAATCTAAAGGACGACGAATTCTGGTCAATAATACAAGACCCAGGCTGTGCTCCAGGGGAGAAAGGGGAGAGGGCATGACAGGCGAGACAGGATCCCCTGCTATTCCTCGGGAAGCTCCGTGGACCGAAGAGCAGTGGGACGCGATAACTACAAGGCACCGCAATCTCCTGGTCTCTGCTGCAGCAGGCGCAGGGAAGACTGCAGTCTTAGTCAGGCGGGTGATATTTCTCCTTACCCATCCTACGGATCCTATAGACATAGACAGGCTGCTCGTTGTTACTTTTACTGACGCAGCAGCAGCTGAGATGAGGGACAGAATATCAAAAGCCCTGGAAAAGGAGCTGGATTCCAAGCCGGAAAGCGCCAGGCTTGCCAGGCAATTGGCCTTGGTCAGTAAGGCGGACATATCGACACTACATTCTTTTTGCCACAAAATGATCAGACAGTATTTCTACCGCCTAGGAATTGATCCTGCGTTTCGGGCAATGGATGATGTGGAGAATCAGTTGCTTCAATTGGAAGTCATAGATGATTTATTTGAAGATTGCTATGACGATATCGACTTTGAAGAGGCGTTTACAGACATTGTGGATAGGTACGGAGGCGGACGGGGTGATGAAAACGTTAAGGACTTAGTCCTTCGTGTCTATAATTTCTCGCGTAGCAGGCCTGACCCGGACGAGTGGTTATCCGGGTTGTCTTCTATGTTTTCCATCTCTGCTAACGCCGGTATCCGTGATCTGCCTTGGACCGGTCTTGCGCTTCAGGGGATAAGCCGCAAAGTCCAAATGGCATATCGAAGCCTGGGTCAAGCAGTGGAGATTGCAGGTGTGCCTTCAGGCCCCGGCGCTTATGCGGAGTTGCTCAGAGATGAGTTTGAGGCTTGCAGCCGGATACTAAAAGCATGTAAGGACGAGGATTGGGAGAGTATTGCCCAGCTTCTGAATGAATTGGAATTCCCGACTCTTCCAGGCATAAAACGGGGATCCTGTGATGACAGGCTGAAAGTCGAGGCGCAGGCCGGGAGGAACGAAGCAAAGAAGATCTTGAGGGGCCTCAATGATGAGTGTTTTTCCAGATCCCCTCAAGATCTGGTTGATGATATCAGAGCCATAGCCCCGTCTATGCAGACATTCATCCGTGTGGTGAAGGGATTTGATAAAGCGTATCAAGCTGCAAAGCGTGAGAAGAGCCTGGTGGATTTTGCTGATATGGAGCATCTGTGCCTCAAAGTCCTCAGGGAGTGGGATGACTCGAAAGGTGAATGGGTCAAATCCGATGTTGCAAAGGAGTTGCAAGACAGGTACCGGGAAGTCCTGGTTGATGAATACCAGGACATAAACCCTGTGCAAAATGAGATCCTGCACTTTGTCTCATCTCATCGGAACAGTTTCATGGTAGGCGACGTAAAGCAGAGCATATACAGGTTCCGCCTTGCCGAGCCAACACTTTTCATGGACAAACACAAGGAGTTTCCAAAAGGGGACACGGCGAGTGACAACAAGCGCATTGACTTGTCCCGGAATTTCCGCAGCAGGAAGACGGTGATTGACTCTGTGAATTTCATCTTCCGCCAGGTGTTTTCACAAGGCGTAGGTGAGATTGACTATGACATTGATGCTGAATTGGTGGCGGGAGCCGATTATTCGCCTCCTGATACAGGACTTTTCAGAGGCGATTGCGACAACCCTCCTGTAGAAGTCTACCTCGTTGACAGACATGTTGCCGAAGAACAGAAATCGTCAGGTGATACACCTGACTTACCGGGCATCTCCGGAGACGGCAGCCCGGTGCAGGCTTCGGGCGAGGAGGCAGAGGAAGAGAACCTGGAAGACCTGGAAACCTTGGAGGTCGAGGCGCGATTGATGGCTCGCCGCATATCAGAAATGGTGCGAGGCACAACAATGAAGCCAGGCCCGGAGTTTCAAGTATGGGACAAGGAGAGAAAAGCGTACAGGCCGGTATCGTACAGAGATATCGTTGTGCTCATGCGTGCCACAAGGGGCAGGGCAAACGCGTTGCTGGAAGTATTCAGGCAAGCTGATGTCCCTGCGTATGCAGAGCTTGGGACGGGATACTTCGAGGCTGTAGAAGTAGAAACCATGCTGTCACTTTTGAAGATAATTGACAATCCCAGGCAGGATATTCCCCTGGCTGCAGTGCTTCGTTCGCCTATAGGCGGGTTTTCCCATGACGAATTGGCCAGGATCCGTTTGTGTAGCAGGGAATACGATTTCTATCATGCTCTGGAGGCTGCTTCGTCCGGTTGTGAAGAGGAAGAATTGGCCTCTAAGGCAGCGAGATTCTTGGAGAGGCTGGAGTCCTGGCGGACGGTTGCCAGAAGGGTTCCTCTTTCTGCTTTGGTATGGCAATTATACCGGGATACCGAGTACCTTGACTATGTCGGTGGAATGCCCGGAGGCATCCAGCGCCAGGCGAACCTTAGGGCATTTCACGAACGGGCAAGGCAGTTTGACAGGTTTTCCCGTCAAGGCCTCGTAAGGTTCCTTCGGTTTATTGACAGGTTGAGAGAGGCTGAAGGGGACCTGGGGACAGCCCGAGCCTTGGGAGAAGCTGAAGACGTGGTAAGGATTATGAGCGTCCACAAGAGCAAAGGCTTGGAATTTCCTGTGGTTTTCATCCCTGACATGGGCAAGCAGTTTAATCTCCAAGACCTCGGAGGCGATATCCTTCTCCATTCTAAAGTCGGACTCGGGCCTATGTATTGTGACTCGTCAAAGCGGATTAAGTACCCGACCCTCGCATACCAGGGCGTGAGAGAGGCAAAGCTCAGGGAGACGATCTCTGAAGAGATGCGTGTTCTTTATGTAGCCATGACCCGGGCGAGAGAGAGGTTGATCATGGTAGGCTCAAGTAGGAATTTGGAGAAATCGGCTTCCAAGTGGCATAGCTGCGCCTCAAAAACCGGGTGGGGCTTGCCTGAAGAGGTCCTGTACTCAGCCGGTGGGTTCCTGGATTGGGTCGGCTCAGCTCTCGTTCGCCACAGAGAAGGAGTCCACATTCCGGGGGCGACAGGCTCCAGCGGATATCCTGCTGATCCTGAGGTCTTCGGTGATTCTGCTGGATTTGCTGTCAGCGTGCTTTCGGTTGTCGAGGCATGCTCGGGGTTTGAAAGCCTTACTGATTCGGGGCTCAAAGAATCTGACATTGACTGGAACCTCGTGAAGGGTGCATATCCCCTTGGCAGGCAAGTCAATCCCGAGCTCTGGCAGGAAATCCAGAAGCATGCATGCTGGAAATATCCGTACAGCCTGCTGACAGAGAGGGCAGCTAAAGTGGCATGGGCTGAGATAAAACGAAGATTTGATTTCAGCGGCGAGGATGCGGAATTCAGCCGCGAAGATGCGGTTCCTGTAGTGCCTATGACAGGTCAGCTTATACCGCGCCCCAGGTTTCTCCAATCTGTTGATATTACCGCCGCTGAGCGCGGGGAAGCGACTCACCTGGTTATTCAGCACTTGGATCTCGAAGAGCCCTTGGATGTCTCAGGTATCCGGGACAGTATTAGAAAGATGGTTGACGATGAACTTCTTACTCGTGAGTTGGCGGTTGCAGTTGACATTCAGTCTATTTACGACTTTTTCAGGAGCCCGTTGGGCCTTCGTGTAAAGGCAAATCCCGACATGGTCATGCGGGAGGTTCCGTTCTCTTTGGGAATCTCGGCTTCAAGAATATACTCTGAGCTTTCTGAACTTAGCGAAGCTGTCCTTGAATGCGAACGTGTCTTGGTGCAAGGTATCATGGACTGCGTCATTGATGAACATGACGGGTTCGTGCTAATTGACTTTAAGACCGGCGGGAGACCATGGGATGATCCCGGAGCCACTGCCCGTAGGTATCAAGGACAGATCTCCGTATACAAGGAAGCTTTGGAGACTATCTATAAGAAACCTGTAAAAGAGGCTTACATATACCTCCTGGGGATGAGAAAGGCTGTCTCTATATCCGTCCCAGGATGACATTGCTGATACGCACAGGGCAAGAACCATGCGTATCAGCAATGCAAACCTAAGTGGGTACGGAATGTACGAAGCACGGTTAAGTACGGTTAGAATTACGGCACAACAATAGGCCGCCTCCTGACAATGTTACCGAACCTATCAACAACGGTCTCAATCTTGATAGTGAAATCTCCGAGCACTTTCAGCTTATCTATAGATGACAAGTTCATAAACTGATGAAGTGTAACTTCCAACTGCGTATAAAGGTCATCTAATTCCTCTTCGCGTGCTTTCATCCGTTCTATCTTCTTCTGCATATCACTCTGCATGCGTTCAATTTCCCGCTCTTTTTGAGCCAATTCCTCAAGGAGTTGTTGCTCACGTTCGAGTTGTCGTTGAATGTCGATGAGCCGATCAACAAACCCTTTAAGGTCAAGCATTCCATACAGTCGTTTTTCCATACGCTCCACTCTTGCAGGCAGAGTCAGAATCTCTTCCATCGGGTCCTGTTGCAGGCCGGATTTGGTATCCGGTATGGTGTCCGACAGCGTGCTTCGGGTAGGAACTCGGGTGTCATCGGGTTTGATCGTTACCTTCTCAACAGGCTGAGGGGCGCGTTCTTTTGCCACATCCTGTGCTTGTGCTGCTGCGCGTTGCTTTATGACCGTGTAAAACCTGTGTCGTAGAGTAAGGTAAGGGACTTGAAAAAGATTTGCAAGCCTTTCGATTTCTTGCTTTCTTTCCCCCGGTCTTCTTTCCAGGACTTTCATTAGAAGCCCATCTTCATACTCGGTGAATACATGACGCTTTCTTTTCTTCTTAGGTTTTTCCTGGGTGGATACTTCAGGTACAATTTCAATCACTTCAGTATCCAATGACTCTCTCACACTTTCCATTGTCTGATGCCCTCCCATCCGGACTCAACTTGTAAAGGTCAGTATAAGTATTCCTTCTTGCAGTAGTGCTTATGCTTCGCGCTCATACACTATGACCATTTACTATGGGAGGGACCGGGCATCAGACAATGCCTTCTATACTATCCTCGATACTATCCTCGCCTGACGGATGTACGCGTGCTTTTCCCTAAACCCAGTACAAGCATGACGATTATGGAAATAATGAGTTCCGGTACCATGTAGGATGCATTATATGTTGCTGAGTAAAGCCATACGTTAGTTCCTTCCGGGGCATAGGTTGCGAAGAACACGGCGCCTGACACTACGTGCATGGCAAACCTGCCCAGCCCACCCAGGATGATGCCGATTACCTGGTATCGCCGGAAGAAACCTGCCAGCCCAAGGAAGGCGAATGCTAAGGGGTAGTCAAGGACAAGTTGCAGTGGGTGGACGATATACGGGCCCAAGAGCAATTTCGCAAGTCCGAACGTAAGACCTGCCAGTATGCCTACGCCTCCGCCGCTGCGGAGCGCGATATAGAAAATAGGCAGCATTTCCAGGGAGACTGACCCCCCTTGAGGCATTCTATAGACTCGGATCATACTGAGTATCACAGAAAGGGCTACAGCTACGCCAATTTCAGTTACCGTATAGACAGGCCTGCGGCCTGCACCTGATTTTGTTCTGGATGGATTTGTGAGCCATAGAAGATAGACCAATATACCTATAGCCACAATCATTATGATGTTCTCCGTCTTCAAGAGGACCGTCCCTATGCTCTTCAACCATGATGAATCCGTCATTACTAACCAACCCCTCCGAAGTTACTTGGGATTCTCCCAGGCCATTCTTATCATAGGCTCCCCGATTCGTAGGCCAATAACACTAAAGGCCGCGGGACTTTACTATGTCCGCGGCCTTTTCAACCTGATCTTGCGCTACTCGTAACCAAACGGCACCCGCTTCCCTACGCTGGCATTATCCAGTGCATTACCTTGATTCAGGTTCGAAGGGTAGGCTCAATCAGGCCTTCTCAGCCGCACATAGATGTGCAGCACCCCCAGCGGACATCCCTATGTAGTTTTTATGTCCTTATCATTATGACACTCCTTGCGCATGAGCGCAAGAGGCCTGTGGCAAACTAGAACCATGAAAATCACTTTCTTTGAGGTAGAGAAATGGGAAAAGGATAGGTACCGCACGCGTCTTCGCGATGTTGAACCTGTGTTCTCTCATGAGACAGCGCAGGAGACAGACCTCGCCGGCCTTATAGATTCATGGGGCATATGCGTATTCATATATTCACAGCTTACTTCGGACATGCTTGGGAAGTTTCCGGAACTAAAGTTGATAGCCACAAGATCCACGGGTTTTGACCATATAGACATTGATTACTGCAAAAAACGTAAGATATGCGTGGAGAATGTGCCGTTCTACGGTGAGAATACTGTAGCTGAACATACATTTGCCCTGATACTGGCGCTTTCGCGCAATGTCCATAAAGCTTACTGCAGGACTATCCGTCAAGGCTTTTCCCTCGAGGAATTGCAGGGGTTTGACCTTAAGCGCAAGACTCTTGGTGTCATAGGATGCGGGAAAATCGGCCTGCATGTAATACGAATAGCGAAAGGTTTTGGCATGGAGGTGCTCGCCTATGATACCAAGAGAGAGGTATTCCTTGCAGAAGTTCTGGGTTACCGTTATGTTCCGTTTGAAGAACTGCTCGGGGCGGCAGACGTAATATCCCTTCATGTGCCGTACAACAAGAAAACTCATCACTTGATAAACAAAGAGAGCCTGAAGAAAGTCAAAAGAGGCGCGATTTTAATAAATACGGCAAGAGGCGGGTTGGTTGAGACCGAAGCATTGGTATGGGCGTTAGACCAGGGTATCATTGGAGGCGCAGGCCTTGATGTCCTGGAAGGAGAAGAACTCATGCTGGAAGAGGGTTATGTTCTGAAGCGGGATTATTCAAAAGACGTCCTGAAGACATTCGTGCAAAACCAAATATTGCTGCGCAGAGAAGACGTGGTAATAACCCCACACAACGCTTTCAACAGCCGCGAGGCTACCTTGAGAATCCTTGACACTACTTGCGAGAACATCGTGAGATTCATTGAAGGCCGTCCGCAAAATGTAATTGTCCCGTAGCACCCTTGCAATAGACCCTCCCACTGCAAGTCTTGCCTCCGCTTATGGTCGATTTTCAACCACTTTTTTCAAGACGTTGCTTCAATTCCTACCACCTAATGGGATTTTTGGAACGAAAAATGCACAAGTGGTAGGTTCTCGACCACCCCCAACTGCAAAGGTGGTTGTTTTTCGACCACATTTTTTGGCTGACGAAGGATTTCAATACCGTTTTGAGGCTCAGGTGGAAGGTTTTCTACCACTTTTGTGGAAAAGGTGGCAGTTTTTCGCTCACCTTTTGAGGAAATGTGGTCGCTTTTGTGTCCACAATCCTCAAGTGAAGAGATTTTCTATGATGAAGTGTTCTATATCCTAGCACCTTGAAGAGTGATCGTGGTCGAAAATCAACCACTAAGAAGCATCACGGTGGTTGATTTTCAGCCACTGAGGTGATTGCTCCGAAGAAAGTGGTAGAAAACCATACAACGAAAAGAAGATTGTGGTCGATTTCGAACCACACCGATGAGGGGAGGACTTCAAGACGGTTTGCCGAATGAATACCGAAGGGCGCAGCCGAGGAGACGGAAGCACGGTTTACAGCCGAGGAGACGGAAGCACGGCGCGCAGCCGAGGAGGAGGAAACCGTATGTCAGGACAGGCAACAAGACAACCTCTTTACGAAGTAGGCCGGGAACTGGTGGCTTGTGCTACAGGCAAGGTTCCTGCTGATGTCGTTATTCGCACCGGACGATTGGTGAACGTCATAACCGGCGAGATCCTGGACGGCATGGATGTTGCCGTGCGTCTCGGGAGAATTGCACTTGTCGGGGATGTTTCTTTGTGTATAGGCAAAGATACGAAAGTCATTGATGCAGAAGGGTTCTATTTAGTCCCAGGATTTCTTGACGGACATCTTCATATAGAAAGCAGTATGGTTACAGTCAGCCAATTCGCCAGGGCGGTTCTGCCATGTGGAACTACCGCTGTTTTCATGGATCCCCATGAGATTGCAAATGTCCTCGGTATGGACGGGATACGGTTGATGATAGAAGAGGGTAGGAATCTCCCCCTCAAGGTCTACGCCACAATGCCGTCATGCGTCCCTGCGGCTCCGGGGTTGGAGGATGCAGGCGCCAAGATTACTCCTTCTGATGTTAGGTGCGCGATGGCCTGGGACGAAGTAGTAGGCCTCGGAGAGATGATGAACTTCCCCGGTGTCCTGGCGCGGGATGAAGATGTCATGAGTAAGATAACTGAGACTTTGAAGGCAGGCAAGGTTGTCACCGGCCATTACGCTTCCCCTGATCTCGGCCCCAACCTTTCCGCTTATGCATCGTGTGGTATTATCTCAGATCATGAGTCTGTCACATGGCAGGAAAGCTTGGCTAAGCTACGCCTTGGGATGTACGCGAAACTCAGAGAGGGGTCAGGGTGGCGTGACATCAAGGCTACGGTTAAGAGCTATACAGAGACAGGTGTTGATCCAAGGCGTATAGTCCTTGTCACAGATGATGTGCACCCTGATACTTTGTTGACTCTTGGCCATGTGAACCATGTAGTGAGGCGGGCAATTGAAGAAGGGACGCCTCCTGTGGTCGCTATTCAGATGGCAACTATTAATGCTGCAGAGTGTTTTGGGATGAGTTGTGACCTTGGAAGCATTACCCCTGGGAAGTTTGCTGATATCCTGTTTATCAGGGATCTTGCCGATCCGCGTCCGGAGAAGGTCATGGCAGACGGGGAGATTGTTGCAGAAAACGGACGCATGCTTGTGGAGTTCCCAAGGCAGACTTATCCTGAGTATGCCACAGGGTCAGTATGTCTGGCACGCCCCGTGATCCGCGATGATTTCAGTGTCAAGGCCGGTGTCTCAGGCAAGAATGTCCGCATCAGAGTCATACAGGTTACAGAAGGCCAGGCTGTGACAAAGCATATCGAGGCAGAACTGACACCGGACGGAAATGGGGAAATTCATGCGTCACGTGATGAGGATTTGGCGAAGGTCGCTGTAATAGAGAGGCACAAGGCCACAGGAACGATGGCCCTCGGTTTTGTTAAGGGATTTGGGCTTCAATCAGGAGCGGTAGCCTCAACTGTTGCCCATGACAGCCACAACCTGCTTGTTGTCGGTATGGATGACGGAGACATGGTTGTTGCAGCCAATACCTTGGCTGAGGCCGGCGGTGGGATGGTCGTCGTGAAAGACGGCAAGGTGTTAGCTATCCTCCCTCTGCCTATTGCAGGACTCATGTCAGATGAGCCGGTGGAAGAGGTCCAATCAAATGTAGACCGGCTGGCACAGGCATGGAAGGCCCTGGGGTGCCAGTTGGCGTCCCCGTTCATGACTATGGCTCTCCTGTCTTTGCCTGTTATCCCTGAACTTCGCATCACCAATCGAGGCTTGGTAGACGTCACAGAATTCCGGCACGTTCCTTTGGTTATCGGTTGACCAGGCTGAATAAGGTTAGGTTAGTGCGGGCCGACGCCTACGTTTACTTGAAACTGTGTCAGTTTGGAGCCTAAATGTGCGCTTCCGGCTGACACAGCTATTACAAGAATCCACATTATTATCGTAATTAGAGCTGCTTTAGACAGTTTCACATCCCACAATTTCGCGAGTGCAACGGAGCTCAGGGCAATGTAAATAAGGCTGAACACATTTATGTTCGACAGGACAACTCCCCACGCGGTAGTCAACTGCTGAGGCGACAGAGTCATTCCCAGTCCGAGGACGATAGGGTGTCCGGTAGCGGCAATGACTATGGCAGTTATTATCCCGGATATTACCAGAGTCACATTTAAATAACCTGATACAGCCAGGCTTTTTCGAAAATCCACTCTTGAGCCGATCATCGCTCCTATTCCTGAGAATATCAACGCACGCAACGGCCACACAATGAACTGTCCCACGACAAAGGTAATCAAGGTGATCCCTATTGTAACTGACTTGGCTGGCATGGGTACGCCGGAGGGAACTAATTCAGGCATAGTCTTGAGAGTATGAGCCACAGAAACTAAGCCTAGCAATCCTGCAAGGATAATGAATATGACGGGCACTACATAATCCGGGCTTTTGACAATCTCCTCAAAGGTGGGTCCGGGGTCTGCAAGCACGCCTACTGCACGGGCAAGGAGACTCTTGTTCAGTGGAGAATCAGGATGGGACATGATAAGGGTCAACTCCTTTTCTACGGTTACAGAGATTATTCCATATATTCATCATAAACCAAGCTTTTCCTTTGAAGAGAGGCATAACTTAAGTCCCCCGTCCGGCGTAGGCGCCGGATATTGAGAGGGAGAAAGGCTGTCACCGGACCGATGCCGGGCAGGGAATAACGGGACAATGGGCGAAAAGAAAAAGATAGACTTAAATGTAGGTAGAATAGGACAGAGTCTGGGAAAAGTATTAGAATAAGCAATACAGGATATGGCAAGCGAAAGGGGTTACCTGAATTGGCGGGACGAAGGGTTACCATAGTAATAGTCGGGCTCGTTCTCATATGTATAGCGACTATTGTCGCAGGAAAGAGGCTGGGTGAAGACAAGACTGTCATCGCGGTGGACAGTGTCAAGATTGCGCCTGGGCCTTTCACTGTCACTGTGTCCGCTCAGGGAGCAATTGAGCCTGCCAGGACAGTAGAGGTCAGGGCAGGGGTTACGGGAAAGGTACGAGAGATCTATGTCCGGGAAGGAGACACCGTAAGAATCGGCCAGCAGCTGGTGAAGTTTGAGAAGCAAGACCTCGAAGCGCAGTTACAGCAAGCTAAGGCTCAAGTAGCAGCAGCCGAAGCAGAGCTTATGCAGCTTCAGTCGCAGGTTGCAGGAGAATCCGGCAAAACCTTCGCTGTTCGACAGGCTGAGACCCAGCTACAGGCGGCAAAGGTAAGACTTCAGGAGCTTCTGAAAGGCCCGTCTGAAGCCCAGGTTGCCCAGGCTGAAGCCCAGGTTGCTCAAGCAGACATCGCGGTAAGGGACGGGACGCGTCAACTTGAGGCAATGGAAGCTCTCTATGAGGAGGGGGCTGTATCAAAGGCTGCTTTGGAAGATGCAAGGGCAAGGGTTGAAAGTGCAAAGGCTCAATACCAGGCGTCAAAGAAGCAGTATGAGGTCCTTTGTGAGCAGCCTGCGAAAGAGCAAGTGGAGCTTGCTGAGGCCCAGGTAAGCGAGGCAGAGATAGCATTAGCTCTTGCCAAGGAGCAAGAGGTTTCAAAGGAGAAGAGCAGGGAAGCGGTAAAAGCCCGGCTTGCTCAGACAAATGCAGGCCTTCGGTTGGTTGAAGCGGCTCTTGCCAAGACTACGGTGACTTCACATGAAAACGGCGTGGTCACCGCTGTTTCGGTGAGGGAAGGTGCTGTGGTGACAGAGGGTATGCCCCTTGCCGTTATCGCCACAGCCGGAGGCATGAGGGTGAGAGCCAAAGTGGATGAGACGGATATCGCCAGAGTAAAAGTGGGGCAACGCGCGACGTTCTCCACAGACGCCATTTTGGATGAGGAATTCTTCGGCGTAGTTTCAGAGATTGCTCCTCAGGCAGTTTACGACAGTATCACACCTGGGTTTCACGTCCTAATAGACATCGAGGATCCGGGAGAGGACCTCCGTGCCGGGATGAGCGCGGATGTAGAGATTGCTACATACTCCAATGAGAATGCTTTGGTTGTGCCGATACAAGCCATTGTCCAACGAGACGGCCAAGAGGCGGTTTTTGTGGTTGACGAGGCAGATTCCAAAGCTCGCGCGGCTCAGGTGGTTACCGGGCTTACAGATGCGATAGGCGTGGAGATTCTCGAAGGGATCGAAGCCGGCGACTGTGTGGTAATTGGTGACTACGACGCCCTTAAACAGCTTGGTGATGGCAAGCAAGTGCGGCTGGGTAAGGTGAAGTAAGGTGACACTACATGATTGACGCAAAGGACGTAGAGAAGGTTTATGATACCGGCGTAGTCCAGGTAGCAGCACTAAGAGGAGTGTCCCTCAGGGTGGAGCGCGGTGAGTCAGTGGCTATCATAGGACCTTCAGGGTCCGGCAAGTCCACGCTTATGAATATTCTTGGGTGCCTCGACAGGCCTACAAGCGGCAGTTACTCTCTCGACGGGAAAGTGGTAAGCAAGCTGTCCGATGACGAACTTGCCGAAGTCCGCAATAAGAAAATCGGGTTCGTGTTCCAAACCTTCAATCTCTTGCCTCGAGCCACATCCTTAGAAAACGTTGAACTTCCTCTTGTGTACTCCGGTGTTCAATCTTCTACCCGTAGAGAGCGGGCCTTGGCTGCCCTGGAGAAGGTAGGACTGGCTGAGCGCGCACATCACAGGCCGAATGAGCTTTCCGGTGGCCAGGCGCAGAGAGTGGCAATTGCCAGGGCGCTGGTAACAGAGCCTTCCATAATACTCGCGGATGAACCTACAGGGAACCTGGACACCAAGTCCGGCCTTGAGATTATCAGGATACTAAAGGAGCTTCATGAACAAGGGATAACCATAATAGTTGTTACTCACAACCCGGAAATAGCGGCTATGACAGGGCGATTTGTGGAAATAAGGGACGGACTGATTGTCAGGGAAGGAAAGGGATCCGACGTCGGCAGGATGACGGCGAGAGAAGAAGAGGGGGATGGGGAAGTCAAATGACCTTCTACGAATGTATGAAGCTTGCGCTATCCAGCTTGAAGACGAATAAAATGCGGTCAGCCCTTACCCTTCTTGGGATAGTTATCGGGATTGCGTCGGTGATCGCCATGATGTCTATAGGAGAAGGCGGGAGAAGGCTGGTTAGTATGGAACTGGCTGGGCTTGGCTCCAACCTGATTTTCGTACAGCCGGATTATGCCAGAGAGGCCATGTCAGGAGCACGGAGGAAGTCATTGACGTACGAGGATGCACAAGCTATACGCAAAGGGTGTCCTGCGGTGGGTAGTGTCAGTGTGTCACGAATGGGACTGGTGACAGTGAAATACGGCAAAGACCGGTACAACATAAGTGCTACTTTTACAGATGAAGGGCTTTCTACGACGCATGGGGCAGGCCTGAAGGAAGGTAGGTTCCTCCAAGAACTCGATATCAGAGCACAGCGTCAGGTGGCGATTCTCGGCGGGAGTCTGGCAAATAAGCTTTTTGGCGAAGAGAGTGCCATAGGCACAAAAGTGAAGATAAACGGGCAGAGTTTTGCTGTAGTGGGAGTTATGAAGGAGCAAGGCAGGACCATTTTTGGGGAGAATCCTTCTGACATGTCCGCCTATCTGCCGATTACTCACTCCAAGCGAATGACAGGCAGTGACGAAGTGGCCTTCATATCTTGCGAAGCCCGTGACATGAAACAAGTGAGAGACGCTATGGATCAGATCGAGAAAGTCCTAGCCCAGCGCCATGGTAAAGATGCTTCTTTCAATGTCGTAAGCAGCGCTTCCATTTTGGAGACCACAGAGACTATCGCGCGGATATTCACTGTGATTCTCGGAGGCATAGGCGGCATTTCCTTGCTTGTAGGTGGGATAGGCGTTATGAACATCATGTTGGTGTCAGTTACTGAACGCACCCGAGAGGTAGGGATAAGAAAAGCTGTCGGCGCCAAGAAAGCTGATATCCTGAGACAGTTCCTGTTTGAAGCGATATCCCTTTGCTTGGTCGGTGGAGCCATGGGAATCGTCCTTGGATGGGCAGGGGCTGCTCTAATCGCGAAGATAGCCAAATGGCCTACCTATGTGTCATTGTTTTCCATTGCTGTTGCAGTTATCTCCGCTTCTTTTTCAGGAGTGGCATTTGGAGTCTATCCTGCATATAAGGCAGCGAACCTGGATCCTATCGAAGCGTTGAGATATGAGTAAGCGTGAGATGTGAGTAACCATCCGTCCCCGGTTCAGTGCCAATCGGCTTAATGAGGCCAAATGACAAGGATGCCTACCCCTGGGGAGTGAGAGCAATGAGGCGGAGAAATTTGGTTTCGTTCATTCTTATTGTGGGGCTTTTGACAGTTGCCGGGTTCTTGTCAGTTGTGCCCGGGGGAGAGGCGGTAACAGAGCTTACTGAGCTTACATATTCGCCGGAAGAACGGCACAGGATCTGCGAGGAGATCTGGGAAAAGATAGGCCTCTGGTACAGCTACTTTGATGACAAAGGTATCGATTGGGAGTCAGTTAGGCAGTGCTATTTGCATCAGGTTGCAGGGGTCGAGAGCGACTACGAATTCTTTGTCAGCATGAGCGCATTGGTGCGTGAGCTTGACGACGGCCACTCTTATATGTGTGACTACCCAAGGCAGGTGTCCTCAGCCAGAGGAAGGCCCCGTATACATATTGCTGAAACAGAAGGTAAGCCTATTGTAGCGAAAGTCGCATTCGGTTCAGATGCCGAGGCACAAGGGATCGTGCCCGGTCTCACAATACTCTCAGTGGACGGCGAGCCTTCAAAGGAGCGCATAAACCGTCTTGTTCCGCGGGTTCATTCGTCAACGCCTTGGCACAGACGGAGCGTGGCAGTAGCTGCGGTGCTGGAAGGGGATCTTGATGAGCAGGTTAAGGTTGAACTGGAGAGTCGGGACGGTAAGGTTTTTAGCCTGCGGCTCCTCCGCGAGCCTTTCGTAGCTGAGCCTATGGCAATAACCGCTGCGGTCTTGGACGGGGATATCGGGCTGTTGACGTTGCCGTCATTTTCCGCGTCCCGCCTGGGATTGAAGTCCGGTGATGATTTAGTGAAAGCATTCGACGCAGCTTTGGAGCAACTAAGAGAGATGAAAGCGCTGATTATCGACATGAGAGGAAACGGCGGAGGCGACGACAGAGTAGCGCAGAGGTGTGCAGGACGGTTCTTCACATCTTCCGTGGCCTTCCCCGGCTTCCAAATGCGCATGGTCACGCTGGGTAAGCCCTGGTTTGCGCCGCGCATAGGGCGTGCTGTCAGTCCGAGAGGGGAGTGGCAGTACAGCGGGCCTGTCGTCCTACTCATCGACGAGTTCGTCATCAGCAGTGCTGAGCATTTCGTTGCAGGTATGCACGACTCCGGGCGGGCCACTACTATAGGTCATACTACCGCAGGATCCAGCGGCAATCCTATTCGACTCGAGGTCAGCGGGTTCAAGTTTCAGGTTTCCAGGTGGCGGGAGTACCGCGCTGACGGTTCTCTTATCGAAGGGCAGGGTGTGCCTGCGGATATCAGCGTCAGTCCTACTGTTGACGATATTGCAGGTTGCATAGACAGAGCGCTTATATGCGCTGTGGATTACCTGAAGTCTTACTTAAGCAGAAGTTCGATGCGAGGCAACATACCTGATATGGAGAGCGCTGCGTAAAGGAGAAGCAATGCCATACCCATGTTCAATGGCTTTCTGTACTGTCCGAAGAAGCGTTGAATCGCAGTTCCGAACAGAGCCCAACAGGAAGCTGCCATAACGGAACAGCAGCCCAGGAAGACACAGATGAGAAATACGGCTATGAACGACTCATAGTACGGGGTAACGAAATTGGCAGTAACCGTCAAGGCATAAAGTAGCAGCTTGACATTGACAAACTGCATGCCGATGCCCATAGCGAAAGTCGCGCTATGGGTGTTTGTATTGGCTGTGGCTTCCTCACTTCTTAAGATGCGCACTGCCAGATATAGCATGTACAATCCGCCTAAGGCTTCAGCTATCGGCCTGAAACTTGGGATGAATCTGGACAGAGAAAGATTCAAGTAGCTGCACCCGAGCATTATCACAATCACTCCGATGGAAAGCCCCGCAATGAAGTGAAACGTCTGCCTGAAACCAAACCTACTGCCATTTACCAGGCATACCATGTTGTTTGGGCCAGGGGTAAGAGTCATTATGAA
This sequence comes from Bacillota bacterium, assembly GCA_012841305.1. GTDB lineage: Bacteria > Bacillota > SHA-98 > UBA4971 > UBA4971 > UBA4971. The sequence goes on along the minus strand of DUVA01000258.1, from coordinate 13,218 downwards.
TATGTATGATAGAAACGCGAACACGTTAGGCATGTGACAACCTCTCCCTTAACTCTCAACCCCGGCTAGATACTACCCGACATTCATACTCCTTAATATGCAGGTGGGCTAATATGTAGGTGGGGGCCATTTGACGCCTATATTTTACTAGTATACACCGCACGCTTTACTTGCGTCCATAGTAAGAGCTTGATTCCCAGCTTGATTCCTTATGGATTTAACTATCATGTCCAGGCTGATACTCTTTCAAATGGATACCCCTCCTGCAAATGGACACCCCTCCTGCAAATGGATACCCTTTGCCTCAGCATGGACAAACCGTAAGCGTCAGGAAGCCACATTCGCCGGTCCGGGGAGCGTGTCCGAATTTCTATCACCTTCTGAGGTTTTTCTGATAATTATGGTGTCCGTGTTCGATTTTCGATCACGGTCTGCGACACAGGTGTCCGGTTTTCGAACACGTTTTGAGGTTTTTGCTGGCTCATTTCGGTCCTCGGGCAACTATTTCGCAAAACATGCTCGAAAATCGAGCACCTCTGTCATGATCTTCTATTGTCGCGTCAGGTCACCACACAGCTTGTTTTCAGGAGTTTCGCTCCGGATTAGTCCTAGGCATGAAGCCGGTAATGCCCAGCGTAGCCAGGCATTAAGATGCAAGTGGGTGTTCGTGGGCGCTCTTTGGAAGAGGAGGCTGACTTTTGGAGATTCCGCGAACCGGGTGTCGCAAGATTCCATTGTGACGAGTACAATTTCCGTCAGGTTCTCCCCATACGTCTATGGTAGTATCGCAACAGCCAGTGAATCATGGGACAACCTACCGCGGGCAAGTAAAGGAGGAACCGGCGATGGATAGAGAGGCGACGCGTGTAACCTCTCGTGGTTCCGGACATGCTGTTTCTCTCGGCCATGATAAGAGGGTTCGGATATCTTCGACAGGAGTTAGGGGTAGGCGCACTGAAGGCAGCAGTAACCAGAATAGATTTGACAGGAATGGAATTGACGGGGACGGATTTGATAGGAACAAAGTTGACCCGGAGGGAGCTAACCGGGTTCGAGATTTCTGGATGCATGCGCTTTCACCGGGAGCGGTGTTTTGCGCTTTGATAGGAATTCTCTTAGGCAGGGCACAGGTTTTTGGCGCAGGCGCTCCCTTCGGCATAGCCTACCTTGGGGTACTGGCAGCGTGTCGCGGTCCCTTCGCGCCTCTGACGACGTTTGGTGTCCTCCTGGGAACAAACGGGCTAACTCTGGGCCCTGACTCGATATGGGCAGTTGCTCCCCTGGTTCTCGTTGTAATCTTCGCACGCGTATTTTCCCGTCGCGTGGAAGCCAGGCCCTTCTTATTGCCTGTAAGCATAATGGTATTCGGCTTTCTCATCCCTCAAGTCCTGGAAATGATCCTTGGCGTATCCCAACCTTCTATAGCGATAGTAGCGCTGGAAGCCGTCATAGGTGGGCTTGCTGCTGCAATCTTCAGCTGGGGTGGAGTCGGCCGGGGATTTTCAGCCTTGCCTCAGTGGGGAACTCTGGGGCCTGAACAAGTAGCTTCCTTTGGACTGCTGTGTGCAGGAGTAACCATGGGGCTCGCAGGTATAGAGCTCAAGGGCGTGCCGTTAGGCCCGGTAGCTGCCGGCATTGCTACAACCGTTATAGCCCACTCGGGCGGCGCGCCCTTTGGCGCTGCAGCAGGAGCTTTGACTGGGTTGGCATGTGCAGTGTCAGGCCAGGGATTAGCGCCTATTGTGGGCGCATATGCTCTCGGTGGGCTACTGGCAGGCAGCATGCGCAGTTATGGCAAGCTTGCCTCTGCCATTGGGTTCACCGCAGGGGCCGGACTGCTTGTGTTCCAGGTATCGGGCAGGAGAAATGTGTTGCTCTTTGCCGCAGAGCTAGGCCTGTCAGGTTTACTGTTCCTCCTCATCCCTCGAAAAGGCTTGCAAAGAGTAGCCAAATTGCTACCCCTTCTTCACAGAAAGACGGGGGGAGGCGGGGAGGCACATGCCAGGAGAGTCCAGGAACTTCTGTCCCAGAAGCTGGTGGACTTCTCAAAAGTATTTGACGAGCTTTCATCCATGTTGAAGCAAGTCCCTTACGATCCGGAATTGGCTGAACGAGCGGATGTCGCCCACATGCTACATGAGATTTCCTCATCTGTATGCAGCAAGTGCAGGGCCTACCTTTTCTGTTGGGGCGACGCTTTCCATAGGACTTTCCGAGATGTGCTGAATCTCGTAGCTCTCGCCGAGTTAAAATCCCGGGTAGAAGTGGCTGAAGTCAAAGACCAGCTCAGTTGGAAATGTCTTAATGTTCCCGGGCTCGTGGCTGCCGTAAACGGATCCACAGGTTCTTACAGGCAAAATCTGGCATATGCCAGACGGCTTGCTGAGGGACGATACATGTTTTCCGGCCAGTTGCAAGGGATCGCCGAAATCCTGGACGGCCTGGGCGAAGATGTCTGGGCCTGCGTCGAACTGGAGACCAGTGCAGAACAGAGGATCATGCGCGAGCTTTCCCGTCTCGGACTTGGAATCACAGAAGTCAGTGTTGTGGCTCGTAGGAGAGGAAGGCTTGACGTCACTGTCAAAAAGGCAGCATGCTGCGGGGAGCGGGAATGTAGAAATGCGGTAGGGCCATTGATTTCCCGAATTCTCAATCGTGACCTCGAGGTCTCTAAGGCAAGGTGCGGGAACAGAGCAGGGCAACCTACATGTGAGGTAATGTTTTCTCAGGCAAGAGTATACGGCATTGCCGGAGGAGTTGCAGTATCAGCTAAACATGGGGCGGACATTTCGGGGGATGCCCATTCTATGCTGGAGCTGGCTGACGGGCGAGGAGTGTTTATCGTCAGTGACGGTATGGGAACGGGAAAAGGCGCCGCGATAGAAAGCTCTACTGCAGTAAGCATGCTGGAAAGGCTCCTCGAAGCAGGCTTTGATGATGAGTTTGCAGTAAAGACCGCAAATCTTATCCTTCTACTCAGATCACCCGGAGAGACCTTTGCTACCCTGGATGTAGCCACTATGGATATGGTCACCGGTGAAGTCCAGTTCATCAAGGCAGGTTCACCCCCAAGCTTCATCAAACGGGGACGAACGGTGAAGGCTGTCGAATCCCCGTCTCTTCCTGCAGGGATATTTGACGCGATAGAAATCCAAAAGACCCGTCAAAAGCTGGGTGACGGCGACCTTGTGGTCATGGTCAGCGATGGGGTTCTAAACTCCACAGCAGGCCTTCGTGGGTCGGCTGCCCCTGTACATGCCCCTGACGACTGGGTTGAGAGGTTAATTTCGACTGTTACCACAGAGCGTCCCGATGAAATAGCCCGGTTGATTCTTAACCGCGCGCTGCAGTACTCAGGGGGACTGACTTCTGATGATATGACAGTTCTTGTGGTTCGAACCTACAAGAGGAGGTCTCGCAGACGGAATCCGGAGGAGTCTTCTTCAGACGATACTTCGTCCCGACCAAGAAATCTGAGTCTATCTATATAAGTAGATCACCATGAGACTGTTGTTCTCTCCCATATTATGTTAACACAGCCCGCCCGAATCGCAGAAACTGGCCGACGCCTTCGGCGAAACTGGTGGTTACTGGAGAAGTTCAACGGTCTCCACCATGAGTAATCGCCGGTTCAAAAAAGTGTACGTACCGTGCAGGGTGGCCCCGCAAGGTATGTACGTTTTCTGAGGCCGGTGTTGCACTAAGGGGACGGCGCCCCAAGCGGGTTACCTTGACAGAATAATGAACTCATACTTAGATTCAATCCTATGCTATAATATTGTCAAGATCTACCGGGGGCTTCCTCATATAGTAGGGCTTTCCGATTCGATTGTCTATGAACACGCCCGTTCGATAGGGGTGCCTCCATCCGGTACGGACTTCACCTTTGATGTGGGCTTTCCTGTCTCATGCAGGCACTCCTATCTCATGCAGGCTTTTCTATCAGGCGGAGTCTCCCCGGCAAGAAGTGGTGAAGACCTGTGGCGATTGCCCATCCGGCGTTTCTAATGAGTGGGATAGAAGCGTGAATTCGGAAAAAGGCCGGTTCATCCGTAATGTAAGTTTGACTATCACACGCTATGACATGCTGGCTCCGGGAGACAAAGTCGTGGTAGGTGTCTCCGGGGGGCCTGATTCAGTATCTCTTTTGCATGCTTTGTATGTACTCAGAGACGAATTTGGCGTATCACTTCACGTGGCTCACCTAAACCATATGCTTCGAGGCGAAGCCGCTGATGAAGAGGCGGAATATGTGGAAGGCCTCGCCGATAAACTAGGCATCCGATGTACCGTCGAGGCAGTAGACGTAAGAGAGTATGCCGAAAAAGCGAGAGTGTCTATAGAACTTGCAGCGCGTGATGTGCGCTATGACTTCTACCGTCGCACTGCCGTGGACGAAGGCGCTTCCAAAGTGGCGTTGGGGCATCACGCCGGAGATCAGGCAGAGACTGTTCTTCTTAGGCTTATCCGCGGGACAGGGCTGAGCGGGCTTGGCGGAATACCTGCGGTAAGGCCTCTTGATTCAACCGGTGATATCACCGTAATCCGCCCTCTGATTGACTTGACCCCTCTTGAGATTCGCTCGTATTGTCATGAAGCACAGCTTGTGTACTATATAGATGCATCGAATGAAAGTCCTGTCTATCTTAGGAACAGGATCAGACATGAGCTCATTCCTTTGCTTGAGCAAGACTACAATCCCAGGGTGGTCCGGACACTAAGCACCACTGCAGAGCTGGCAGAGGATGACGATGATTACATTTCACGCAAAGTCCGCAAGAAACTGGGACAAATAGCGGAAGTCACTCTGCCTCACAAGGTAGTCATCAGTATACCCGGTTTAGGTCGGCAGCATATAGCGATTCAGAGGAGGATTGTCAGACAGGCTGTATGCAGTCTGGCCGGTGAACTCGACGACTTTCAGTTCATACATGTAGAGAAAGTGTTGGAACTTGCGGGAACAGGAAAAACCGGGTCTCGCATTTCATTGCCAGGCGGACTTCAGGCGAGGCGCGACTATGAGCAAATCATCATAGAATGGGCGGAAGGCGTCCAATCTCAAGCAAGCCTGCCGAAGGAAAACCGGCTTTTTGAGTATAGGCTGCAAGTTCCCGGCAGAACTGATATCCCCGAGGCTTGTATCACGATAGAAGCCGACATATTTGATATTGAACATAAGCCGGGCCTGTTGAATGCGATATCCTCAACTGATGACGATGAAGCGTATTTCGATCTGGGCCTTATTGGTGAGAATATCACTGTGAGGAACAGGAGGCCCGGTGATAGATTATCTCCTCTCGGCATGAAGGGGCGCAAGAAGCTCAAGGATGTTTTCATAGACAAGAAGATATCCAGGAACATACGGGACAATATTCCCGTTATTACATGGGGAACAGAGATTCTTTGGGTAGTTGGGCTATGCGTAAGCGATTTTGCCAAGCTTTCGCCGGCTACCGAAAAGGTCCTTCACCTTAGGGCTACGTGCAGGTATCCGAGTTGTGATCAATAATACCGTGTGTTATAATGTGCATGCAAATTATTGCCTAATTCTCTCTTTAGAGAGGTTTCAAGATTTAGATACCAATGCGACCGAATGCCAGGTGGTGACTAATGGGAGGAGATCAATTGAACAAGGTATTAAGAACGCTCGGGCTATGGCTTTTGCTTGGCCTTATGACCGTATCCATCGCCAGCACTTTCTACGGTCAGAAAGCGACGCCAAAAAAGATCAGCCTGAGTACATTCATGGATAACCTTGATTCCGGCAATATTACAGAGCTTTATATAATCGGTGACGACAAGGTCCAGGGACGCTTGAAGAGCGGTGAAGATTTCGAAACCTATGTGCCGGATATATCCCTTGTCACTGATAAACTAAAGGATAGAGCAAGTATGCTTGCAGGAATTGAGGTAGTGGCTGAACCAAAACCCGCGCCGCCGTGGTGGTATACGATACTGCCTCAGGTTATTTCCATGCTGTTCTTTGTGGGATTATGGTTCTTTCTTCTTAATCAGATGCAGGGCGGCGGCAATAGGGCTCTTTCTTTTGGAAAGAGCAGGGCAAGGCTGCACATAGAGGAGCGCGGAAAAACTACGTTTGCTGATGTAGCCGGGGTTGACGAAGCTAAGGAGGAGCTTGCCGAAATTGTGGAATTTCTCAAGCATCCCAGGAAGTTTGTGGAGCTTGGGGCTCAGATACCCAAGGGAGTCCTCTTGGTTGGGCCTCCGGGAACGGGTAAGACCCTTCTTGGACGGGCTGTTGCAGGTGAGGCAGGGGTCCCGTTCTTTATCATAAGCGGCTCAGACTTCGTAGAGATGTTTGTGGGTGTAGGTGCCTCCAGGGTGCGAGACCTTTTTGAGCAAGCCAAGAAAAACGCTCCGTGTATCGTATTTATTGACGAAATCGATGCTGTCGGGAGACAGCGTGGGGCAGGCCTTGGCGGAGGACATGACGAGAGGGAGCAGACGTTAAACCAGCTCCTGGTGGAGATGGACGGGTTTGAGTCGAATACCGGCATAATACTCCTGGCTGCAACAAACAGGCCTGACGTGCTTGATCCCGCGCTGCTTAGGCCGGGACGTTTTGACCGGCAAGTAGTAGTGGATATGCCGGATATTAAGGGCAGAGAGGCGATTTTGAAGGTCCATGCAAGGAATAAGCCTCTATCGCAAGATGTGGACCTTATGGTCATAGCCCAGAGGACTCCGGGGTTTACCGGGGCTGACCTGGAAAACGTCCTTAACGAGGCTGCAATTCTGGCAGCAAGACGCGGGAGCAAGAAGATTTCGATGGATGACTGTGATGAGGCTATCGACCGGGTCATAGCAGGCCCTCAGAAGAAGAGCAGGGTTATGAGTGACAGAGAGAAAGACTTAGTGGCATTCCATGAGGCAGGTCATGCTCTAATCGGAAAACTGCTGCCAAATGTGGACCCTGTCCAAAAAGTATCGATAATTCCTCGAGGGAGAATGGGCGGGTACACGTTGATGCTTCCGGAAGAGGATAGGTTTTTCAGGACCAAGTCTGAAATCCTTGACAGCGTAGTGGTGACCCTAGGAGGCCGAGTGGCTGAAGAAATCACTTTCAATGAGATATCCACCGGCGCGGAAAACGACTTGAGCAGGATTACAAAGGTAGTCCGCAAAATGGTCACTGAGTATGGTATGAGCGAGGAATTAGGTCCTCTGTCCCTTGGAAGCCGTCGCGAGGAGACTGTATTCCTCGGACGCGACCTGGGTCATGACAGAGACTACAGCGAAGAGGTAGCCGCTCTAATTGACCGTGAGGTGCGCAGGATTGTGGACGAAGCCTATGAGAGGGCAAAGAGTCTTTTGATAAGTAATCGGGACAAACTGACAAGACTTGCTGATGCCTTGAAAGAAAGAGAGACACTGGACCGAGAGGAGATCGACGAAGTGCTCTCAGACAGGGTTGACGTGGTTGCTGAAGATGCGGAGAAGGCAGCAGCCGATGTTGCAGCTGCAATCTCCATAGATGAAGGAGCAGGCGCAGGAGAACAAGTCGGCCCAGGCAAAGCCAGGGTCTCCTCAAGACCGCCGAAGCTTGCACAAAGTCCCGGCGGAGCATAATAGTTGTTGCGGTTCAAGAACGGGCAAGGATTTTGACGCAGACAGAAACCTTGCCCGTTTTAATTTAATATGCAGGGGGCGAAGGATGTGTCGCAGGTAGTGAAGGCTCCAAGGGGTTCTGTAATGTCATGCAAAGGGTGGCAGCAGGAAGCTGCCATGCGGATGCTTATGAATAACCTGGATCCTGATGTAGCGGAGAATCCTCGTGAGCTTGTTGTGTATGGCGGTAGGGGTAAGGCAGCACGGAACTGGGATTCCTTTCAGGCGATAGTCAGGAGCCTTAAAGAACTGGAGAATGATGAAACTCTTTTGGTGCAGTCAGGGAAACCAGTAGGCGTGTTTCGTACTCACGAACTTGCCCCAAGGGTGTTGATATCCAACTCAATGCTCGTCCCTAAGTGGGCTACATGGGAGACCTTTTGGGAACTGGAGGAGATGGGCCTTACCATGTACGGACAGATGACGGCAGGGAGCTGGATCTACATTGGCACCCAGGGCATCTTACAAGGGACGTATGAGACCTTCGCTGAGGCTGCAAGACAGCACTACGGAGGCAGTCTTGCCGGGAAGCTGACTCTTACTGCAGGCCTGGGCGGGATGGGGGGAGCTCAGCCTCTGGCTGTTACCATGAATGATGGGGTTGTCATTGCAGTCGAGGTGAATGAGGAGCGTATAAGGCGAAGGCTGGAGACCGGGTATTGTAATATGATGACAACGAGTATTGATGAGGCTATACAGCTTGCCAGGGAAGCACAAGATGCGAAGCAACCCCTGTCCATAGCTTTGCTTGGCAATGCAGCCGTGACCCATCCTGAGTTTGTGAAGCGCGGGGTGATTCCTGACGTGGTTACAGACCAGACTTCAGCCCATGATCCTTTAAGTGGTTATGTCCCTATGGGACTTTCTCTGGCTGAGGCTGAGGCCTTGCGAAAAAGTGATCCCCAGCAATATATAGAACGAGCCATGAAATCCATGGCAGTCCAAGTTGAAGCGATCCTTGCCATGAAACGTCGGGGAGCTGTAGCGTTCGATTATGGTAACAACATAAGACAGCAAGCTTACAACGCAGGGGTCAAAGAAGCATTTTCCTATCCCGGATTTGTGCCTGCTTACATTCGTCCCCTCTTCTGTGAAGGCAAAGGGCCTTTCAGGTGGGTGGCGCTTTCCGGGGATTCTGCTGACATCTACAAGACCGATGAGGTTGTGTTAAGGGAGTTTCCCGAAAACAGGCACCTGGCTCAGTGGATTGAATATGCCCGCGACAAGGTGCAGTTTCAGGGTTTACCGGCAAGAATATGCTGGTTGGGGTATGGTGAGCGGGCAAGGTTCGGAAAGGCCATTAATGAGCTGGTGAGGCGCGGCGAGATATCAGCTCCCATAGTAATCGGACGCGATCACCTTGACACAGGCTCAGTTGCGTCTCCGAACCGGGAGACGGAAGGGATGAAAGACGGGAGCGATGCTATAGCTGACTGGCCTATCTTGAATGCACTTTTGAATGCAGTGTCAGGGGCTTCCTGGGTCTCTGTCCATCACGGCGGGGGCGTAGGGATAGGCTACTCAATCCATGCAGGAATGGTGGTAGTTGCGGACGGTAGTGATGAGGCAGACTTCAGGCTGGAGAGGGTGCTCACTACGGATCCCGGTTCCGGAGTGATGCGTCATGCTGATGCAGGGTATGACAAGGCTATAGAGACTGCCAGGAAGCAGAATATTAAGATCCCTATGTTGGATGCCGGTAGGCGTTGACGCTGATAAACCTGGACGGTGATGACTCGGGGCGGTGATAAGTCCTGCGGGTACGCCCTTTGGCTTCCTGAGGCACGGCCGTGGTGAATGAAGCAGATCCACGTTTGCAAGACATATAAAGAGACTGAGCTTTGCCCCTGGGTTTGACAATCGACCCAGGGGCAATTTTTACCTAAAAACGATATCGCAGGCCGCGACTGACAGAGTAAAGACCGGGCCGGGAAATGTCTAATTTGGTTGTGGGGGGGCGGGTTTGACGAGGAGGATTTTTGCAGGCTTTTGGAGAATAAAATATTTTGCAGGCAAAAACTGAAAATTTGAGGAGGGATGGTGCCTTGGAAAAACTCTTGCTCGTAGAGCATGAGAAGTGTACCGCATGTCGTATTTGTGAACTGGTTTGTTCAGCAAAGCATTGTGGGGTAATCAATCCAGTTAAGGCAAGAATCACAGTAGCAACTTTCCTCGAAGACAACTTCTTCTTCCCTGTCACATGCCAACATTGTGAAGAACCTCTCTGCAAAGACGTATGTCCCACCGGTGCAATAGTCAAGAACCCCGAAACAGGTGCTGTAGTAATTGAAGAATCCAAATGCATAGGCTGCAGAATGTGCTCAGCCGCTTGCCCGTTCGGAGCAATTTCTTATTGTTCCGCTGACCGCAAGGTCGTAAAGTGCGACCTGTGCGAAGGTGAGCCTGAGTGCGTCATGTTCTGTCCGTGGGATGCCATTAAGTATGTGGATGCGGACAGCGCAATGGTACGCAAACGCAGAGACGTCGGTGACAAGCTGAAGCGAGCCTTGCAGGAGGTGAAGGTGTAATGTACGGTTGGATAGGAAAGCTGGCCAGGATAGACTTGACCAAAAAGTCAGTTGTGGTTGAAGATCTTGATCCCAAGATGGCTGAGGAGTACATAGGCGCCAGAGGCCTGGGCACGAAGATCCTGTGTAAAGAGGTTAAGCCTGGAACAGATCCGTTCAGCCCGGACAACAAACTCATATTCGCCACAGGGCCTCTTACAGGGACTGGAGCCATATCATCAGGCCGCTATAACGTTATCACAAAGTCTCCGCTTACCGGGTATATAGCGGCTTCCAATTCAGGCGGGTATTTCCCTGCAGAAATCAAATATGCGGGTTTTGACGCTTTCATCTTCGAAGGCAAAGCAGACGAGCCGGTTTATGTCTGGGTTAATAACGGGAAAGTGGAAATCCGTTGTGCGAAGCATGTCTGGGGCAAGGACACGTCAGAGACTACTGATATCCTCGTGGCTGAGACAGATCCTGACGCTAAAGTTGCATGTATAGGGCCTGCCGGCGAGAATCAGGTGTTGTTTTCATGCGTGATCAATGATAAGGGCAGAGCTGCCGGCCGTTCAGGAGTCGGCGCTGTTATGGGTTCAAAGAACCTAAAAGCTGTTGTAGTGCGCGGAACCGGCGATGTTAAGATCTCTGACATGAAAGCGTTTAGAGAGGCTATGGCAGCCTCTTTCAAGAAAATCAGGGAGCACCCTGTGACATCACAGGGCCTGCCTACGTACGGAACTCCTGTCTTGGTGAACGTAGTCAACCAGCATGGGGCGTTCCCCACACGGAACTTCCAGACCGGGGTTTTTGACAGGGCTGAGAAGATATCCGGCGAGACCCTGTCAGAGACACTTCTGGTAAGGAAACGCGCATGTTTTGCTTGTCCGATTGCCTGTGGTAGGCCTACTGCAGTGACTACTGAGAAGTACGCAGGCAAAGGAGAAGGGCCTGAATATGAGGTTATCTGGGCCTTTGGAGCAACGTGTGATATTGATGACTTAGAAGCGATTACAAAGGCTAACTACATTTGTAACGAGCTTGGAATTGATCCTATCACCATGGGGTCAACGCTTGCTTGTGCCATGGAACTCTATGAGAAAGGTTACATACCGAAGGACGCTACTGATATTCCGCTGAGGTTCGGTGACGCTGATCTCTTGATTGAGGCGGTCCGGAAGACTGCATACAAAGAGGGAATAGGTGAGCTGCTTGCAAAAGGGTCATACCGCCTTGCGGAAGAGTTTGGCCATCCTGAGCTTTCCATGAGCACGAAGAAGCAGGAATATCCGGCGTATGATCCTCGTGGGTCCAAGGGTATAGGCCTCAACTATGCGACTTCCAACAGAGGAGGATGTCACGTAAGAGGCTACACCATTTCCCCTGAGATGCTAGGTGTCCCTGAGAAGCTTGATCCCTTGTCAAAGGAAAACAAAGCCTTCTGGGTCAAGGCTTTTCAGGATGTAACGGCCCTTGTCGACTCTTCGGGAATGTGCTTGTTTACCACGTTCGCTTTGGGTGCGCCTGATGTGGCAAGCATGCTGGAGCCTGCGACAGGTATACCGTTTTCGACAGAGAAAGCCCTCCTTGCAGGTGAGCGCATATGGAACCTGGAGCGACTCTACAACATGAGGGAAGGGCTGACAAAGGACGACGACAACCTTGTGCCTCGGCTTGTTGAAGAGGGGATGCCGGAAGGGCCTGCTGCGGGCCAGGTAGTGGAACTTGACGAGATGTTGGCTGAGTACTACGCTCTCCGAGGCTGGTCAGATAAGGGAGAACCGACTCCTGAAACCCTTGATAGGCTTAATCTCGGAAAATGCAAGTCGAGGTGTGTGTGCGAGGAGGCGTAAGGTGCGCGTCAGATTCTTTTTCTTCATGAAAACAGCGACAGGCGTTGACGAGGCGGAGATATCCGCTGACTTAGCCCCTGACATAGAGACTCTTGTCCGTGTGCTGGTATCCCGCTTCGGCCTGCCGCTGAAGAAGGAGTTGCTTACGGAATCCGGGGAACTTCGTAAGGATATCAATATCCTTGTGAACGGAAGGAATATTGAGTTCATCTCCGGGACTGCAACCAGACTTGATGACGATGACACTGTTAGCTTTCTCTCGGCTGTCGCCGGCGGGTAGATGTATTTCGCTTAAGCCATAGGCTTCGGAGGGGGAATTGCCCTTGGTTGATAAGGCGTTCGAAGAAGGCGCGGTAGACTCTGATTTTGGCAAGTATGTAATTTTGGGGAACGGCCCTGCGGGAATCAGCGCCCTCCGTGCCATAAGAGAGGTAGACCCCGATGGCGGGGCAGTAATCGTATCTCCTGAGGTTGAGAGGTATTATTCAAAAGTCCTCTTGACTTACTGGATAGGCGCGAGAATCAAGTCTCGCGATGTCTTCCTCGTGGAGGAAGATTTCTACGAAAAAAATAAGGCCAGGTGTGTGTTGGGCGTGGGGGCTACACGCATCGACACTGTCCAAAGAGCGGTTGAACTTCAAGGCGGACGGCGCCTGGCATATGATTCACTGTTGCTTGCAATGGGCAGTAGTCCCGAGGTTCCGGATATCCCAGGTGTTGAACTTCCGGGTGTGTACTACTTAAGGACTATGGAGGACGGGAAGAAGATCCGGGAGGCGACTTCCACGTCCAAGCGAGCAGTGGTGATAGGAGGAGGCCTTGTCAGTATCAAGACTGTTGAGGCCTTACTTGCGCACAATATGGAAGTCTTGCTTGTGGTGTCTTCCGGAAGGCTGTTGTCTCAAATCACTGCTCCCGAGGATGCGGAGATAACTCTTGACATGTTCCGAGTGCCTGGTTTGGATATAAGGCTAAAGTGTGATGCCCTGGCGATTGAGGGAGATGGGCGAGTTGAAAGCGTCCGTCTTTCCACAGGTGATGTCATAGGCTGTGACATGGTGGTCGTTGGGAAAGGCGTGAGTCCCAATCTGTCATGCATAAAAGGCACAGACATTAAGACAGGCGCGGGGATTCTCGTAGACGATAGGATGGAAACCAGTGTCCGCCATGTTTATGCAGCAGGCGATATTGCAGAAGGCCATGACATAGCTCGGGGGAAGCCATGG
>DUVA01000257.1 GCA_012841305.1 Bacillota bacterium | reverse complement strand
ATGAGAGAGTCCTGGTGACTACACTTACCAAGAAAATGGCGGAGGACCTTACCGACTACCTGGTGGAAGTCGGAGTGAAGGCCAGATACTTGCATTCGGAAGTGCAAACCCTTGAGAGGGTGGAGATCCTTAGAGACTTGAGGCTCGGCGAATTTGATGTTTTGGTGGGAATCAACCTTCTCAGGGAAGGCCTGGATCTTCCTGAGGTCTCACTTGTAGCTATTTTGGATGCAGACAAAGAAGGTTTCCTGCGCTCAGAAACATCGCTTGTCCAGACTATTGGCCGTGCTGCCCGTAATGTCAACGGTAAGGTCATAATGTACGCTGACAGCGTTACCCAATCAATGGAAAGGGCTATTGATGAAACTTACCGGCGTCGCAGCATTCAGATGGAGTATAATAAACGACACGGCATTACTCCTGAATCCGTGAAAAAGGCGATTCATGACATAACTGAGATGTTGAAGGCCGCTGAAGATGAGCCGGTTTACGAGCTGGAGGAGACTGCCTTGTCCCATAAAGAGGCTGCAAAACTCATACGCGCCTTGGAAGATGAGATGTATAAGGCAGCCCAGGATCTGGAGTTTGAGCATGCTGCAGAACTCCGTGACAAGATACGAGACCTCCGCAAGCGGTTTGCCCAATGAAGAAGTTTATCCAATGAAGAGGTTTTCGGGGGAGATAGTGTGAGTAAAGACTTCATAGTAGTCAGGGGTGCCAGACAGCACAACCTGAAAAACATAGATGTCAATATACCCAGAGACAAGCTTGTTGTTATCACCGGGATTAGCGGTTCGGGAAAATCGTCTTTGGCATTCGACACAATCTATGCTGAAGGCCAGAGACGTTATGTGGAATCCCTTTCAGCTTACGCCCGGCAATTCCTGGGACAAATGGACAAGCCGGACGTAGACTACATCGAAGGCCTTTCCCCTGCCATAGCCATTGACCAGAAGAGCGGGAGCAGAAATCCAAGATCCACGGTGGGCACGGTAACCGAGATATACGACTACTTAAGGCTTCTATTTGCGAGAATAGGCAAACCCCATTGCCCAAAATGCGGATTACCCATTACTCAGCAGACGGTAGAGCAGATTGTGGATCAGGTAATGGCTCTTGGCGAAGGCACGAAGGTGCAGGTGCTGGCGCCTGTGATTCGAGGCAAGAAAGGTGAACATAAGAAGGTCCTTCAGGATATCAGAAAAGACGGATTCGTCAGGGTCAGAGTCAATGGAGAGGCCTTTCGGGTTGACGAAGATATTGTGCTGGATCGATACAAGATCCATACCATAGAAATTGTCGTTGATCGCTTAGTAATCCGCGCAGGAATCGAGCAACGTTTGGCTGATGCAATAGAGCTGGCTATGAGACAGAGTAACGGAGTCACCGTAATCAACGTGCTGGACAAGGAAGACCTGGTCTTCAGCGAGAAGTTCGCTTGCGTTGAATGTGGTATCAGTTTCGAAGAACTCACTCCGAGGATGTTTTCCTTTAACAGCCCGTACGGCGCGTGTCCTGAGTGTGCCGGACTGGGAACCAAGGAGGAGATTGATCCGGAACTCGTTTTGGATTCAGAGGCAAGTGTGATGGAAGGCGCGTTAGTGCCTTGGCGAAGATCCTTTGAAGGGACGCGCAGTGATTTCTTTGCAAATAGAGTCATAAAGGTATGTGAACGCTTCGGAATCGACCCTACTGTGCCGGTAAGCCTCTTGTCTCCGGAACACCGGAAGATCCTGCTTTACGGTGCGGGGAGGGAGAAGTTTAAGTTCCGGTACCATGATTTCTCCGGCAATTATGTGTCTCGGGAAACGGGCTACGAAGGATTAGTACCTTATCTGGAGCGTAGGTATAGAGAGGTTCGCTCACAGGGGGTACGGGAAGAAATCGAGGACTTCATAACAGCAAGGACTTGTCCTGCATGCGGTGGCGCTAGGCTTAGGCCGGAAAGCCTCGCCGTAACTGTGGGAGGCAAGTCAATAATGCAAGTTACCTCCTTGTCATGCCAAGATGCCTGTGATTTCTTCGAAAGCTTGGAATTGACAGATCGAGAGCTCATCATTGCTGGGCAGGTTTTGAAAGAGATCCGCGAGCGTTTGGGATTCTTGGTAAACGTCGGCCTGGATTATCTTACCCTTGACAGGACTGCAGGCACTCTGGCAGGGGGAGAGGCGCAACGAATAAGGCTGGCTACACAGATTGGATCCAGTCTTGTCGGGGTCCTGTACATACTGGATGAACCTAGCATAGGGCTCCACCAACGCGATAACAAACGCCTGATAAGCACCTTGAAGAACCTTCGCAACTTAGGCAATACAGTCATCGTCGTTGAACATGACGAAGAGACTATCAGGTCCGCGGATCACATAGTAGACGTGGGTCCGGGCGCAGGTGCTGAAGGCGGGCATATAGTGGCTGCCGGAACGCTTGATGAGATAATGTCATGTGAGGATTCGCTGACCGGGGTTTACCTGTCTGGAAAGGAGAAGATCCCTGTCCCGGCCAAGCGTCGCAGCCCTAATGGAAAGTCTCTCTTGATAAAAGGGGCAAGAGAACACAATTTGAAAAGGATTGATGTGGAGATTCCCCTTGGCGTATTCATTTGCGTGACCGGTGTTTCGGGTTCAGGAAAAAGCACGCTGATAAATGAGATCCTATACAAGAGACTCTCACATGATTTGAATAGGGCTTCAGCCAAACCCGGGGCTCACGACGGACTCATTGGACTTGAACATCTCGACCGTGTCATTAATGTGGACCAGTCGCCAATCGGCAGGACTCCCAGATCGAACCCTGCCACATACACAGGCACGTTTGACATTATTAGGCAAACGTTTGCTCTGACCCAGGAAGCCAGGGCTCGAGGGTACCGTCCGGGGAGGTTCAGTTTCAATGTGAAAGGCGGTAGATGTGAAGCTTGCCGTGGTGACGGAATCATTAAGATCGAGATGCATTTCCTTCCTGATGTATATGTGCCTTGTGAGGTGTGCAGAGGGAAACGATATAACAGGGAAACGTTGGAGATCAAGTACAAAGGAAAGACTATAGCGGACGTATTGGACATGAGAGTGGACGAAGCCCTTGAGTTCTTTTGGAATATTCCGCGAATCAAACGGAAGCTGGAAACCTTGTATGATGTGGGGCTTGGATATATCAAGCTGGGACAACCTGCTACAACTTTGTCCGGCGGGGAAGCGCAGAGAGTGAAACTGGCTACAGAATTGAGCAGGCGCAGTAATGGGAGAACTCTCTATATTTTGGATGAGCCTACCACCGGGCTCCACTTCGCTGATATTCATAGGTTGCTCGAGGTTCTGGGACGCCTTGTAGACGAAGGCGACACTGTCCTCGTCATTGAGCACAACCTCGACGTGATAAAGACTGCTGATTACCTTATTGACTTGGGTCCTGAAGGCGGCGAAAGGGGCGGAACGGTTGTGGCATGCGGAACCCCTGAAGAAGTCGCAGAGTCAGAGGCTTCCTACACAGGACATTTCCTCAGGAAGGTGCTTTGTTGATGAGCTCTGACCTGAAAGTTAATCTGACAGAGAGAGTCAAAGACCTCCCTGACAGGCCCGGAGTCTATGTAATGAAAGACTCATCCGGCCAGGTAATATATGTGGGGAAGGCTTCATCCCTGAGAAACAGGGTTCGATCCTACTTTCAATCTCCTGCCGGACTGGCCAGGCGGATTCAGATACTTGTGGAGCGTATCGCGGATTTTGAGTATATTGTTACAGATTCTGAGGTTGAAGCGTTAATCCTTGAGAATAATCTGATAAAGAAACACCGCCCTCGGTTTAATGTACGATTGAGAGATGATAAGACTTATCCTTTTATCAAGGTTACGCTGGAAGAAGAGTTTCCCAGAGTTACAGTAACCAGGAGGGTGGAACAGGACGGCAGCCGTTACTTTGGGCCATATACCGATGTAGGTGCGATGCGTGAGACCCTTCGTTTCTTGAGGCGTCTTTTTCCCATTCGGAGCTGTTCGAAAGAAATATCAGAAGAGCGACTGCAACAAGCGCGTCCATGTCTCAACTATCACATTGAGAAATGCCTTTCTCCTTGCTCAGGAAGGATATCTAGCGAAGCATATATGGAGCTCGTAAATCAGATCATTCTTTTCCTCGAAGGCCGTCAAGATCAGGTAGTCAGAGCCATGAAAGAACAGATGCAGGCAGCATCACATGCGCTTGACTTTGAGAGGGCGGCATCTATCAGGGATGCTGTCAGGGCAATAGAACGTGTGACTGAACGGCAGAAAATAGTCCTTGCATCCGGAAGTGATATTGATGTTGTGGGCTACTTTCGAGACGAAGCAGATGCGTGTGTTTTGATATTTTTCGTGCGTTCCGGGAAACTGATGGGACGAGAACGTTTTTTCATTACTGATATCTCGGAGGTGCCTGACTCTGAGATGCTTACCGCTTTCATTAAACAGTACTACTATGAGGCCGGCTTCATTCCAGACGAGATATTGCTCCCTTTGAAACCTGATGACGAAGAAGCCATCAGTATATGGCTGAGAGAGAAGAAAGGCCGTAAAGTCAGTATCCATGTTCCGCAGAGAGGAGACAAGAAGCGTCTCCAGAGCATGGCGACTGACAATGCCAAACTCAGTTTGGAGGAGGCAAAACTGAAAGCCATGCAAGATGCAGTGCTGAAAGACGCTGCATTACTGGAGCTTATGGAGGCGCTGGATCTACCTCGGCTTCCAAGAAGAATTGAGGCGTTTGACATATCGACCATCCAGGGCTCTGACGCTGTCGGCGGGATGGTGGTATTCGAACGCGGGCGGCCTGCAAAGTCTTCTTACCGGCGCTTCAAGATCAGAACAGTGGAAGGTCAAGATGATTACGCGATGATGCATGAGATAATCTCCAGGCGCTACAGGAGGATTCTGAAGCAAGATGAAACCAGGAAGCAGTTGCCAGACCTTATCATTATTGACGGGGGCAGGGGCCAGCTCAATGCCGGACTTAAGGCGCTTTCTGAAGTGGGTGCGCAAGATATCCCTGCTATTAGTCTTGCCGAATCTCACGAGCTGATTTTTCTTGAAGGCCAAGACCAACCTATTGCCTTGCCGGAGGATTCAAAAGCCCTCCTCCTTCTCAGGCGCATCCGTGATGAAGCACATAGATTCGCTGTGTCATACCATAGGCAATTGAGGACGAAGAGGTCCACATTGTCAGCCCTTGAAGAGATTCCGGGTATCGGCAAGAAACGCCTTCGAGCTCTTCTTACGGCTTTTGGGTCTCTGAAGGGCATACGTGCTGCCGGTGTTGAGGAAATCGCAAATGTCCCGGGAATGAGCCATAAACTGGCGGAAACGCTCAAGGAAGCCCTGACACGCGATACCGATGGCATGTCTTCTACACAAGAACTCCCTGGAACATGACTGGGAAGCTCACCCCTTTCAAAAGGAATCCTGCGCGACAGCATAAGTCCTACCATGTTATCCTGAGCCAACGTGTTTACGTGGGCCAACGTGTTACGTGAGTCAACACATTGCGGTCGGCCGGCATATTACGGTTGGCCCGCATATTACGGTTGGTCCGCATGTTACGGTTAGCTGGCACATCATGATTGGCCGGCATATTACGGTTGGTCCGTATATTGCCGTTGATCCGCACGTTGCGGTTGGCTAGCGTATTATGGTTTGCCAGCATATTGAGGTGGGCCAATTAGAAGAGCCTGTCCTCCCTAAGTAAGGCTCTTGAATTTCGTGTCTTGGGGCCCGATCTGTGGTTGAAGATAGCGCAACCTGCCCCTTAAGACTCTCGGGGTGTATGGTTTTCGACCACCGGCAGCACGATCGGTGGTCGAAAATAGTACACGTTTCGAAAATGTCGAACTAATAGAGGTGTCTCAACGAGGTGTGGTAACGCTCTCTTCGAAAATAGAACACGGTTTTTTGAAAATCCCCAGCGACGGCAAATGCCGTTCCATATTGTGGAGAATAAGTTGAAAAAGCTCGAATCCCCCGGGCAAGGTGATCGAATTTCGCACATCCCAACCCTGATCCGTGCTCGAAAACAGTACACGTCCTTCCTAAAGACCCCTGCTGTGTCCGGTTTTCGATCACGAATTCCGAAAACATGTTCGAAAATAGGACACGGTTCTCCAAACTTGTGTTCGAATTTCAATCAGGCACCGTCAGAAATCGCCCAATATGTAGCGTCGTTCGGGTTTGGTGATCGAAAATCGAACACCAAACCCGGAAGGCGTGCTCGAAAATAGGACACGGCTTCCGGAAAATAACCGATTTTCAGGCACCCTCCGACTTATTTCGGAAAGTGTGTTCGAAAATAGTACACGCTTTCCAAGAACGTGTTCGCTTTTCGAGCACCTCGGCGGTGTCGGTGTTCGAAAACCTCACACCTAGGCCACGTAGGGTGGTCGAATTTCTCTCACTCTCACGTTTATTTCGAAAAGTGTGTTCGAAAATAGTACACGCTTTCGCCTGACGTGTTCGAAAACCGATCACGCACGTGAGAATGTAGCGAAACCGCCACTACCAGTAGGGTCGGATGGGGGGTGAGTTGATCGGCAGGGTTAGAGACAAGGCCAGCCAGCTATGGGGCGATTCCACCTGCAGGGTCGAAGGTAAGGCCAGCTATGAGGTGATCCCGCCGGCAAGATTAGATGTAAGGCCGGCTGTGGGGTGATTCCAGCAGGGGGCTGGTTGACCCTTGCGTTGAATCGGGGATAGCGCGGCCGAAAACCGGATTAGGCAAGCCAGTTTTCGATCACGGCAAAATGTTGATGGAATGTTGCTGAAAGCTATTGACATTGTTTTGACGTTGCCTTTATAATATCAATAAAGTGATTAATAATATTAATATAGACATCAATAAGTTAAAGGGGGCGCTAATGTGAAACGAAGAGCTCTTGGCAGATGTCCTGTCTGTGGCGAATCGCTGGAAGT
>DUVA01000256.1 GCA_012841305.1 Bacillota bacterium | reverse complement strand
GTAACTATGCGCTCATCAGCGGGAATGAAAGAAGAGAGCACGTTCAGAGTCGTTGTCTTTCCGGAGCCGGTCCCTCCTGACACGACTATGTTCAACCTTGCCTTGACCGCACCGTCAAGGAACTCTATCATCTCAGGTGTAAGCGTCCCTAACCTAATCAGGTCATCAGTAGTCAAAGGTTCCCTTGCGAATTTTCGAATGGTAATACACGGCCCTACCAGCGAAATCGGAGGAATCACTGCATTCACTCGGGAGCCGTCCGGGAGTCTTGCATCCACCATCGGGCTGGCATCATCGATGCGCCTCCCGATAGGTGACACGATCCTATCGATAATATGCCTAACGTGGTCTACATCGCGGAACCTGATAGACGTTTCTTCAATTCTGCCTCCTCTTTCAATGTATACACTGTAGGGGCCGTTCACCATGATTTCAGTTATGGTCTCATCGCCCAAGAGAGGGGTAATAGGACCAAATCCCATCACGTCATCGATAACCTCTGTGATGATCCTGACTTTCTCTGACCGCATCAAAGGCACGGTCTCTTCATCGAGGACCTTCATTGCTATGGACTCAACCTCTTTGGCCAGCCTCTGCCTATCGTCGGGACTCGCAGTCCTCTCCACGAGCCCTTCCTCGATTTCCTTGACAAGTCTATGGTGGATCTTTTCCTTTACCGCAAGGTGAGGATCTTCAAGAGGAAAATCGTAAGCTTGTGCCTTTGAACTCTCTCCTTTGGAATGAACAACAGAGAGCTCCCCATCGTATGGCCTTCCCACAGACTCTCTCCGGAATCTCGCGGGCGATGCCGGCCTCTCCCCGGCAATCTGAGGTTTGGCAATCGTGAGCCCGGGACTGGATACATTAAGAGGCTTCCCTTGTTCCGAAGTCTCTTGTTTTGCGCCTGACCTCGCCTTTTCAAGTCTATCTCTTAGCGACATTTATCTATCACCCGTTCAGAAACATACTGAAAATCCATGCAAGAATACCTGCAGTCCTCTTCCGGGGCCCGGGCTTTCCTCTCCCGAAACCCCGTTTGGCAACCGCATCTTCCTTACCCGGAGGGCTGATTATCTTGGCAAGCTCCCTAATGGCAACAGATACCTTAGCCGTAGGACTGCTTATCGTAAACGGCGCTCCTTTATTAACGGAAGGAAACACGACCCGCTCTTCATTAGGGATTTGCACATCCACTTTTCGCTTCAGCGTCTTCTCTATCTCGCTGATATCCAAGCCATGCTCTCTGGACGGCCTGGACAGGGCTAACTTGATCATCTTGCTCTCATAGCCCAAGGATTCCATTATCTCAATACTGGCCTTGGCATTCTTGATGGAAGGAAGGTCCGTCGACGCGACAAGGAGGATAATATCAGCCATATCCAAACCTGCAAGAGATATGTCATCCAGTCTTTGAGCCAGATCAACAATGACAAAATCGTAGGATTCAGCCAGAAGCTTCAATATAGCCAGGACATGCCTGCCCGCAACAGTCTCACCCTGCTCTGGACGAAGAGGCGACGCAAGCACGGAAATCCCTGTGTTATGCTTAAGTAGGCATGCTTCCACAGTTTCCGAGTCCACCTCTTCTTCCCTGGCTATATCCGCTATAGTTCTCACCGGAGATGTATCCAGCATGATAGCTACATCTCCGAACTGGAGATCGAGATCAACTAGGACCACCTTGCGGTCTCGCTCTTTCCCAAGTTCAGCAGCGAGATTCACGGCAATTGTCGTCTTCCCGACTCCCCCCTTGGCGCTGTAGATCGAAATGATCCGCCCGAGCTTGCCCTGGAGAGGAATACTCGGCATCAATTGAGCCCTCCTCTGAATTTCCATGTCGTGTGTTCTTCTTATAGTGCTAACCAGCTCGTCAGCGGAAAAGGGCTTGACCAGGTAACCTCTGGCCCCTGCAGCCATAGCCTCCGTGAGGTAATCCTGCTCTCCCTGGACTGATATGATCACCACAGCAGTAGTCATAGCCAGTTCTACAGAAATCGTCCGCGTAGCTTCTATTCCGTCCATAACCGGCATGTTTATGTCCATGAGAACGATATCCGGCCTCAGTCGCTTTGCAAGAGCCACTGCTTCCTTACCGTTTTCGGCCTCACCTGTCACAACGAATCCGCCATGGAACCCCAGGAGCTTCTTGAGACTCTCCCGCGTCTCCGCCATATCGTCTACTATTAAGACCTTAATTGGGGGCTTTCCCACTTATTTCACTTCCCAAGCGTCTTGACGTCAATTTCAAAAGCTTCCAATGCATCATCTCTCACTATACGATCCCAAAACATTGTCTCACCAATCTGCACAATCCTCGGTGTGATCAATATGATGAGTTCGCTTTCGCCCCGCTCGAATTTCTCACTCCTGAACAGCCCTCCTATGATCGGGATGTCTCCGAGGATGGGAAGCCTTTTCACAATCTTCGCTTCTGTAGTGTGAATCAGGCCTCCTATCGCAATGGTGACACCGTCTTCGACTATTAAGTGGGTAGACGCTCTCCTTGTTTTCAATGCAGGGACAGTGGCAAGTCCCACATCCAATGCATTATTCCAATCAAGAGAGGACACCTCAGGACGAATATCCAGGACGACTCTGCCCCTTGTGTCCACTGTGGGAAGCATATCGAGTTTTATTCCATAAGGCCGCCACTCGAAGACAATCTTCCCGTCTGATTGTCCTAGGTAAACCGGGATCTCGCCTCCGACTAAGAAATCCGCTTCTTGCCCGCTTAGCGTCAGGAGACTGGGAGCTGCTAAGACCTTCGCCAGGTCCTCACTTACCAGTGTGTCAAGGACAGCTCGGATCGGACTCAAGCGCCACAGCTCTGCTACGATATTGCTCGTAGGCAGCCTGAGTTGCCACACATCTTCAGGGCCGGCATCCTTAGCGCCCAGTCTGAGTGGTGACGTCCATTCGCCGAACATGAATGAACCCGAGCTAAATGCGTTGTCAACTATGCTGCCCCATGTTATTCCCAGGTTCTTCAGAGCGCCTGAGTTGATCTCTACCACCTGCACCTGAAGGAGGACTTGAACCGGGTTTACGACATCCAACAGGGCTACTACGTCATTACTGAATAATTCGGCTATCCTTTGCACTCTCTCCAGGTCGTTTTGCGACTCTACACTGCCTTCGAGCAAGAGTTTCCCGTCAACAGACCGAACGTTCACAGTAGGTGAGTTTATGTAAGCCTCGACTCTTTCTTCCAACGTAATCTCAGGGGCTACCGGTGCCGGTGGTTCCTCCGGCAGGACAGAGACAACAGGCAACTCAGGTTCAGCCTCAACCACCTGGAGCACGCTTACAACTTTTTGGGCATAAAGCTTTGCTACAGCTTC
>DUVA01000255.1 GCA_012841305.1 Bacillota bacterium | reverse complement strand
TCTATGCTGTATGCAATGATAGGATTTTGCATAGAATCATGGGACTTCTTAGTCTCCCTGGATTCCCAAGACAAGAGAAGCCCGGCAGCTTTGGTAATACGATCTTCATCAACACCGGGAAGAGCTTGGGCAAAGGCCAGATCAAGAGCTCTTGAAACCTGCCCGCCTGAAGCCAATACCCATAGAACTGCCTTAAGATCGTCTGTGAGCCTGAACGCGACTTCAGGACACACCTTGAAGCATTTGCCGCATCCATCACACCTTTGCGGATCTACGACAATTCTATCTCTCACAGAAGATATGGCGTCAACAGGGCACTTAGGAATACACAGGCCGCACCTGTTGCACTTATCGTCGTCGGCAAAGACAAATCCCGGCAACGTACTCCCCCCACATAACACATTATACAGCACATATCTCATGTGGAAAAGTATCGCAAAATACTGTCATCATGCCCCTACTTGTTCTTTGTACTGAAGAAGGTACAGTTGGTAGTAAATGCCGCGTTTTGCTAACAACTCCTGGTGAGTCCCGATCTCTCTGATCCTTCCTTTGTGGATTACGATAATTTTGTCTGCATTCTGGATCGTTGAAAGCCTGTGGGCTACGACAAGCGTGGTCCTTCCACTGATTAACTTCGTCAGCGCATCCTGAATGAGGGCTTCAGTCTCAGTGTCAATGTTTGCGGTAGCCTCATCCAAGACGAGTACGGCCGGATCTCGCGCCAATGCCCGAGCAAACGCTAGGAGCTGCCTCTCACCGGCTGATAATGTAACGCCTCTTTCCCTGACATGCGAGTCATATCCCCCGCGGAGTTTGCATATGAACTTGTCAGCGTTTACGAAACAGGCGGCTTCTCGCACTTGTTCATCGGTGATATCACTATCACCCAACCTGATGTTACTTTTGATATCCCCTGTAAACAAGAAAACATCCTGCTGCACTACGCCTATGTGACGTCGCAACTCGTGTCTGGGTATATCTCTGATATCCACCCCGTCAATGAGTATTCGCCCACGGGATATCTCATACATCCGTCCTATCAGGCTGATGATGGAGGTCTTTCCCGCCCCTGTGGCACCGACGAAAGCGCATGTTTCACCTGGCTCAATACGAAAGCTGACATCCCTCAAGACCCAATCGTTCTCGTTGTATGCAAACCATACATTCTCGAACTCAATTTCTCCCTTTGGCCTTCCGAGGGCTACAGGTTGTGCGGGATCAGGCTCAACCTCGTCAGCGTCAAGAAGCATGAAGATTCGTTCTGCAGAAGCCATAGCAGCCTGCATAATATTGTATTTCTCAGTAAGGTCATTAATAGGACGGAAGAATTGCTGCAAGTAATTGGTGAAGGCAAAGAGCATACCGAATTCCAGCGTGCCCCACATTACACGCCTTCCGCCAAACCAAATCAGAAGTGCAAGAGCAAGAGACGAGATAAGATCCATGGCAGGCCTGAAAATCGCGTATACTCTGAGTTCTTGCATACCTGCACGGAAGTAGTCGTGATTAACCTGGTCAAACTCTTCGAATTTCTTTCTCTCTCTGCCGAAAATCTGAATTGTGCGCATTCCTGAGATATTCTCAGCCATAGTAGCATTGATCCTGGCCAGCCTTACCCTGGCTGCCCTATACGCCTCCCTGGCCTTCTTACGGAATATCGCTGTAACCGTGAATATCACAGGGAGCATAGCGAAACTAACCAGCGCAAGCTCAACATTCATTTTCAGCATCACTACGATGATTCCCACAAGCAGAAAAACGTCTTTGAACAAGTTGACCAAGACCGCAGTATACATCTCATTCAGTGCGTCCATGTCATTGGTTACTCTGGTAACAAGTCGCCCAATAGGGTTCTTGTCGAAAAAAGACAATGACAGACACTGCAAATGCCGGAAAACCTCATGCCTCATGCTTGAGACAATCTTCAAGCCGGCGTACTGGAGGACATAAACTTGTATGTAATTGAGGAGAAACGCAAGAGTCAAAGCACCCAATAGTATGAGGCCTAACCTTGTCATAGCGCCAATATCATACTCTTTGAATACGCGTAAGTCGTCCCCTGTCAGCTCGCGCCGAAGAATATCATCACCGGGAGACTCCATTTGCAGATAGTACTTGTCCCCCTCCTGTTCAATCCTGGCCTTTACAGGTTTTGGGGAACTCTCGTAATCCGTCGCAGACTTGCCTGTAAGCTCTCTCTCCCGGACGAATACGTGTTCGTCAAATGCGATGCCCGGGCAAGGTTCCTTCCCCGGAGCAAATGCCACCATAGGTTCGGTGAGGGCATTCATATGATTGTCTATTGCAACCTTAATGAGATAAGGCTGCAGTAGATCCAGTCCTGTAATGAGTAACAGAAGCACTATACATCCTGCAAGGAACCATCGGTACGGCCAGGCGTACTTGAGCAGCCTTTTCATAAGCTTCTGGTCGTATGCTTTTCCCAGCACTTCATCTTCATGATGGATAGCCATGGTTTATGTCTCCTCATCAGAGCTGAGCTCAGCTTCTAGCAATTGTCGCCTGTGAATTTCCGCATAGAGTCCTCCGGCAGCCACAAGAGACTCATGATCTCCCCTCTCAACTACTTGCCCCTCGTCTAAGACTATGATTTCATCCGCTTCCTTCAGAGT
>DUVA01000254.1 GCA_012841305.1 Bacillota bacterium | reverse complement strand
TCTTTCTGGAGAAATCCCTGATCAGCCGGCCCATTTCAGACAGCCTGTAGTCGTAGGGGCCCATTACCCCTGTAGGGCATACGACCACTGCATCGAGCCCTTTCTCAACAGCTTCCAGGACTTCCAATGTGGCCATAGCCTTAGATCTGTCATATTCCATGCTTAACTTGCCAGGGTCAAAGGGAGAGGTCTCATCAAAAGTAATGCCTGGAGACGGTTCCGCGAAGGCATGGATGGAACTTGCATAAACCAGTCTCCTGACCCCACAGGTAAAACACGCGTGAATGACATTCCTTGTACCCACGACATTAACCTTGTAGAGCCGATCCCATTCGCCGGGGACAATAGATATTACTCCTGCCAGGTGATATACAACATCTGCTCCTTCAAAGGCACGAATTAGCGAATCCGGATCGAGGATATCGCCTTCCACTGTTTCTATATCCAGACCTTGGATAGGCGCAAGATCTTCACTGGGAAGGACCAATGCCCTGACCCGTTCCCCGCGCTTCAGGAGTTCCCTTACAAGAACGTTTCCTATGTGACCTGTAGGACCGGTAATGACTACCATACATTCGCCTCCTAAGAAGACATAGCAGTAAGAACTTGACCTATAAACGCAAGAATAGTCCTCTGTTCCTCTTCAGTGACGTCTCCCAACACTTCACTCACAGTCCTTATGTATTCGTATCTGTGTTGCTGGAATATGTCGCGCCCTTGCCGGGACAGGCTGACCAGGACGATCCTTCTGTCTTCTTCAGTCCGAGAGCGGTCTAAGTAACCTCTTTTGACGAGTCTCGTGACCATGCTCGTCATTGTGGTGAGCGGCACAGACAGGATCTGGGCAAGTTCAGACATAGTTGCAGACTCACGAGAGCCAAGAACATCTATGAGAAACATCTCTTTGATTGTAAAATCCGCACTTCTTGAAGCAAAGTAAGTGAGAATGCGCTGTCCGAGACTGAGAATCAGCTCATCAAGCCCGGCGATGGCATTCCTCAGATGAGTTCTGTCACTCGCCTCGAAGTCGTCCTTCACTTCCAGCTCCTCTCCCACCCTGAAGCCCTCCTCGCATTGTGTTTCGAACCTACAAACAGCCAGACTAAAGGCAGGGGCCCCACCAACTCGGCGCCAGATACTTCGTATTTCGTAATATTCCTTTATCGTAGTTTCATATTACATGCAATCATTCGTGTTGTCAATTGCGCCTACCCTAACCCGGGGTTCTACGCTGACTCTCTTTCGTCACAACTCTCTTCTAACTCTCTCACAGCTTCGCCGCCGACTCTCTCGTACGGTACTCGGTACTGTACAATGTGCCCCTATTAGCTTTACTAAGTCTACCCTAACTCACTCACGGTCCTGGCTCACCATAGCCTTGTCGCATAACGTTGCCGTTGACTCTCCAGACGGAATCCGAGGCATCTCCAGACGCATCATCTTCAGCCGCATGTATCCTCCATATGTGTCCACCCCAACATGCTTTTCCTCAATATAGCCTTGGTGCTATGGGTGCTTGCATATTCATCTGAGCGAACATAGTTCTCTTGAATGTGAATGAGTCAGCAGACAGTCCTGACTGAGCTGCCCTATTCTCAACCGCAAAGACTCCGTTCGGTGGTGGAAAACAGGTAAGCGTCAAATAGCCCCGTAAATAGGGCACGTCCCTCTTTTTGGCCTCTCGGGGTGTATGGTTTTCGACCACATATTTCAAAAGCGTGCCCGATTATCGACCACGCTTTCCGTTGGCCTTCCTAAGATGGCAGAATATCCGCCACCTAATTTTTTACAACAAGCGGAAAAGTCGTAAATTCTCAGTG
>DUVA01000253.1 GCA_012841305.1 Bacillota bacterium | reverse complement strand
TCCGTAGGCAACGTTCCCGCCGTACCATAGACCCTGGATAGGAGGCGTTCATTGATGTAAAGGGGAGGGCCGGACTTCCTGGTTTCCTTGTCATATTCGAAGTATCCTGCTTGTTGCGTTTCCTCGGAACCGATCTTTGGGGCAATCATCGTTATCCTGGCCGTTGTTTTGGCCTAATTACCCGTGTGATGAGGTGGGCCTGGCATGACTCTATTAAAGGCATTTTTTGAAGGCAGCAAGGATCTACCGTTCTGGGCCTTGGCCATTAGGTCCGTCATCCTTTACATAGCGCTGATTATGGCCACTCGGGCAATGGGACATCGGCAGATAGGCATCTTGACCGGACACAATTACTTGGTGGCGGCTGGAATCGTGAGCCTAGCCGCGATTCGTATGGTCAACCCTGAATCGTCGTTTACGTCTGCTCTGGTAATAGTCTTTGTCTATGCGGGCGTCAACGTATTCCTCTCTTATCTCGATATCAAGTTCCCCAAACTTGTAGATCGCAAACCGGTTATTCTAATGAAAGGCGGCAGGCTAGACAAGAAGCGTCTGCTGGATTGCCATGTGACTCTCGATAACCTGCTTGGGCAGATCAGGCTCAAGGGCGCGCACAACCTGTCGGAGATCGATTCGCTCGTGCTGGAGCCTACTGGCAAGATATCGGTTATCAAAAAACCGGCATCCATGCCGGTGACGAGGAAAGAGATGAATTTACCTCAAAAGGGTGTGGGCTTGCCTACCATTCTGGTGTATGACGGCGAGGTTCAAAAAGATAACCTGGCCGGTCTGGGGCTTGATCTTAAGTGGCTCAAGGATAGATTGGGCCGGGAAGGTTGTGCCCGGCCGGATCAGGTGTTCCTGGCCATGATAGAACCAGACGGCAAGCTATTTGTGAGCGTCTGAAGGGGTCGTGTAATGGAGGTTCTCCGCAGTGTCCTAGGTTCTACAACCGAGCTTAGCCCTTTCGGGTTTGCCTTACGCACCGTTTTTGTGGGATTCCTGCTTTGGGCTGAGGGCAAGGTTTTACCCCACAGGTCAGGCGGGCAGTTCGCAGGCTACGACTTCGTCTTTTTCTGGATGATGGGAGGCATTACCGCCGCTCCGCTGTTCGACCCGGAAAGCAGCTTCCTTAATACGGTCACCGTCATCATCGTCATATACCTCGCCCACTACCTCTTTTCCTACCTTGGTGTAAAGAACCGCACCTTCGCCAAGTTCGTCTTCGGACAGTCGGTTGTGCTCGTCTCCGGCGGCATGGTCATGCGACAGAACATGGCCAAGGCCCTCTTCCCGCTGGAACTGCTGCTATCCGAGATGCGAGTATCGGATGCGCCAAATATCGGCGAGGTGGAATTTGCTGTGCTTGAGACCAGCGGTCATGTAAGCGTGGTCAAGAAGTCGGACGCCCAACCGGTAACGCCGCAAGATCTCAACCTTCTAGCTCCTCCGGGAGGGTTGCCGGTTCTGCTCGTAAACGACGGCGTCGTCCTCAAAGAGAATCTCCGCGAAATAGGCCATGATGAATCGTGGCTTGAGCAGGAGCTAGAGAAGAACGGCGTGAACCGGGTCGAGGATGTTTATATTGCCCTGGTCGATCCGACCGGCACGTTCTATTACTCAACGAAATCAAAAAGTTAGAGGTGGTGCCCATGTTAACTGACCAGGAACGCATGAACAATGCCCTCAAGGAAATGTTGTTCAACGAAGATCTGATGGCAAAGAAGTACGCAGCAATGGCCCAGCAAATCACGGATCCGAAGATTAAGACAATGATCCAGAATATGGAGCAAACGACTAGAAATCACTACGGCGCGCTGTCACAGAAGATGGGGGCACTAGGAATAGTCTAGGGAGGTGCTTCTTATGAATACTCTCGATTTGCTTCAAGATGCTCTTGTAGGCGAGATGACGCTGCAATCTATGTACAACCATCACGCGGTTAACATCTCCACACCGCCGGACGTAAGACAACTGTTCTTTCAGATGCGGGATGCCAAGATGCAGCACATTACCGAGTTACAGCAGCGGATTCAGCAACTGATGCAGCAAGGCCAGGGGCAGTGATGAGTCTATGTGCGTATGAGATAAGTGGAATCTGCGGTTCCTCGGCAAAGGCCGTGTGAGGCTCATGAGCCTGCTAAGTTGTTGCGGTATTCATTAGGACTCGCTGAGTCGAATCTCCCTGGCCACGCTTGATGGCTCCTGCAAACTGCACGTTGATTTCCTCAGCGGCGATGATGAATCCCGGTAAAGCCGGGACCTTTGCTTCTATGTTCTCGTTTCAGATCCCTTGGCAGTATCCGTACAAGCTCTTTACGCTGAGGATATAACTCTATGGCTGTGATGAAGGAAGGAATCCGCGATCTAAGCGAGAACTAAGATAGGCGGTATCAATAATCATCGCGTGAATAGGGGATATCCAAACCGCATAGGAGGCCGAGCGTGAAGATTGCTGTTGTGGACGGACAAGGCGGAGGAATCGGGAAGAGCATTATTGAAAGGCTGAGAAAGGAACTCAGCGCCGAACAAGCCGCAAAGGTGACAATAATTGCCCTTGGGACAAATGCGCTGGCAACAGGCTCAATGCTTAAGGCGGGAGCGGATGAAGGAGCTACAGGCGAGAACGCCATTGTCGTGACAGTTGAAACTGTAGACGTTATCTTAGGGCCCATGGGGATAGTGCTTGCAAACTCAATACTTGGTGAGCTGACTCCCAAAATGGCAAGTGCTATAGCCTCATGTAAAGCACATAAGTTCCTGATTCCCATGACTCGTTGCGGAGTGGAGATCGTAGGCGCCAAGATAGAGCCATTACCTCGCCAGATTGATGCCTTGGTAGAGAAGACCATAAACCTGTTGGATTGAATGTGAACAACCGCTGTTCGTTGAATAGCGGAACATAAGGTACTAGGTAAATAGTGTATGACCAAGAAGGTCTGCGTTCTTTGTCTGTAGACGAAGACAGTACGCAGGCTTTTTCTTTGTCCCAAGGGACTCTCTGAGAGAGGGAGATACCGACTGGAAGGAGTTGCAGGCAACAAGGAGCCTCCTGTAAGAGCGAGCTACCGGCTGGAAGGAGCCGTGACAAGGTTTTCGCAAGAAGGGCACAAGAAATATTTGCGTAGAGAGGGGTATTGACTATGAGGGACGGCAATATTAGGAACCTGATTCTAGGTGGGCTGTTCGTGGCACTGGGGATTATTGTGCCAATAGCATTTCATTCCATTGGCGCAGGCCCTGTGTTTCTTCCCATGCACATTCCGGTTTTGCTCGCAGGATTCATAACCGGGCCGGCCATTGGAGGCTTCGTTGGAGCTGTGACCCCTATCTTGAGTTCTCTTTTGACAGGGATGCCTCCTCTCATGCCTCCTAAGGCCCAGATGATGGTGGCAGAACTTGTGGTGTATGGCCTACTTTCCGGATTTGCTTACAGAACCCGCAGGCTTCATGTGATCTTGTCATTGATTATCGCTATGTTCGGTGGACGGATCGTGTACGGGATTCTTGCAGCCTATATTCTGCCGTTATTCGGATTCGGCCCGGTTCCGGTTCTCTATCCGATAACAGCAGGACTTGTTGCGAGTCTTCCGGGCATAGTAATTCAACTGCTGCTTATCCCGCCTATTGTATGGCTTCTTGAAAAGCAGCTTAAGGCGGAGAAATCTACCCGCACCACCTCGCGCAAGTAGGAACCGGCGGTCGAGGATTTGCGGGAGTTTGCGGGAGCTTGAAGAGGCCGCCCAACACCTCGTGCAACTAGGAAACAGACGCTGCGAGAAGGATAACAAAGAGGCTTATTAAGGGGCGTAAAGGATCCGCCAGGGTTTAAGAAGCCACGCGAGAGGCCGGCCGCACGCGACCCATGAAGTTTGGCCAATGGCTACATAGATACCGTCAGCCGGCTTCCGCCTTTCCGGGTGAGCCGTTCCAGGCGAGGCCGGCTGTAGGTGACTATTTTTCCGGTAGTGTATTACGGCGTGTGCTACAGCATGTATTACGGCGCTGTGTTACGGTAGCTATCTACGGCGCTGCGTTACGGTAGCTATCCGCGGCGCTGTGTTACGGTATCTATGCTACTGCGCTGTACTACGTGTGCTACTGTACCATGGCTGAATTGGCGATTGTCTCTTACGGCACACTTACAGTGACTTCGTTGCTCCTTGAGCTTTCATTCCCACATGCATCAACAGCAGTCACAATGTAGGAGTATGTAACACCTGTTTTTGTGCCTGCGTCTATGAAGCTCTGTTGTCCCGCGCCCTGTGAATGCTGAACTTCGGCTATGACTTTGAATCCTTCAAAAGGCGGTTGCCGTCTGTAAACGTTATACCCGATAAGATCAGAGTCTATCGATTCATTCCACGTAAGGACAACTTCATCCTCAGAGAGAGCCGCTGCAAGGTCTGTTGGGGGAGACGGCGGTTCATTGAAGTCTACGATAATTGACACGTCACCAGGTGAGAAATCCCAACTGGCTGTCGTTATCCTACCAGGAAGTATTTGGATTTCTTCCCATAGGCTTTCATACGCAAGATCTCCGTTCTCGTCGAGAAGTTTGATCATCATGTAATAAGTCTTCGGCTGTAAACCTGAGACTGTGGCGACGAGCACATCGACTCCCGGCTCGCGGTTTATGTTAGTCTGGCTCCTAAGATTATTTGAATCCTTGTACAGCCTCAGTCTTTGAACCCTTTCATGATCCGGAATGCCTGTAAGGTCTACGCTAAGTTCAAGTGTCCCAAGGGCAGGCTGCAGGACGACACTGGCCTCTGCCATTTGGCCTGCAGTAATTGCAGTTCTGCATGATCCCTCATAAGCGATGTTGCCCTCAGCATCTTTTAGCCGGACCATCACAGTCCAAGGCCCTACAACCACGTCGGAGAACGTGATCTCTGCTCTGCCGTTTTCCAGTGTAACACTCTGCGACAAAACTGTTGTCCCGTTGGTAAGCGAGACTTCAGCTTGTGTGAGAGACATCCCTGCCGAGTACGGCTGAACGCCACTTGAGCTCGTGGCCAATCCGGCTGTGCTGACTTCCGGGCGCGAGATGGAAATCTTGACAGAGCCTGTTTCTGCCTGATTGGCCAGAGGCCTGTCTCCAAAGCAGCCTGCAGGTCCTATGCTAACTACTACCAGTATGAGACATACTACAAGGCCGCGCCTGGTCATATTTTCCCTCCTTTCATGTCATGATGCGCTATGATTGCTGTGATTTACAACAACCTCCCATTATTCTGAATGGCTTTTGCTCCTACGGCTAAGTATGAGTTCATTAGTTTTCGCTTGTTTTCCGAGGTCTTGGGTTACCGGTGGTTGCAATGAGGGGTGTCAAAATCCGGCCACCCCGCACGGTACTTACACTTTCTAGAGCTAGCGATTATTTATGGCGATCTACTTAGATTCTACCTTGCTTGACTGTCATGTTATACCATATTTGTCAATTTCATTCCAATAATCATTCCAAGGTAGGATTACGAAAGAGAAAGGGTGCTGAAAATAATCTTCTGCTCCTAGTGAAGGACTTTGCATTTGCGCAACGAAGTTACAATATATCACCGATTATTGCTTAGAAAATAATTTTCAGGCCCATGGATTGGCAGTGCGGAGGTATACGGTGGAAAGTTCTACACTGGGCAAGATTAGAGACGGGAAACCGACATTTAGAGAATCAGAGCAGACAGTGGCTGAATATGTGCTTGCCCATCCCAGGGAAGTGGTGAATCTCCCCATCACTGAACTGGCTGAAAGGATCGGTGTCAGTGAAGCCACAATTGTGCGCATGTGCAAGCAAATCGGATTCCGAGGCTTCCAGGAACTCAAAATCAACCTGGCCTTGGAAATAGTTAATCCTCTCCAGGCGCTTCATGAGGAGATCAAAGAAGGCGATGACGCGGATACAATTCTAAAGAAAGTAGTACGCGCTAATGTGCAGGCCTTGGATACTACTACTAATGTGCTGTCCACGAATGAGTTGAGGCGCGCAATACGAACCCTCTTCGAAGCCAAGCGCATATATTTCTACGGAGTAGGCGGTTCAGCCCCTATCGCCATGGACGCCGCTCATAAGTTCACAAAAACGGGAAAGCCTGTGATCGCATATAATGACCCGCATATGCAGGCAGTAGCTGCAATTCTCCTCAGTCCCGGCGATGTGGTTGTTGGGATTTCTCACTCAGGTAGCAACCGGGATACTATCGAGGCTCTGGAAGTGGCAAAATCGCGAGGCGCCACCACCATCGGGATAACGCATTATGCCAGATCCCCTATTGATAGGGTTCTTGACATAAAACTCGGCGTGTATTCCAGCGAGACTCTCTATAGAATCGAGAGCGCATCATCGCGCATAGCGCAACTCACAATCATTGACGCGCTCTTTGTAGGCGTATGCCTATGTGAGCCGGAAAGGGCCATTAACAACATTAGATTAACCAGGGAAGTCATAGTTCCCAAGAGGTTTTAAGCTTGAGCGTCACTACGGCCCGAAAGATCATGCGGTTTCAGTATGAAAACATCATATGACCTGAATATGATTGGAGGCACTCATGACATGGATGAGCTTTTTGACATTACAGGAAAAGTGTCAGTGATTACAGGAGGCGCAGGGATTCTGTGCAGCGAAATGGCGAGGGGTCTCGGAAAGAAAGGGTCAAAAATCGCTATTCTAGACCTTAATGAGGAGCAAGCCAAGGCGGTGGCAGAGGAAATTACATCCCATGGCGGGACTGCCATTGCAGTGAAGGCTGATGTCTTGGACAAGAACTCTCTGGAGAAGGCAAGGGACGTCGTCTTACAGACATACGGAGAAGTAGATATCCTCATTAACGGGGCAGGCGGAAACAAGAAAGAAGCTACTACCAGCGATACGTTTGAGTTTTTCGACATACCTCCTGAGGCAATCCAGTGGGTTTTCAACCTGAACCTTCTCGGGACTGTCCTGACCACTCAGGTTTTCGGTGAAGTAATGGCAAAACGCGGAGAAGGCGTAATCATTAACATCTCTTCCATGGCCTCTCTGAGGCCTTTGACCAGGGTAATAGGGTACTCTACAGCTAAGGCAGCTATCAATAACTTCACTGCGTGGATGGCTGTTCACTTTAACCTGAATTACTCCAAGAATATTCGTGTCAATGCGCTTGCACCCGGGTTCTTCCTAACGGATCAGAACCGCTTCCTCCTTACAGATGAGGCTACCGGGGAACCGACCAAACGAGGCAGACAGATAATGGACCATACACCCATGGGGCGTTACGGTGTCCCGGAAGATCTTATCGGGACACTCATTTGGCTGGTTTCTGACGCATCCCAATTCGTAAACGGTATAGTGGTGCCGATTGACGGTGGATTTGCCGCCTATAGCGGTGTTTGATCCTATCGTCCGGCCAAAAGAAGGACAGACAAATAGACACGCTGTGGTGAGAAGCATGAAAGCTATAGGCTTAGAGGTCAGCACCTCATCTGCGAAATCCATAATATTCTGCCCGAACAGGGGGGTCATAGCCGAGGCTACTCTGCCTTTCCCTGAAGACATAGCTGATGGCCCGACTCAGCACGCAGACGGGATTGTGGCTACTGCTATTGACGTTCTCAAGGAAGTAGTCACCTCCTCCGGAGTTGATGTGAACTCCATCGGAGCCATCGGTTTGAGCGGGACATGGCATAGCCTGCTGCTTCTGGATCATGACTTGCGACCTTTGGGTAGGGTCAGGACATGGGCGGACTTAAGCGCTGCACCGACTGTTGCCCCTCTTCGTAGAGACGAGGCAGCAGTGCGCGAATTCTATCATAGGACAGGATGTATGACTCATGCTCTTTACCCTGTATGGAAGTGGATTCATCTAACTCGGACTCAGCCGGAAACCCCGCGCAGAACAGCGTATCTTTCATCACAGCTTGAGTATGTTCATCAGGCGCTGACATCTGAAAGGTCAATATCTAAGTGTGCAGCTTCAGGCACAGGCCTGATGAACATTAACTCCTTGGACTGGGATGATGAGATACTGAGATTTGCCGGTATTCGGCGAGACCAATTAGGTGAACTGGTGGAAGCGTTCCATACAGCACCTCTCCTATCGTCTGTTGCCAGGGAGGTGGGTCTGCCGTCAGGGCTTCCTGTGACAGTCGGCTGCTCTGACGGTGCCATGAACCAGGTGGGTATAGGAGGAGTTGCCGAAGGAATCATGTCCATGTCTGTGGGGACTTCAGGTGCGCTGAGGGTGGCTCATCAGGAACCGAAGATTCCTGATAAGCCGTCTACATGGTGTTACTATCTCTTTGGAGGCAAGAGGTTAGCCGGCGCTGCTATCAACGGAGCAACAAACTGCGTGGATTGGTATCTTGATTGTGTCAGCGGCAGAGACACCGGACATCGTGATTACCGAGGATTCACAGAAGGAGCGTCCGGAGTTTGCCAGGAGAAAGCTCCCTATTTTCTACCGTTTCTTTTCGGGGAAAGGTGTCCAGGCTGGCACGAAGAGAAAACAGGCAGCTTCTATAGGCTGAAGGCGTCACACAGCGAGTTTGACCTTTACTACTCCATCCTTGAGGGAGTCCTCTTTAATATGTATCAGTGTTATTTGATTCTTGCTGAAATCGGAGGCATGCCTCGTAAGGTATTAATGTCAGGGGGTATATTAAAGTCCCCGCTATGGTCACAGATGGCAGCCGATATTTTCCAAAGAGAGCTTCTGGCTACAGGTGCGGCCAATGACTCAACGGTGGGCGCAGCACTGATAGCATTGGAGTCTGTCGGCGGGATTGATTCAGTTTGCGACTATCAGCCTGATGTTATCATGACGTTTACCCCCCGAGACGACAAGGTGCGGATCTATGAAAGCAGATTCAGAACTTATCTGGACCTATACGCTGAGCTGAGACAGACTTCATAGATGAGACAGGCCGTT
>DUVA01000252.1 GCA_012841305.1 Bacillota bacterium | reverse complement strand
AGCACGAGTCCTGGAATCGGGTTAGCGTCAGCTCTGAGCGCCACCTGCGACTCCCTTGTTTTCGTCGATGTCTCGTATGTCAAAGCAGCCTCCAAGCGGGAAGACGGCTTATAGGCCATACAAAGAGCAAGGATGGTGCCGTCTTGGGATGATGAGCTGACCCGGGCACGGCTCTTTAAGTGCGGGAACACTATCCAGTCGACCCCGATGCCGAGCTTTGTGGCAAGCCGGCCTGCCGGGACTACCGGGACTGCACCTTCAGATTCGAAGACTGCTTCGCCCTTTAGTGAAACAGACAGCTCCCGGGTAATCGTCCCTTTCGCTTCAGCTTCTAGCTTGTTGTATCCTACCTGCAACAGATTGCCCCGGTAATCCGTCCTCTCACCCCACCTGATGCCAAGACTCCCGGAAACTCCCTCCGGCATTCTGCCTTTTACTTTGATGCCAAAAGAGTTGTCTTTCATCATCAGCGGGGATCTTGCGGTTGCATCGGGTTTTCCTTCAGCTACAGTCGTTAAATGCCTTGCGTCCACGGCAATGATGCTTGTGTCTCCCAGGGCATAAATGGCGCCCAGCTCATAAGCAGTCTTTCGCCTGGCAAGGCCTTGCGCAGCCAGCGATATGTTATCCCGAACTACCCGTGCCTCCCCGCTCAGACTAAGCCTGGGTAATAAACTTGTAAGTGGCGAAACCGTAGCTTTTAGGCTGAAGTCACAGGTGTCTGTCTTCACTTGCGTAGAAGGATCGGACTCTGCAGCGTCAGTCTCCATAGGTTTGAGTTGCACAGGGTTAATCTCCCCAGGATGAAGCGCCATGAGATTGCGTTCCGCGGCGTCTGGTTCCCAAGAGTTGAAGAAGTGCGGGCCGATAGCCTTGTAACGTGCTTCCAGAGATACGGGACCTAACTCTTTCATGCAGCGGAGAGAAAGCGCCCCCGAACCGGTTGGGACGCAAAGGCCTCCTCCTGCATGTCCGCCTGATGACCCGGCAAGCTCACAGTATGCACTGAAGCCTTCGTCGCTCAGGTATTGCCCATGGATATGGTAGACATAAACAGCGCCATGGTTTTCTCGATGTCTCACTACTCCTCCGCCCAATGTCAACTTAGGGGATACCTGTGCCTCAAATGCCCCGCCTTGGACACGGCCTGTTGTGGTGCAAGGGATGGAATCAAAGCAAGTAGCAGTTAAGTTGCCTTTTTCGTAACGGACTATCGCCCCGGGCAAAACCCTCCTGTATGGAGCAAGTTCGGATTTGATGAAATCAGTCCGAAATGTGCTGTAGGATGCCTCCCAAGCATCTCCCTTTAGACTGATATACAATGGACCTGCATACGGCAGCGCTCGAACAACCTTGCTCGCATCACCGTAGTCGGGACTGAAGGCCTCGGCATCCGGGCAACCGCGATTCCGACACCCGGGATCCGCACACCCGGAATCCGAACATCCAAGGTTCCCCAAGCCTCGTCTAGCCAAATCCAGACCGCACGTTAAAGTATGGTGTTCATCTATTCTGCCTGACATGAAGAAAGCCAGGTTCCCGGAAATGGCAAAATCAGCATGATCGTTCCCCTGCTCAAACTCATGGCCTTTCCGGAAAGTGCCGGATGACGTACGTAAGGATAAAGTTGCCTCTCCTACAGCTACCGTTACCATGGGTTCCTGATTGCTAGCCTCTGGGACAGCGCCGGTGACACTGCAGTCACCATCAGCATTGTAGTCGTCGTCAGCATTGTAGTCGTCATCAGCATTGTAGTCGTCATCAGCATTGCGGCCATCGCCGGCGTTGCCTAGCAAGTCGCCCGGCGTAGGCTCGCATAACGTCACAGGAAAATCCACTTTCACTATTGAGTATGGCCCCACATAGACAAGGACCGCCCGCTTCTCGCACCGGAAGCCTTGAAGCAGACTGTCAGAGGAAAGGACAAGCATATGAAATCCGGGACGGATGCCTTTGATTGTGTACATCCCTGAATGGTCTGTGGAAATCTCAGATCCGTCCTCTGTGGTGATCCGGGCACCGGATAAACCATGCTCATCAATACCCATTTTGCCGTCGTTATCCGCATCAAAGAATACCTTACCGAAAATCAGTCCGTCATCACTAAATATGCCTTTTGAGACAAAGAGAGTCGCCTCTGAAGTAGGGGTTTTGACCGACCCTGACTTAGTCTCTCCGGTAGCATAAGCCTTGTTCGTCGCACGTCCCGCCCTGTCACAAAACCCGACAGCAGCCATGAATGAGACTGTTGCCGTCTTGCGAGGGCCAAGGGTTCCTATGGTCCAAACTGTCCGGCCAGGTTCGCTCTCTTCGCCGGAAACTGACGACGTCCCTGGGATGACGGCAATCCCGCAAGGCAAAAGGTCATATACCTTTACGTTGTTTACCTCTATGTCCGTTAAGTTCTCCACTGTCAACGTGTATTTGACAATATCGCCGATACTACAGGCATTAACATTCACGCTTTTTCCCAAACCCAGTGCCTTGTTGGGAACCAGCGCAAAATCAAACGTGATTTCTTCACCCGATGCCAGCCGGATCAGGTCGGTCTCAAAGGTACAATAGTTGAGGCATGATGCCTGCAACGTATACGTCCCAGGAGGGATTTCGCCTAGTTCATATGCACCGTCTTCGTCTGTCCTTACAGTAGCGAAGACGCCTCCTTCCTGTGAAACCAACGAAACCTCTGCACCCTCCACAGGTTCAGCGGTAGAGGCGTCAGTGACTGCGCCTGTGCCTTTCGCCAAGCCGGCAGACGGCACGTATCTCACAGTTACAGGCGCCTTTGAAACTATGATTTCACCGCGTTGAT
The DNA here is from genome assembly GCA_012841305.1 of Bacillota bacterium. Lineage (GTDB taxonomy): Bacteria > Bacillota > SHA-98 > UBA4971 > UBA4971 > UBA4971. The sequence goes on along the minus strand of DUVA01000252.1, from coordinate 2,327 downwards.
TTATTGCCGATACAATTACGGTATTATCACCCGGCGCAAGCCGGACTCCGCCGGCTGCCCACTTACCTTGTTCTGTTGATTCTACCCGGGTTGCTTCGTTGCCGTTTACGACAAGCGCGACTTGCGCGGATACCGGCGCAAGTCCTTGGAACTCTGCCATAGGAGACCTTGTCTCTCGGTAGGACGGACCTAGTATAGTGACAGCCGTGTTGTTGACTAAGTCTATGTGGTGTGAAGACCGGTTCCCAGCAAGGTCTTCTGACACCACAGAAAGCCTGGATATCCCGGGAGGCGCAGCTACACCCAGGGAAAAGCTGCCGTCCACACCCGGCCTGGCCTGGGATGTGAGACGGTCTTGGATGAACACCGAGACAAGGCATTCTTCAGATTCTGTCTGCCCTGACACTGTAATGTTTGACGCGACTTCTTCGCCGTCCTTAGGAGACAACACCGTAAGGCTGGGAGGGACTGTGTCTACAATAACAATCCCGCTGCTGAACTCCGGACTTTGCCCTGCCTTACGGAAACTGTATCGATAACAAGCATCCGGAACCGCGCGTCCGCTTTCGTCTGTGCCATCCCACGCAACCCAGGCAGTGGTCGGCGAATGAACACCGGAAATTTTAAATGTCTTGACTGCCTCGGAGCTGCCGTCACCGGGGGCATCGTTACCGGAAACGTCCAGTATGCACTCGATAGTCTCAGGTTCTTCCTGTTCCCATGTTAAGTCGCAGGCAATCACCGTCTCATCCTTGATACCGTCCCCGTTGGGTGAGAACGGGTTTGGCACCGCTCTTGAAAGCACTACCTCAGCCCTGGGCAGAAACGACACTGTTACAGGGGCTGAGTATTCGCCTACCGGATCCTCCCATAGGACGTCATACTTAAAATCAATGCTTATGTTGCGTCTCTCGCCTGCAGGAACCAATACGAGAGAAGCGGGATTTTCGGTAAGCTGTGACCAGGAAGGTTCCGCTGACATCTTCCAACTGATTCTAGAGCACGGGATGGTATTCGGTTCACCTGGGAAATCTTCGGGATGCGCTGTCCCGCCTACCTGCTTCAGGTCGTCGCCCTTTATCGTCACCTGTATCGGATTTTCCCGGCTTGTACATGTAATCTGAAAGGCCATAGGGACAACATACGGAGACAGCGACGGCCTCACTTCACCAAAATCAATACCTGCACATCCGCCTGACTCAGAACTCGGACCTATGCTTGAGCCAAGTGTCAAACCTGCTCTGAGCGGATCGCGGAGCGGATCTTGAACTGAAAGCCCAGGCACCGTAACGCCGGATGCCGTAACCCTAGAACCCATACAAAGACCGATCACTATCACAGAAAGAGCAATCACAGCCATTACCCTGTACCCGGTCCTCACTCTGAATACGCCTGCCCGCCCCTGATTCTAAATGCCTTTTGTGCCGTGGCTGCCTTCCCTTCAAACATGAAATCCACGGTCACTTCATACTCGCCGTCAGGGATGTCTTCTCTCAGCTCAGCCCGGTAAAGCCTTGTCCCGCCTGGAAGTATTGTGCCTGTGCCCCCTCTGAGCGCCGTGTTCACCAGGATGTTTCTGTCATCTGATATCCTAATGCGACCCGTAGCGGACATATGGACATTCCCGGTGTTTTCGAAGACCACTTCAAGACCTCCTAAAGAACCGGCACGTCCTTGCCGGCGAATGAATCTGATGTCCCGGATCCTTCCTGAATACGTTTCAGTCCCGGGGACAGTGACAAATAGCAGAGTGCCGCACCGGACTACCATCATGATGCGGCCTTGTGCAGAAGGATCTGACGCTGCGAAATAAAGTATCCCGTACCTGCCACCGGAGAGAGATCTCGGGGCTTCTATCTTCACTTCGGCGATACGCGTCTCCCCCGGCTTTAGCATGAACTTCACAGGGGAGACCTGGGCAAACCCCTTTAATCCCCAGGCATAGTCTACTCCTTCAGGGATTTCTACGTTATAGCCGTGTTCATCGATGGACAAATCAACAACGTTAGGCACTATTTCCACCGGAACGGAACCTTTATTGGTCACCTTGACTTGGACAGTGCCGGCCTCTCCCCTCAGGATGGTTTTCCGGATTACCTGGGGGCTGGTTTCCACTTGAATACCCTCTCCGTGGGCTGTAACAGCAAAAGTCAATGCAACCAGAGTCATGACCACGGTGACAAGTAACATACAGTATCCAGCCGGGCCACACCTTAGGAGTCTTACCACTCCGTATCCCTCCTGCTCTATCGCTCCATAACTTATCGTTGTTACCAGATACCTCGTGTTGTGGTGTATCCCATGTCGTTCGATATACCGCATTATGT
>DUVA01000251.1 GCA_012841305.1 Bacillota bacterium | reverse complement strand
TATAGAACACCTCAACCTGGGAAACGGGTTCAGCGGGAGAGCGCTGCTAGGAAATCGACCACATTTTTCAGAAAGGTGGGCGAAAAGTTACCACCTTTTCCAAAAAAGTGGTAGAAAACCTTCCACCTGAGCCTCAAAGAGCTATCAGAATCCCTCTTCAGCCCAAAAGTGTGGTCGAAACTCAACCACTATTGCCGTTGGGGGTGGTCGAAAACCGACCACTTGCCAGCTTTTTGCTGCAGAAATCCCAAAAGGTGGTTGAAAATGGACCAGCTTTTTGAAAAATGTGGTCGAGAATCGACCATGTTCATGTTAACCGAAAGCGTCAATAGCTCCCACCTTCGGTGTATGGGGGGCATTGACACTTTCGAATCTGTGATCGGAAACCGGACACGTTGAGACACCTCGACTAATTCCACGAGACATCCCGACTGATTCGGCATTTTCGAATATCCGACAACCTCTTCCAATTGCTCCCTTGCAGTCTTTACACTGGTTCAGAATATATTGCGCTCTATGGCTTGGGGAATTCCTGCACCCCGTGCCCTCATCAACTTCCCTCAGGTCTCCCTTGCGACAGGCGCGGGCGTGACAAAGGACTGGGGTTTGACACGGGGTCGGCGTTCGCGTATACTATCGTTGTCGATAAAAGACGGGCTGCCGTCGAGTGGTTTCAGGTTTGATATTCGGGGCGTAGCGTAGTTTGGCTAGCGCGCCTGCTTTGGGAGCAGGAGGTCGGAGGTTCAAATCCTCTCGCCCCGACCATTTGTCCACCACTGATTCACTCGCCATCCGCTTATCCACTGTTCCGCTTATCCAACACTGATCTACCACTGATCTACTGTGGAAGTCTTTCGTAAACTTCCTGTTTAGTTTTCACGCATTCCCTACTCCTATTCCCTATTATTTCGTGATGTCAGGATGCTTTCTCGCATTGGACTGGGGCGGCACTGATAAGATAGCTTGTCAGTCAGGCCAGGTCAGGCAGGCCAAGGAGATCCCCGTGGAGCAGAAAAGCCTCAGAGATGTCAGGCGGGAGCGATTCAGATTGATGGAGAATGAAACCTATGCAGGGAAAAAATGGCCTTCGGAGAATAAGTAATGTAGGATTCAGAAAACTTATCTGGGAGGGTCGTATATGTTAAGGATACCAAAGAGGAGTAGTCTTCGTTTATCGACTCTTGTGGTCGCATTGATGATCCTTTGTGTTTCATCTGTATGTGTAGCAGCTGCAGGTGAGGACGAGGTCGTCATCCTCTACATGAATGATATCCATGGCAGGCTCGAGTCTTTCAAAGCAGCGGACTCTGACGCGCTTGTCGGCGGAGTAATTAAACTTGCGACACTCGTAGAGGATATTGTGGGAGAGAAGGCAGGCAATGTAATTATCCTAAATGCAGGGGATGCACTTCACGGGACCAATATTGTCAACTTGTTCGAAGGTACCCCTATGGTGGAAGCTTTGGGAGCCATTGGCGTCGATGCTATGGCTATAGGCAACCACGAATTTAACTATGGGCAGTCCGTATTGCTCAAGAGAGCTGAAGAGGCGAACTTCACGTTTCTTTCAGCAAACACGATCCAGGCAGATAGCAGGCGCGTGCTCTTTCCAGGTGCATTGATCCTGTCTGTCGGCGGAAAGAGGATCGGCATATTCGGGTTAACTCCGATTGACACGCCTACGGTAACGCACCCAAAGAACGTCGAGGGCTTGGAGTTCCTCGATCCAATAAGAGTCTCAAGTTGGATGGTTCCATACCTTAGAGATCAAGAGAAGGTCGACCTTGTCATCGGACTTACTCACATCGGGTACGATGATGACAGGTTGCTTGCCAGCAAGGTTCCGGGGATTGATATCATCGTCGGCGGACACAGCCATACGAAACTGGATAAACCTGAGATGGTCGCAAGTACAATAATAGTCCAAGCAGGTGAACACGCACAAGCACTGGGTAGTCTTGAAGTGAGCTATGAAAACGGAAAGGTCACTGACTACGCAGGCGCTCTGATTCCTTGTGGGCCTGAGGTTGTGGAAGACAGTAGGATAGGCGAGATTATCCGGACATATAACAAGGAACTCGAGGCGAAGCTCTCGGAGGTCATCGGTGAGGCGGCCACTGCTCTTGACGGTGAACGTGCCAACGTCAGGACGAGAGAGACTAATCTTGGGAACCTTGTTGCCGATGTTATGCGTGAAGCCGGTGCTGCCGATATTGGTCTGACGAATGGCGGCGGACTTCGGGCCTCTATTGGCGAAGGGCTTATCACAGTGGGGGATGTATTTACTGTCCTACCGTTTGACAACACCCTTGTAGTATTAGAGGTAGCCGGGGCTGATATTAGAGCTGCCTTAGAAAGATCTGTAAGTGAGTATCCAAATCAACTAGGCGCATTTCTCCAGGTGTCCGGCTTGTCGTTTGAGTTCGATCCTGCTAAAGCTCCAGGGGAACGTGTGGTGTCTGTGTTAGTGGACAACAAGCCACTGGACGAGAAGAAGGTATACACAGTTGCCACAAATGATTTTGTCGCTGCAGGCGGGGACGGCTACGACATGCTTAAGGACTGCAAGGTCATTTTCTCCTCAGGCGAAATGCTGCGCGACGTATTCGTAAGATACATTGAGCAGTTGGACAAGGTGTCCCCTGGGATTGAAGGAAGGATAGTTGCGAAGTAGCATTGCATATAGGAGTTGCGTGGTGTTCTAGATAAGGCCCAAGGCGTTCTGGGATGAACTTGACCAGTGGCCTTATGCCGGGTAAGCCTGATCAGAGGAGCGTGACCAGACAGGCTCAACCACAGAAGTCTAACGATGAGGAGATCACCATGATATGTGCCCGGGCTTGCGAGGCCCGGGCGTCCTTATTCTACACGCGCTTCAGGACGAGATTGTCTCAGACAGCTTATAAGGCTATATTGCCATCTGCCCACCACCTATTACAGACTCATCCTTGACATGCATACTATGGAAATGTGATAATATTTATGTTGACACTACAACGTTATAGTCTACTGTGTTTATCTGTACTTTCTTGCATTGGCTTCTTGCTATTGGTGTCCTATCGGCTGCAAATACGTTCGAGAGCTCAAATGTAAGCACGTTGAATGAAGTTTCGATTCTACTGAGGGGCAGTGTCGCTCGGAGGTAACCCAGGCTTGCTGCTGGGGAATGACGTAGGCGTGTTGCTGAGGGGTGAGCTAGGCATGCCGCCAGAGGATAACCTAGGCTTACCACTGAGAGGTGAGCCTGGAGTGTAAAGATGTAAGGAGGTAGCGCTAAGCCATGAAACGATGGATTGTGAGAGCTCCGGTACTTGTGTTGCTTGTGGCAGTTGTGGTGGGGCTGGCGTCTGGGTTTGTGACAGCTCAAGATGAGCCGTTGTATGTGGCGCTTATCTGGCATAATCATCAACCGTTCTACAAGAACACTGCTACGGGATTGTATATGATGCCGTGGGTCAGGATGCATGCGGCAAAGGACTACTATGATATGGTTGCGATTCTCGCGGATTATCCCAATGTGCATTTGGGATTCAACTATGTTCCCTCATTGATTCTTCAATTGGATGAATACGAAGCAGGCGCAAAGGATATCCAATTGATTCTCAGCGAGAAATCGGCGTCCAGTCTGACAAGGGACGATAAGGAGTTTATCCTGAGAAGGTTTTTTGACGCAAATTGGGAGCGAATGATCAAAACACATCCGAGATATTGGCAGCTTCTGCAGAAACGGGGAGAGACTGTCTCAGACAGCTCAATTGCAGAGGCAATCGAGAAATTTACTGAGGACGACTTTAGAGATTTGCAGGTGTGGTTCAACCTGGCTTGGCTGGATCCCGATTTTATCGAGGAAGACCCGGCTATTCAAGCCCTCGTCAGAAAGGGTGAAGGCTTCACTGAGCATGAGAAGCAAATAGTCTTAGCCAAACACCTGGACATTGTGGCGAAAGTCATTCCACTCCACAAGGAGATGCAGGATAGAGGGCAAATTGAAGTGACTACCACTCCGTTTTATCATCCGATCATGCCTCTTCTTTACGATGTAAACCTTGCACGCATTGCCAGCCCCAACCTGGAGCTTCCCGGGGAGTTGTTTGCATATCCTGTGGACGTGGAAGCGCAACTCCAGATGGCAATCAAGTCATATGAGGATCATTTCGACAGGAAGCCGAGGGGCCTGTGGCCTTCTGAGCAAGCTGTAGGCCAGGATATTGTCGGGCTTGTCCATGATGCCGGATTTCAGTGGATGGTATCAAGCGAAGGGATACTTGCCCGTTCTCTTGGGATAAGCTTGCGAGACGGCGCAGGGAACGTAGCCCGTCCGAATCTTCTGTATAAGCCCTACCTTGTTGAAGAGAACGGGAAGACAGTCACGATTCTGTTCCGGGATATTGCATTGTCTGATAAGGTCGGGTTCAGTTACTCTGGAATGAATGGCACTGCTGCTGCTCGGGATTTCATGGAGTATTTAAGGAAAGTCAAGCTTGACTTAATCGGCGAACCAGGCCCGCACATTGTGACTATTGCTCTTGACGGAGAAAACTGTTGGGAATACTACGAGAATGACGGCAAGGAGTTCCTCCATGCCCTCTACACGATGCTTGACAGCGATCCTGAGTTCAAAACTGTGACAGTAAGTGAATTCCTGAAGGAGCATCCTGCCACCGCAAAGCTCCCCAAGCTTTTCACAGGGTCGTGGATTGACAGCAACCTTGAGACGTGGATAGGCGAAACCGAGGAGAACAGAGCTTGGGATTACCTTGCTAAAGCCAGGAAGGCCTTGGCTGACTATACTCAGGAAGCGGCCACACGAAAGCCAGACGCGAAAGAGATGGATGCGCTTGAGAAAGCATGGGATGAGTTCTATGCAGCTGAAGGCAGTGATTGGTTCTGGTGGTACGGGGATGACCAGGATTCCGGGCAAGACCATGCCTTCGATGAGCTTTTCCGGATTCATCTGCAAAATGTCTATTCATACATAGGCCGGCCGGTGCCGGGATACCTATACATGCCGATTATTCCGAAGGAGCCTGCAGTTCCCAATGAGAAGATGAAGGATTTCATGAGAGAGGTTGAAGTTGACGGCCTAATCCAGGCAGGTGAGTGGAACGAAGCAGCTCTTTACTTTAAGCAAGGGGCTGCCATGCTCGCCGGCGGGGAGGGCAAGAACATTCTCCGCGCCTTGTGGCTGGGAGTTGACGCAGAAAACCTCTATGTTCGTATCGATGTCAGAGGCGGACTGAAAGATGTCTATGAAACTGATTTGGCAGTGGCTTTGTATCTTGCCAATCCCAGATTGCCCGAACTCAACAGCATGCCAAGGTGGAGCAGGGAAGGCCCTGATGCGACAGTAATCGGGTTTTCTCCCGGTACTGAGGTGCTTGTGGATTTTGACAAGGTAACCGAACCAGGTACTGCAAAAGCGCGCCTGGCGTTCGCTGACGGCAATGAAGCGTGGGTCGAGGCAAGGCCCCTAACCACATCAGGCGTGAATCAGACTATCGAGATACAGCTACCGTTTGCAGATATCAATCTGAGGCCTGGGGATGTTGTGAGCATTGCTGCAGTGGCTTCACAAGAAGGGAAGAATGTAGACATGATTCCTTGTGAAGGCCCTTGTGCGGTCAGGGTGCCTGAAGTCGTCCGAGGAACGACCCTGTTCAAGTGGGATGATCCCCAAGGCGATGACTACGGCCCAGGCACGTATACATATCCGTTGAGCCAGGTATTCACGCCGGGTGTGTTTGACATGCTATCCTTCGAAGTGCTGGACGTACAAGATGACATCGTATTTCAGGTTCAGTTTTCAGGCGAGATTACCAATCCATGGAACTCGCCGATTGGAGTATCACTGCAAACCATCGACATTTACATTGATACTGACGGCAAGCCTAATTCAGGAGAGACTGACGCCCTAGGCGGAAGGAACGTGACCTTCTCACCGGAATGCGCATGGGAGTACGCCATTTGGATGGAAGGCTGGATGCAAAGGATTTTCACATCTGACGGGAGAGAACTTGACGGAGCGGTCAGAGTCAGCGTGGACACTTTAAACAACGTTATCTCCATCCATGTGCCAAAATCTGTCCTGGGCGAGCCGGAACCCCATTGGGGGTACCAGGTATTCATACTGAGTCAGGAGGGTTATGCTGCCACCGGCAACCTCAGGGTGAGGGAAGTCCTGGAGACTGCGCAAGAGTGGAGGCTTGGAGGCGGACACGATTCACACATCGATCCAAATGTCTTGGATCTCCTGGCCCCTTTGGGAATGACTCAGGAGGAGATTTTAGGGGCGTATGATGTAGATGCCGGTACGTTGGCTGAAGTGCCAATGGTATATGGTTCCAAGGAGTGAAGGCTAAGCCCGGTTCCGGGACAGCCCAAGTTTACCTCATGCTGTAATTCCCGGGGGTTGTAGGCAAGAGGCCAAGGGTCTTAGGGTGTGGAGCCCCCGGGTTCGCATGGGGAGTGCGCGGTCTTTGACGGAGCGGAGGTCAAGTATATGTCCAAAGCTGTCATGCGGAACGTATTTGTATATAGTATACTGATAATCGTTATTTCGTTTCTGGGTTGGCCGGCGGAAAGCAAGACTTTCGAGGTAGAGTTTACATTCATGCCAGGACGTCCTGGGAGATCTGTCTGTTTGGCCGGCACATTCAATAATTGGAGCATAACCGCCACGCCTATGGAAGATGCGGACGGTGACGGCATATGGAAGATAGTGTTGAGTTTACCTCGAGGAGAGCATCAGTATAAGTTTGTCGTTGATGGGACGGTGTGGGTGACAGACATGAAAGCGGAGGCGTTCCGTGATGATGGTTATGGGGGACGAAATTCCGTCGTCATAGTGGGTGATACAGAGTTGCTGAAAGCCGAGTGCAGTGCCGGGGATGGTCAGATAGTGACTGAAGCCCTCTGGCATGAGAATGCGTCCCCCTATGTCGAACGTGAAGGCAGCACAACCGTTGCAGTCAGGCTGCGGACGAGGACATCTGACGTTGAGAGAGTGCGGATGGAATACGCGTTGAATCTCTCTAGTCATGAGGGGTGCGCTGACGGCTTCGACAATCAGGCGCGTGGCAGCGTCAGAGGAAGCATTCCCATGGAGCCTTATGCAACTGCCGGGGGCTTTACGTACTATCGGGCTGTGATCCCCGCATCTCACGGGCTTCTATGTTATCGATTTGTGCTGGAAGACGGTGATACGAGGATTTGGTACTCGCCTGCAGGTGCAAACAGGTATGCACCCGGTGCCGATGACGGGTTTGAGCTGGATCTCGCCGGCCTTTCTGTGTTTCAGACCCCGGAATGGGTGAAGGATGCCGTGTTCTATCAGATATTTCCTGAGAGATTTGCAAACGGCGACCCGGCGAACGATCCATTTGCTGTTCGTAGCTGGGGTGGGACTCCGACAACCGGCAATTTCTTCGGCGGCGACTTCCAGGGAGTCATAGACAATATTTCCTACCTTGAGGAGCTTGGGATTACTGCAATTTGGTTTAATCCCATTTTTGAGGCGCCTTCAAATCACAAATACGATACATCTGACTACATGAAGATTGATCCGAGTTTTGGGGGCCTGGATAAGTTCAAGGAAATGGTATCAGCTCTTCACGCTGCGGGAATCAAGGTCATCCTAGATGGAGTTTTCAATCACACAGGATACAACTTCTGGGCTTTTCAGGATATCGTAGCAAAAGGGCGAGATTCACGTTATGTAAACTGGTACCATATTCATGATTTCCCAATCCGTAGGTCACCAAAACCCAATTATGAGGCATGGTGGGGATTTCCCGATCTGCCTCAGCTTAACATGGAAAACCCTGAGGTGCGCAGCTACATCTTGGACGTAGTCACATATTGGATGGAATTAGGAGTCGACGGATGGCGACTGGATGTCCCTAATGAAATCGGCCACTTTTTCTGGAGAGAATTTCGTGACCATGTCAAGGGGATCAATCCTGATGCATATATCGTCGGTGAAATCTGGCACAACGGAAGTGCTTGGCTTCAGGGAGATCAGTTCGATGCAGTAATGAATTATGTATTCCGTGACGCAGTTTTGGACTTTTTTGCAAGGAAAACCTGCAAGGCCTCGGATTTTATGGGCAGGCTTGAGTCTACGAGGGCAGATTATCCTGATGCCGCGTCGATGGTTCTTCTGAACTTGCTGGGCAGCCATGACACGGAGCGAGTGTATACCGCGTTTCGCGGAAACAAGAACCTGATGGTACCTGCAATCGTTTTCCAGATGACTTATCCGGGCGCACCTATAGTCTACTACGGAGACGAAATCGGGATGAGGGGCTCCAAGGACCCGGGATGCCGTGGGACAATGGTTTGGGATGAATCCAAACAAGATCGAGAGCTCCTCCAGCTATATAAAGGCCTAATTCGCCTTCGAAAGAGCAGCATTGCGCTGAGGCGCGGAAACATGCGCTGGTTGTTGGTGGATGATCCGACACGATCTTTCGCATTTTCCCGTCATTATGAGGGAGAAACGGTAGTAGTGGCAGTGTGTGCAGGGGATACCGGCGTATCGGTAGACCTTGCTATGGACAGTGTCAGTGACGGCACGGTCTTTGTTGACGCTTTTACAGGGCAGGCACACGAAGTCGCCGGAGGCAGACTTGAGGTTTTCGACTTAGGTCCGGGTGAAGCCCGTATATTAGTTGCAGGGACTCCGGAAAAGAATCCGGAAAAGAATCCTTGACAAGTCTGGCAAGGCGTGCTAGAGTATCCGTAAATCGGAACATCCTGAACAATGAGCCTGCGCAGGTGAAAGAGTCCACAGGATGAGGACGACAAGATCGAATGCAATGATAAGAGAAAGCTATGACGGGGATAAGTAGGCCGGATGTAGAGTCTAAGCGAGTCGGGGAAGGTGAGAGCCCGACACGAAGCGCCGGTTGAAACACACCCCGGAGTGCAAACCGAAACTGAGTCATGTGTGCAAATGTTACTATGGCTTTATGATGGAAGTAGGCTTTGACGGGTCCCGCCCGTTACTGCGGGGAGGTATAATCACAACAGTCCACTAAGGACAGTGTGCCGTACCGGACAATGAGTGGGTTACCCGATCTACGAAAATGGGTAGCCAATTAGGGTGGGACCACGGGAGTCACCTCTCGTCCCTTGTATGGGGCGAGAGGTATTTTTTTATCCAAAAGTCTGATGCAGCACACGAAGACACAGATCTGGTTTTTGCTCGATTTTGGGGATTGCGAAGTAGAAACCTAAAGAAGGCAAAGAAGTGAGGAGGCAATTGCTATGGCAAAGAACACAAGAAAACTGTTACAGGTTGTGCTGATCTCGGTGATGACTGCTGTATTGACGGCAAGTAGTGTAGTTTGGGCCGCTTCTGGCGATGGTTCGTTGGAGAAGGTAAAGGCAGCAGGTGTCATCAGGATAGGCGTAGATGACGCCTTCCCTCCGATGGAGTACAGGGATGAGAAGGGTAACCTTATTGGTTTTGATGTGGATCTTGCAGATGAGATAGGCCGGCGGCTCGGGGTTGATATTGTGTGGGTTCCCACTGCATGGGACGGAGTAATCCTTGCGCTTCAATCCGGGAAGTTCGATATGATTCTGTCCACACTTACCATTACTGACGAGAGAGCGGAGAAAATCGATTTCAGCCCGCCTTACATCTATGGGGCACAGATCATAGTAGTCAAACAGCAAACAAAAGACATCAACACCCTTTCTGACCTCAAAGGTAAGGTAGTCGGCACGCAGCTGGGCAGCACAGGGGAGGTCGCGGCGAAGAAGTTCGGGGGGTTCAAGGATCTGAAGCTCTATGCCACATATCCTGAGGCTTTCACAGACCTTGCCATCGGCCGCATCCAAGCGCTTGTAGTGGATGAGTTTGTCGGCAGGTACTACATAATGAAGCAGGCCGGAGCTTACCGAGTGCTGGAAGAGAAGTTGGCAGAGGAGTCTATCGGCATTGGTTTCAGGAAGAGTGATGCCTCTTTCAGAGAAGCTGTCACCCAAGCGATTGATTCCATCAAGGCAGACGGTACGTACGGAGAAATCTCTCGGAAGTGGTTTGGAGTGGATGTCTCCAAGTAGTAAGTAAGCATCCTTGAGGTTGTGTCATCACATCTCGTTACGTTAGTTTCCAATTAGCTGCCGGTGTTTTGCGATTCTGAGAGAACCGGTCCTGTGGATTAAGAGAAATCCTTGGTGTTCTGAAAAATGCCGGATTTCAAGAGGTCTCGGGTGTTGGTGATGTGAACGCCGGCACCGGCAGCTTAAGGATATGGATGGACTTAGTTCAAGGAAGAAAGTAGTTGCGCTAGAGGATTCCACTAGGAGAGAGTAGTTTATGGATATAAAGTTTATGATAGGGCTTTGCCCGGTGCTTCTAAAAGGTGCGGCAATGACTATGGAGCTTACATGCCTCTCCATGCTGTTTGGGATGGCCATAGGACTTGGCCTGGCATTGGCGCGCATATCCCGAAATCCTTTACTGAATAAACCCGCTTCACTTTACATCTGGTGGATGCGGGGGACCCCGCTGTTGATGCAGCTTTTCCTAATCTACTACGGTCTGCCACAAGCAGGCATAACTCTGGATCCGTTTCCCGCTGCAGCCATAGGAATGACCTTGAATGCGTCAGCATACATAGCAGAGATCTTTCGCGGAGGTATTCTGTCCATAGATAAAGGCCAGCGAGAGGCAGCCAGATCCTTGGGAATGACCTATATGCAGTCAATGAGATGGGTGATATTCCCTCAGACTCTTCCCAGAATAATGCCGCCTTTGGGCAATGAAGCTGTTGCGAGACTTAAGGATTCATCTTTGGTATCAACTATTGCTATGGTGGATCTGATGCGCTCAGCTCAGCAGATGATTGCGACTACCTTTCGCCCGCTGGAGGTGTACTTCGCAGCCGGAGTTCTTTACCTTGTATTGACGACTGCGTTCACTGTGCTCTTTGGTGCGTGGGAGAGGCGCCTTACGGAGCGATCCGTTATTCATGCGCGGCCTGCTGTGCGTATTAAGACCTGGTTTATGGGGCTAGCAGGTATACGGGAAGGTCAGTAGACAGATCTTCCTTAGCTTGGGACTAAGTAAGCCAATGTAGGTACAACATACACTGCCGGAAACGAGGTGAGAGTGTTGCAACACCTCGTAGAAGTGTGGTAATATATCGATAGCAATTGATAGATAAGTTTTCGTGCGCCTGTAGCTCAGGGGATAGAGCATCTGACTTCTAATCAGAGGGCCGTAGGTTCGATTCCTACCAGGCGCGCCATGTTTTAAGATACAGGTAGGGCCGGTGTTGCCGGCCCTTTTGGTTTTTGGGCAAATTCCAAAATCAGATGCTCTTGGGCAAAACCGGGCAAATCAGTTGGCTTCGCCGTGGGGACTATTCTCACGGCATTTTTGGTTCCCGCACCCAATTGGTGCTTAAGATCCGGAGGCTTCGCGCTGTGGGGACTATGTTAACCCTGGGTTATGACCAATTCAGTTAGGAAAACGGCGCAAAGGGAGTGATTACGAAGGGTTTTGAACTCCTGTTGGGAATTGCGTAATGTTGTTAATGAGCCCATGGCCGCACATCCGGGGAAGACCATGATCACCAAAGTCTGGATTATGAGGAAGGAATTATCTTTTGAGCGACGAATAGCGGAGGAGTGGAATGGGTTGTTTCTACCAAATGACATATATGACCATTAAAGAGGGTCAAAGTTCTAACGCAGGCCATATCTACAAAATGAGTCTATCGTGTAAGTGCATATGATGATAATACCATGATAGCCAAGGGGGACACATGATGTGAAGGAGGAACTAGCCATGGGTAAAGGGTCGGTCAGAAGGTTGATTGCCTGTTCCCTCATTGTGTTGATTGTCTCTTTAGGGATTACAGGGTGTAGCAGCGGCGGTGAGGAGCAGGAGGCGGTGCCTCAGAGGTTCGTCTACGATTACGAAGCCAGGAAGATGAAGGCTGCCACCAGGAGGCCCATGGCAGTTGTTCAGAGAGAGATTCCTTTCGGTACGATGTTCCCGGTCAGGCTGTTAAACCGTCTCAGTTCTGCGAGCGTCCGTGTAGGTGATGTATTTGGAGTAGAAGTGCTTCAGGATGTTATTGTTGACGGTGCTGTTGTCATCGCCATTGGTTCTATCGGACAGGGCAGAGTGACTGAAGTTGAGCCTGCCAAAGGGTGGGGTAAGGGCGGGAAGCTCAGGATTTCACTGGACTTTGTTTCTGCTGTTGATGGTCAACGGATAGCCATCGAGGCAAACGAGCAGACTGCAGGACGGGATAAGGACGTAATCGGAGCAGGTACTTTGGCAGGTGTCGTTCTTGTCGGACCACTATGGTTATTCGCCCCTGCCTTGACCAAAGGGGAAAATATTGTCCTTCCGGCGGATACTCAGTTTTATGTGATGGTCAAGTTCCCAGCTATGGTCGATGCCCACATTTACTAGAGCTAAGGAGTGATAAGGCGAGGAGTCTCCGATCTGAGACTTCCGGCCGTCTGAATGATAATTCCCTTTCCGGGTCTGTTCTACTGGCGAAACCGCGCTAAAGCAGTTCCGTTATTCTTACTCGTGGCATCTTCTGTGCTTGTTGTCGGTACGGTGGCTACTTTAACCGGGTCTGTGCTGATGTCCGTCTACAGAGCCAACGTGAAGCCCTATGAGGCGTACTCTCTGGTAGTATCTAAGCAAGCAGGGATACCGAAGCAAATTACTAACGAAATCGTAGCATGTGAACATGTTGAAGAAATGGTTCCTGTTCTCGATTCCAAAGTGAAGGTTAAGGGCCTATTCGGGACTGAGGGAAGAACCATACTGGCCGTTCCGGAAGACAGGGCCGATTTTTGCCTGGCTCGGATTGGGTTAAGAGTCAAGAAAGGCCGTCTGCCCTATGCGGGTGAAGACGGCATTGCTATTCACGAAGAAATCGCGACTGCAAAGGGAATCAGTATTGGGGATCTGGTTGGTCGAGAAGTAAACCCGGACGACTACTTGTGGGGTATGTTTCAGGTAACCGGTATTCTAACAGGAGATGTTCCGTATGGCATCGCATCTCTTGAGTACTTCAAGGCTCAATGGGCGTTGGACACCGGAGAGCTTGATTTTGCATATTTAGTCTTTCCCAGAGAGGGATATCGAGATGAACTGAACTCGTATCTGGCTATGCTCCCAGGCAATCAAGTGCTCGTCCGAAACCTTGGAACAGCCGAAAGGCAGTTTCGGTCTGAATCTCAGAATATGGACTTGCTATTGTGGCTGGTCAACTTCTTGGTTGTTGCCATTATCTCGTGTGCAATGGGCTTGCTGAACACGGTACATCTCCTTGGTCGAATGAAGGAGTACGGCTTGCTGGCGGCTATTGGCTTAACACCTACCCAGCTTGTTAGGAGAGCATTCGACGAAGTGTTGATCCTTGCTTTTGCAGGCTACGTTCTGGGAATAGTGGCTTCAAAGGGAGTGCTGATATACATCGCCAAGTGGATTCTGGGGCCCCGCGGGATCCCGGTTTCGCCAATGGGGCTAAGGGCATTGATGTTTTCCCTTCCTATACCAGTGATGCTATCAGTGTTTAGTTTTGCTACTATCGGCCGGCACCTTCTACGTTTGGATTTCATAAGCATTATGGAAGGACGAGACTGATGATTACCGCGGACAATCTCTCACTTTCATATGGGCAGGGGCAGACTCGATGCCTTGCTGTAAATGCAGTTTCAATAAAGGTAGAGCGTGGCGAATTTGTAATGATCCTAGGCCCTTCAGGAAGCGGCAAAAGTTCGTTGCTATACCTGCTAAGCGGCTTACGCTCCCCTTCAAGCGGAAACGTCTTCTATCTCGGACGTGACTTAAGCGGCATGCGAGCGTCTGAGGTGGCAAGAATCCGGTATGAGTGCTTCGGTTTCATCTTCCAGCAGCACTTTCTCGTGCCTTATCTCACCGCAGTAGAAAATGTGTGCATGGGTCGAAAAGATGCTCTGAAGTATCGAGCTCGCGTCCTGTTGCACCAACTACATCTTGCAGGAAAAGAGAAAGCGTTGCCGTCGGAGCTTTCCTACGGCCAGAGGCAGCGCGTAGCCGTAGCCCGTGCATTAGTCCATGAACCTCAGGTGATATTCGCTGACGAGCCCACGGCTTCTGTTGACAGCGAGCTGGCAGCTGAGATTTGCGATTGGTTACGGCAATACTGCGGTGCGGGTCACACCTGTATCATGGCTACCCATGATTCTCAACTTGCCAAGTACGCAAGCACAGTGTATAGCATACGAGACGGACACCTTGGCTCAGCCACCTAGCTTAACGATCTTCCAATGACAGGTCCCAATTCTCGGTGACGGGCCTGAAGAATGGGTGTCATGAACAGAAAGGTATCTACTTTGATCTTATGTCATCTTGTTCCTGTCCGTTCCGGACATAGGGGTCAGTGTAGGCAGTACATAAGCAGTTTGGATTTGGACGGCGAAAAGTGGCGATAAACGCTTGCACAATACCGGGGTCAAATTGGGTGCCCGCTTTTTGCTCCAATTCGTGTAAAGCAGTCTCGACTTTCATTGCGCGTTTGTAGGATCGCTCTGATGTCATTGCATCAAAGCTGTCTGCGACGCACAGAATTCTGGATCCAAGAGGAATTGCCTCGCCTATAAGGCCATGCGGGTATCCATGCCCATCTATGCGTTCGTGGTGGTAGAGGACAATCTTGGCGACGTTCTCCAAGCCAGGCACGTCCATGATAATATCATAGCTCAGAATCGGATGCTTTTGAATTTCCTTCATCTCATCAAGAGTGAGCTCTCCCTGCTTGAGCAGGCATGCTCTGGAAATACCGACTTTCCCAATATCGTGAACCCTGCCTGCGAATTCCAGGGTTTCTCGGAATTCGGGATCAAGCCCCATCTCGCCTGCAATGTCCTTGGCGTATCTTGCAACTCTTATTGAGTGGCCTACCGTAAACGGGTAACGCATGTCCATAAGTGCAGCGACTGCCAGTAGAAAACCATGCTGACCGGGTATTCTGTGTCTTTCCTCAGAAATCAATTCCATGATAAGGTGATCTAGCATTTCATATTCCCCCAGTGCCGTATACTGTAGGATGAACATGCATGAAGACCCACACGCTTGCCATCTATATGCACAGGAAGGGAAGGACAAGACAGTAGCCGAGGGGAGATTAAGAAATAGAATAGTTGTATGAGTGCGGCGACACCAACCGGAGTATAGCCAAAGGTTGCTTGATTAACCGGTGTGTTAGCAATCAACGCATGTGTGTTCACTCTGACAGGCCTTTCCATGGTCTATTGTTTCGACGAGATCCCGAAATGATACAGCATATAACCGCCCGGCCTCAGAAACTCATAAATCGCTATAGATCCCTTGGCTACGCCATCTATCACGGAACAACTTCGAATGGAACCTTCGACGCCGTTCAGCAAATTCCTGCTAGGAGAGACATGAAACGACACCCTGTAACCATAGTAGATCAGGTGCCCCCTGATTCGGCTGAAATATAAACCGGGCAAGTCAAAGCCTACTTGCGTCTGGCCACGAAATGCTGCAAAATATGGCGTTATCATGAGATATATTTGACACATAGGGATAGAGCTGCTTACATCGCAAATTATGGAGGATTTCCAGGATTGTCAACTTCTAGATCCGTAACTATACTAGTAATTAGTCGAGAATAATTACTAAGAAGTAACAATTACTAATCTGACAGCGTATTTCACCGGACTACTATGGATATAGCGAGTTGTTAGACATGACTAAGAAGCCAGACTCAGACCAAGGAAGACAAGCTAAGGAAGGGCATATGTCGCGGACAGTGATTTCAAATATGCTTCGCGATGCCCGAATCAGGCCGACACCACAAAGGGTCGCTATATATAGAATGCTGAAAGGGACGACTTCACATCCTAAAGCTGAGGTGATTTACGAAGCTGTGAAGGGCGACTTTCCCAGTCTAAGCCTTAACACTGTTTACGATACACTGCAGACATTCGCTGAATCGGGGCTTATCAGGAAGCTTGCTATGAAGGAAAACGTCTCAAGATATGACGGTAATGCTGCTCCTCATGGACATTTCGTGTGCGTAAGGTGTGGGCGTGTGGAGGATCTAAGGCCGTCTGTTGACAGAGAGTTAGAACGAATCAATCTCCTGCTGAAAGATAGAATCGATGGACGCATTATTGACAGCGATTACAGGTTCTACGGATACTGCGCAGAGTGCGAAAATGAGACCACATGGTCGGACAGTAAAGAAGACCGGCGCAGGCACTGTTCGGACCATTTGAATGATACTTGAAACAGGAGGTAAGTAGCATGGATGAGACGACATATCGTATACCGTTAATAGGTGAAGAAGCCCCGTCTTTCAAAGCCAAGACTACAATGGGCACGATTAATTTCCCAGATGACTACAAAGGTAAATGGGTGATTCTGTTTAGCCATCCTGCAGATTTCACACCGGTTTGCACTACTGAGTTCATTACATTCGCGTCAATGCAAGAGGAATTTCGTAAGCGCAATTGTGAGCTCATCGGTCTGTCAATAGACGGCCTATTCAGTCACATAGCGTGGCTCAGGACAATCAAAGAGAAGATCGTGTACAAGGATATGAAGGGTGTCGAAGTTAAATTCCCGGTTATTGAAGACATAAAGATGGATGTGGCCAAGAAATTCGGAATGCTGCAGCCGGCAGCCAGTGATACTCAAGCAGTAAGGGCTGTATTTATCATTGACCCTGAATCGAAGATTCGCGCAATTCTTTACTACCCTATGTCAAACGGAAGAGAAGTAAATGAGATTATGAGGCTTTTGATAGCTCTCCAGACATCCACTGAGCACGGAGTAGCTACGCCGGCGAATTGGCAACCGGGTGATGACGTTATCATCCCGCCACCCGGTTCATGTGGGCTCGCGCAAGAACGCGTTGAGAAGGCAGGCGAAGACTACTACTGCCTTGATTGGTTCTTGTGCTTCAAGAAGCTGAAGTAGTAGCCTAATTATCGCGACCGGAATATTGGGAGATACCATGCGTAGACAGGAGGTTGCATGATGACGAAAAGGTTGGAGATTTACAAATGCAAGATCTGTGGGAATATCGTCGAGGTGATTCACCAGGGCGCAGGTCAGCTGGTATGCTGCGGCAAACCCATGGCGCTCATGACTGAGAACACCCAGGACGCTTCCAGGGAGAAGCACGTTCCAGTGGTTGAACGCACGGAAACAGGCGTGAAGGTTGCGGTGGGAAGCATCCCTCATCCGATGGATCCGGATCATTTCATTGAATGGATACAGGTAATCGCTGACGGGAAGGCTTATCGGGAATTCCTGGAGCCAGGCGATGTCCCCGAGGCCATGTTCAAAATTGAAGCAGACGATATCACCGCAAGAGGATACTGCGACAAACACGGACTGTGGAAAACCACTTAGATTGCCTAGGCACTAGTTAGCGCCTGCGCCGACCTTCCGGAGTAAACCGTTCGGGGGTCGGCGCTTTCTTTAGCACAGCATTGTCCTGATCCTGCCGCTTCCTTCCAGGCCTCTCAGGCGATTGAATGAGGGCGGTTCTGTCGCTTACTTATCACACCACAGCTTTCCTGCCTTGGCGAAGTTGTCAGTTTGCATCTCCCGCATGATGATGCTGACTGCGGTCTCCGGGCAACTCAGGGATTCAACGATTGCTCTGGTAACCTTCTCAGCAAGAACACGTTTCTGCTCCACTGTCCTACCTTCTATGAGCTCAATCTGGACAATTGGCATGTTCGGCAACCTCCTTGTATGAATGAGATGATAACCCTTGCAGACGTCAGTCCGGACACGTGGTCCTTGTGAGTCGCACTGGGCGTACTGTAGTATTCTCTGCCCCAATTTCAAGTCCTCCCAAACCTGAAATCATGTGAATTGCGCATTAAGCCTTTCACAGATACTTGCTTCAATTGGCATTATGCCGGTCACAGGGTATAATATGGATAGATTGAAACTTGGAGGGAATTCAATGAGCAGAAAATTGCTGTTTGCAGTGGCTTTGATATGTATGTTCACCTTCATCGGCTCGCTTCACGCACCGGCTTTTGGGATTGCTGAGGCCCTAACCCCTGGGACGAAAACGCCTGAGACGAAAACAAGTCCCGGAGTATCTGTAGACGTTTCGATTACGGTCCCCGCGCCTAAGTTGAGTTTAGAGGAGACACTGCTTGTAGGCGCAGTGGCGTCCTTCTTCGGTATGGATGTCAAGGTTGTGGCTAACCTTTACTCTCCTCCGTCTTCTCCCACTGTCACAGTGGAAGCGACGCTTCCTCGAACTACAGTCAGTGAACCCAAGGTTCTTCTTTCGGCTGTTTACATGTCCCGGTACTACGAGGAGGATCCGGTAACTGTCATAGATATGAAGAATAAGGGACAGGACTGGGATGAGATAGCTGAACAGAAGGGCAAGGGCAAGAAGGCCAAATCGAAGAAAAAAGGTTCAAATTTCGAAAATGACAGCTTCATAGCATTTGTCACATCATATTATGATGTCCCCCCTGCCCAGGTGGAAAAGTGGCTGTCTTTAGGGATGAGCGAAACTGAGATCCTATTTGCCCTAAACCTTGCTTCTAGGGCAAACGCGAACGTCAATGCCATAATCAATGAGTGGAGAAAAGGGGAGAGCTGGGAGGCAATCGGCGCCAAGTACAAGATCCCCATGGATGACCTGGCAAAACCTGTAGCCCCCAGGAAGAAGTTTGACTATGTTCTTCCCTAGGATTCGCTAATGCCGAGGCTTGCCTGTGAACGCACTAGAGAAAGGAAGTAAGAATTCAGCATGAATTCGCATCGTTACGATCCACGTCGTTACCAGGAAGCTTTGGAGTTTGCTTTGCGTGCCCATGAAGGTCAGTTCAGAAAGGGATCGGATATCCCGTACATTACTCATCCGGTTGCCGTTTCCGCTATTCTGGCACAGTACGGATACGAAGAAGACCTTGTCATCGCAGGGTTGCTCCACGATGTGCTTGAGGATACGGTTGTTACTGCGATTGAATTGGAAAAGAAGTTTGGAGAGGATATTACCTCGGTCGTCCGTGGAGTTACAGAAGAGAAGACGGATGCCCGAGGTTTTCCTCGTCCGTGGGAGATCAGAAAAGAAGAAGCTGTCTGGCATGCGGGTTTGGCAGAGGAACCCGTGGTAGCGCTCAAGGCTGCGGACGCCTTACATAACGTATATTGTCTTATTCGCGATTTACGGGTGGCCGGGAATAGTATTTGGACGCGGTTCAAAAGGGGAAAGGAACAGCAGCTCGCTTATTACCGGCGTCTCTCAAGTGTCATCCGTGAGCGCTTGATGGACAATCTCCTGGCGCTTGAACTGTGTGAGGCAGTAAACATCCTGGAGAAATTGGCTTCGGAAAGCAGGGATTAGATAACACTTGAGATCATGTTTTCCCCTGTGCATAAACAACCCTCAAGTGAACCACACTTGAACTGGAGGTGGTTCAAGTGGGTTTTCAACTTACCCAAAAGGAGCAACTACTACTGAAGGACCAGTCAAGCCATGAGAAAATCTGCATCGAGAAGTACACCAACTACGCAGAGCAGGCTCAGGATCCTCAATTGAAACAGCTATTCAACCAGTTCGGTTCCCAGGAGCAACAACACTACAATACCATTAACCAATTGCTGCAAGGACAACAGGTGAACGTCCAGGCAGGGCAAGGTCAGCAGCAAGGACAACAGGCAGGCCAAGGCATGAGCCGGAAGGTGCAGCAGTCCCCGGGGGGACAAGGCACTGCAGGTATGACCATGCAAAATGACGCCATGCTCTGTAATGACATGCTGATGACCGAGAAATACGTGTCCGGAACTTATGATACAGCGATCTTCGAGTCGGTAAACCCCAATATTCGTCAAGCGCTGCAGCATATTCAGAAGGAGGAGCAGCAGCACGGCGAAGGAATCTTCAACTACATGCAGCAACATGGGATGTATAATCCAAAGTAGCACAAAATGAATGCTCAATATTGGACATGCCGTTTCAGGGGCACCAGGGGGTAACGACCCTTTCCATCCTACGCAAACAGCGGATTATGTAGGCAAGAGCGGTGCCCCTGTTCGCTTTCACGTGGTGTATTAGGGAACGGCCGTCTCATAATCACTTAGCATAATAAGGGAGAGATATGTTGTCAAAACGCTGCCTGCAGGAGGGGCGATTGTGTGAAAATTGACAACATATTACTTCTCTGATAGGCTATAAGTAAGATCATCCGGTTCTGTACTGCTCATCTGGAGCCCACGACAACTGGTACGTTGACTTCTCCAGACTGTCTTTTCCGCCAACACATTGCGGAGCCGGCGCCGGTCTTCGACAGGATCCGCAAGCAGATCCAGCCTACCGGTGGTTCAATACCTGCTGCCGTAAGGTTCTTTGACTTCTAATCATATTCTTGGGGAAAAGAGAACTACAGAGCCTGTCCTGGGTGCCTTATTGCTGGCTGTTGGCAGTAGATTGCCATTGGCCTAATACCACAGGTGGATGAAACAGGAGGTTCTGTCTATGAATGAAGATGTTCAGTATCAAACTGCAGATGTGCTCTTTGATCGTTACGGAGATAATCCGATTTTGACACCGGCCTGCTGGCCGTATCTAGTCAATGCTACTTTCAACCCGGGCGCTGTGGAGCATAACGACGAAACACTTCTCCTTGTCAGGGTTGAGGATATGCGGGGGTTTTCCCATCTGACTATCGCCCGAAGCAAGGACGGCAGGAGTGACTGGGTAATTGACGAAGCGCCCTTTTTGCAGCAGGATCCGGATATAGAGGAAGAGCAATGGGGTATAGAGGATCCGCGAATTGTTTGGATGGAAGACCTGGAGGAGTACGCCATAACATACGTATCTTTCTCCGCAGGGGGGCCTACGGTGTCTCTGGCCACGACAAAGGATTTTGAGTCTGTGGATAGAAAGGGTATACTGTTGCCTCCTGAGCATAAAGACGCTGCGCTCATTCCTCGAATGATTGGCGACCGCTATGTACTGATTCACCGTCCGATTATCCGAGGAGAGGCGGATATCTGGATGTCATTTTCGCCTGACTTGAAATACTGGGGCGATCACAGGATATTGCTTCCTGCACGGCCAGGCTGGTGGGATTGCTCGGGAGTTGGTTTGGGACCGCCACCCATTGAAACAAATGAAGGCTGGCTAGTGCTTTACCACGGTGTGAGGGAAACAGCATCAAGCAGCCTTTACCGGATAGGCTTAGCCTTATTGGATCTTGATGAGCCTTGGAAGGTCATTCGTCGTAGCAACTATTGGGTTTTCGGACCTCGCAAATCCTACGAGCGGATAGGGGACGTCCCTGGAATGACTTTTCCCACAGGGGTCATATCCAACAGAAGAACCCGGGAATTACGGATGTACTACGGTGCTGCCGATTCCACGGTTTGCCTGGCAACAAGCAACCTAGACGCGATGCTTGAGTACTTGGGGATACAGTAGCCTGATAATGACGAGAAGCAGTCAATGGTAGTTGCAAGCCCTCGTTGACTGCCATCGTGCTGTAAAGGAAGCTGATTCTGTTGAAGCAATTTGATTACGGTCGGCCTTACAACTCACATCGTAGTCCTGTCATGGGCTTGCGGGGAGCGGTGGCGACAAGTCATCCCCTGGCAGTCCAGGCAGGGATGCGCATGCTTCTTCAGGGAGGAAATGCGGTGGATGCGGCTATTGCCACAGCTGCTGCACTCACTGTTGTTGAGCCTACCTCTAATGGACTCGGCGGTGATGCTTTCGCGTTGGTGTGGGATGGGTCAAAGCTGCATGGGCTCAATGCTTCAGGTCGGGCCCCAATGGGCTTAGATGTTCAGGAACCTGCCCTGCGAGGGCTGGATCGCATCCCTGCTACCGGTTGGCTTCCTGTGACTGTGCCAGGGGTGGTCTCAGGATGGGCGGAGCTTGCTACGCGATTCGGAACCATGCCCCTTAGAGACGTTCTTGCCCCGGCTATTGAGTATGCTGAGATGGGGCATCCGGTGCCACCTGTCATTGCCGGCTACTGGAGGGTTGCGGAGAAGCGCTTTGGGGAGTTTGAAGAATTCCGCCAGGCGTTTCTTCCTCAAGGACGGGCACCTCTTCCCGGTGAAGTGTTTCGATTGCCGGAGCAGGGAGAGACCCTCAGGCTTATCGGTGAATCAAACGGAGAGGCTTTCTATAGGGGTGAACTGGCCGAGAAAATCGCACGCCACTCCGGAGCCACCGGAGGATACATCACATATCAGGATCTTGATTGCCACCGGGCTGAGTGGGTAGAGCCCATCTCACTAAAGTACCGTGGATTTGATATATGGGAGATCCCTCCCAACGGCCAGGGTATTGTTGCCCTCATTGCTCTTGGCATACTTGAAGGCTTTGATATTGCCCCGCTCGGACACGTATCCAAAGATGAGCTTCATCTGGTGATTGAAGGGCTCAAGTTGGCGTTTTCCGATGCCTATGCTTTCGTGGCTGATCCTTTGGTATCTGATGTGCCTACAGAGGCGTTGCTTAACAAGGACTATCTAGCTATTCGTCGCAGCCTTATTGACCCAACGAAGGCCATGGACTGGCCTGAACCCGGAGACCCGGAGAGTATAGTAGTTGCCGAGGGTTCGACGGCAGTAGACAGCCTAACCCGACGTAAACGTAACAAGACTTGCGGGAGGCCGTCCAACAGCGACACAGTGTACCTTTGTGCCGCTGATGCCGATGGTATGATGGTTTCCTTCATTCAATCGAATTACATGGGCTTCGGTTCAGGGATAGTGATCCCTGGGACAGGTATTGCCATGCAGAACCGGGGTTGCGGGTTCTCACTTAAACCGGAGCATCCCAATTGCCTGGCGCCGGGCAAGAGGCCTTATCATACGATTATCCCCGGATTCATCACCAAGGACAACACCCCCCTTGCAGCCTTTGGCGTCATGGGCGGGGATATGCAACCCCAAGGCCACGTGCAGGTGATCCTGGGTCTTATTGACCACGCATTGAATCCGCAGTCTGCTATTGACGCTCCTCGCGTTCGTGTCCTGAAAGAACGTCGTGTGGCAGTGGAGTCTGCTCTGGATCCTACGGTAATCAGTGACTTGTCCGGCATGGGTCACCTGATAGAGGTGACAGATGAACCTGCCGGATTCGGAGGCGGTCAGATGATCTGGCGTGACCCTGAAACCTGCGTATTCATCTCCGGCTCTGAACCACGTAAAGACGGAATGGCTGCAGCGTGGTGACATCTAACAGCTTTATTCACAAAGAGCGATAATGCCCACTGCGATAATGACTATTCCTGCGATAATCTCGCTGTTTCGTTCAAACCAGGCGAATCGGGCTGTTTCAAGGCCACGCAATGAAAGCCAAACAATTCCCACCATGGCGAGTAAGGTCGTAATCACCCAGGTTCCGATTGCTGCCAGGGATGAAAATACCCCTCGTGTGCTTGCAGCAAGGAAAATGGGAATCGCTTCTACACACGGCCGAGCTCCGAGGATTACGCCCAATCCATACGTGGAGCCTGCTGTTACGTGGGAGTGGCAATGTTTGTGGGTTTCTTCCTGCTGCGTATGGTTATCTTGATCCTGGTGACGTCCTCGGTATTTGGACCAACCCTTAAAGAGGAAATAGACACCAAGCCCGATGACGACAAATCCGACAATCCGCTTCAATCCTGCGCTGACGTTTGTAGCTACTACAGTCCCTGCAAAGGAAAAAAGCAATCCCACTATTACAGTGGAAACCAGATGTGCGACTGCCCCGGCAGCAGTCATAGCCACTGTCTGTTTTGTGGACATGCCTCTCGCTCTTGCCGACAAGATATACGGTAGCCAGTGATCCGGCAGCAAAGCGTGGGCTGCGGCTGCAATTGCAGCTGTGCCAAGGAGCGCATATATACCTGACATCAATATCTACCTTCTCTCACAAGTGACATTGCGCTATGGAGCAGCATATTGATACTGCGTTAGGCAATGTGAATATTCTATTTCCAGAGTAGCACTGTAAACGGCAAATCTCAAATCCTTCTTTAATCTGCAATTACTCTACCTTGCTTGTTCGGGATGGGATTTTGCAGGCCTCTTCGCTACCGGTTGTTGCACCCAACCGGGAGAGAGTCCCGAATTCATCTGGCGATGAAGGCATCAATCCTTGCCATTCATTTCATAGCTATGCCTAGGATAGCCCGTTTCAGTCAGCAGTATGTCAAAGGGACAGGTATGCCCAATCAGGAATTTCGTGGTGCGACGGTTCGGCTTGACGCACGACTACAGAAAGCCTATGATAATTATGAACATATGATTGATACGCCGGAAAAGTAATGCCGGCTGCGCGCAACCCGGATGACTTGCCTCATTGAACACGAGACGAGTATATGCTCGAGAGTATATGCTCGAATTGAGTAGATAATACACAAGTGGAAATGACTTAATCGGAGGCGAATAACTTGGCAAGGCCCCCAAAGTGCAGACGCGTAGGATTCGTGCCTGATGTGACTGTGTTCAAACCGGCAGGAGCGCCGCTTCGGGAGTTGGAAGAAGAGGTGCTGACTGTAGAGGAGCTTGAAGCGATTCGCCTAAAGGATCTTGAAGGCTTGCAGCAAGAGGAATGTGCTGACATAATGCAGATTTCCCGTCCTACCTTTCAAAGGGATCTTACTTCCGCAAGGGAGAAAATTGCAAGGGCGCTTGTAGAAGGACGGGCTCTTCGTATTGAAGGTGGCAATTACAGAGTGGCAATGCGCAAGTTCAAGTGCAGGGCGTGTGATCATGATTTTGAAGTTCCTTTTGGAACCGGCGGGCGCGGCATTGAAATGACATGTCCTCAATGTGGCGACGAAAACGTGCAGCGGACAGACAACCAAGGACACGGATTTGGCAATATGCCGTGGGGCCGCAGAGGCAGGGGCTGGAACCAAGAGTGACTAGGTTTGCTATCTAAGAAATAGCAATGAATGCAAGGGATAGACGCTTAATCGACAGTTGGGTGTCTATTTTTTTTGCTTAGTTATTGACATATGCTCATAATCATGGGTATACTATAAGTGAGCATATGCTCATTATTCGATAAGTGCCTTTTTGAAAGAGGAAGGCCCTGATGGTTTTGCTGTCAGGTTCTGGTGTTTACTTACTGTGGGTCTTCTGAGCCCACGAAAGAAGGATCCCCTAATCTCACAGGAGATTCTATAGAACGAAGGAGGTGTGCGATATGCCACGAGGAGACGGAATAGGACCTCTTGGTTTTGGCCCGAGAACCGGACGGGCTGCAGGATACTGTGCTGGATTTCCTGGGGCTGGGTACATGAACCCTCAGCCCGGATTCAAAGGAGCAGGATTCGGGAGAGGTAGAGGGTGGGGTCGAGGGTTAGGCAGAGGCTGGGGCCGAGGCTTAGGCAGAGGCGTAGGCCGTGGGCGAATGTATGGAATGCCTGGCCGAGCCGGTTGGATGCAATTTTGCCACCCTGAATGGGCAGTTCCCACATGTCAACCTGGAACCGCTTATCCTTATCCAGTCGTTCAGGGAGTTCCTGCCTACGGTACCCCATATCCGGGCTATGACCCTGAATATGAGGCTGAGGCCACGACTGAACATGAGGTCTCATTTCTAAAGGAACAAACCACATTGCTTAAGGAAGAGCTGGAGGCTGTCGAAAGACGTTTAGACGAATTAGGCAAGCAGAAAACAGACAGTACAGATAAGGACGAATAGGATACGCAATTATCGTTGGGAGGCGTTTCTATGTTCAAGAAGGGGGCGAGGCATCTGCGCTCGTCCCCTGAATACTTGAGAAATGTCCAGCGTATATGGGGTGGGAGGCGACTTTTTGTGGAGCAAGGGACGAAGGACGTTGGCGAAAAGGAAGAGGCTTCCGGCTGCAAGATGAAGCAATGGATTGAGACTCTTCCCGAAAGTGATTTCAACAGCATAAACCAGGTTATAGCTGTCATGAGCGGTAAAGGAGGTGTAGGGAAATCCTCAGTTGCTGCTCTTATAGGGGTGAAGCTGGCGAGAGAAGGTTATAGAGTCGGCTTGCTTGACGCTGACATCACAGGGCCTAGCATACCGAAAATGTTTGGTATTAAGTCCTCCGCAGAAGCTATGGAATTCGGGATTCTTCCTGTGAAGAGCGACTTAGGTATTGAAGTCATGTCTCTCAATCTTCTTCTCAAGAATGAGGATGACCCGGTGATCTGGCGAGGCCCTCTAATCGCAGGTGCCGTAAAGCAATTCTGGACAGATGTAATCTGGGGAAAACTCGACTATCTTATCGTGGATCTGCCTCCGGGAACCGGAGATGTCCCCATTACTGTCATGCAATCCCTGCCGTTAAATGGCGTGGTGATTGTATCATCACCTCAAGATGTCGCAGCAATGATTGTTAAGAAAGCTATGAGAATGGCTTCAATGATGGATGTCAAGATCCTGGGACTCATCGAGAACATGAGCTATGCAGTGTGTCCACAATGTGGCGAGACTCTTTATCTATTCGGGCCTAGCAGGGGAGAAGAACTGGCAGAATCCTCAGGGATACCCTATCTGGGCGCCTTACCGCTTGATCCCGAGTTAGCCAGATTCTGTGACCTAGGTCGCGTAGAGGAATATGACAGTGAAGCGATGCGTTCCGGAATAAGGTGGACTGAAATTGTGAATAAGGAGGTCCCAGAATGAAGATAGCAATAACTGCGCAGGACAAGAACTTGGACGCAGACTTTGACCCTCGTTTTGGACGATGTAAGTATTTCGTTATTGTTGACCTTGATACAGAAGAACACAGGGTTGAGCAAAACGAAGGCACGACTGCGTTAGGCGGAGCAGGTATCAAGAGCGCTCAGTTTCTTGCCGGCTGTGAAGTCAGCGCGGTCATTACAGGGCATGTGGGGCCAAATGCGTCCCGAGCCCTGGAGGCAGCGGGGATTAAGGTGTTTGTCATGGATTCAGGTACAGTCCGCGGCGCTATTACAGCCTATAAGGAAGGGACATTAACCCAGGTTTCCGGGGCTACGACAGACTCGCATACCGGGCTCAATATGTCATAGAGCTATCTGCAAGCCCAGGCAGGATTGCTTGTTGAGTTGACGCTGAAATTGCTGAGTGCATCATTAACATGGATTTTGCTAAGTCCAAGAATAGCAATGAGCATTGCAAAGCCAATGAAGGCTAATAAGACGTGAAAAGACTGTAAAGGAGGCGCCCTTAAATGAAGATTGCCATAGCGACAGAGGGATCTATGGTAGCACCGCACTTTGGGAGATGTCCTGAATATACCATATATGATGCAAAGGACGGGTCCGTCATGGACAAGTCTGTCATTCCCAATCCAGGACACGAACCAGGTTTTCTGCCTGAATATCTGTCAAACCTAGGGGTTTCCTGCATTATCGCAGGAGGAATGGGCATGAGAGCTCAGAATCTGTTTGCCGGGAAAAACATCCAGACTGTCGTGGGAGCGACCGGACTTGTTGATGAGGTGGCCAAGGCCTTTGCCGCCGGTACCCTGAGGGGCGGGGAAAGCCTTTGTGAACACGGAAAAGGTGAGCGTACGGACAACCACGAATGCGGACACCATGAGGATCACGGCGATGGCGGTGGATGCGGGAAAGAGTGAGTCTAGGGTTGGATGCAGCTTTATGCGTTCAGTTCATGAGTCACCGCCGATTCGGGAGTGAAATCATGCTGAAGGTATGAGTCCGCCTGAATATCAGACAGTCAAGTAAGCGGATAACCGGAGATTATACAGTCGCAAGCGGGGATGCCATATGATCATATCAGTAGCCAGCGGAAAGGGTGGAACAGGTAAGACCACGATCGCAGTGAACCTGGCTTTGACCCTTGCAGAGACAGAGCCGGTTTGTCTCATGGATTGCGATGTGGAAGAACCCAATGCTCACCTGTTTCTTAAACCTGTACTTGAGGGTCGTGCCAAAGTGACTGTGCCTGTACCTGTTGTGAATGAGGAGAAATGCACCGGATGTGGACGCTGCGGAGAAATCTGTGCTTTCAACGCTATCTTGCCTTTGGGAAAGCATGTATTGACTTTTCCCGAGCTATGCCATGGATGTGGCGGATGTACATTGCTTTGCCCTACAGGCGCTATCAGAGAAGAGCCACTGGAAATCGGGGTAGTTGAGTGGGGCCGTGCAGGAGCGATATCCCATATACATGGTAAGTTGAAGATAGGGAGTCCGCTTGCCCCACCGGTTGTGAAAGCAGTGAAGAATCATAAGCAGAATATGCCTGAGGATATAATTTCGATCATTGATGCCCCTCCGGGGACTTCATGTCCGGTTGTGGCCTCAGTGAGTGGCAGCGATTTCTGTTTGCTGGTTACAGAGCCTACCCCATTTGGACTCCATGATCTTACACTCGCAGTTGATATGGTGAGCGAACTGCAAGTTCCATTTGGTGTGGTGATCAATAGAGCGGGTTTAGGGAACGGCACGTTGGTGGATTATTGCAAGGCAGAGAACATACACATACTTGCCGAAATCCCATTCGACCGAAGATACGCTGCATGTTATGCCAAGGGCGGAAGGCTCATAGAGGAGTTTCCTGAGGTAAAGAAGGCATTTCAGGATCTGTGGCATGAAATCTGTGCTACAGCGGAACGGGTTTAGGGGTGGAATAGGAACAGTATTTGAAGGGACGAAATCGCCGTGAAGGAATTACTGGTTATCAGCGGCAAAGGAGGCACCGGGAAAACTACTATAGTCGGGGCTTTTGCAGGCTTGGCAAAGGATTCTTTTCCTTGTAAGACAACTGTCCTGGTAGATTGCGATGTAGATGCTGCGGACCTCCATCTTATACTAAAGCCTAATGTAAGAGAGACAAATGAGTTCTTCGGCCTCAGAAGGGCTACTCTCGACTCCGCGAAGTGTAACAACTGCGGAGCGTGTAGAAAGGTATGCCGCTTTGACGCTATTGCCGAGCATGAAGGGCATATCAAGATAGAGTCCATCTCATGTGAAGGTTGTGCTGTATGCTTTCATATCTGTCCTAATCAAGCCATAAGCATGAAGGATGTCATTGCAGGCCGGTGGTTTGTATCTGATACTGTCTACGGGCCGCTTGTTCACGCCAAGCTCGGTGTGGCAGAAGAGAACTCCGGCAAGCTGGTGATGGAGGTAAGGCGCGAGGCTCGCCGCATCGCCGAAACCCTTGAGTCCAGCCTGATCATATGTGACGGGCCTCCGGGTATAGGCTGTCCCGTGATATCCTCAATGTCCGACGTGGATTTGGCCCTTATCGTGACAGAGCCAACAGTCGCAGGTATCCATGATATGGAACGACTATACACTCTCGCAGATGGCTTTGGTGTTGAGGTAGTGCTGTGTATTAATAAGTACGACCTAGACTACCGGATCTCAGCGGATATTGAGGAGTTTTGCCGTACACACAACATTGATGTGGCAGGGAGAGTCCCATTTGACGAGGAAGTGGTCAAGACCCTTGCAAGAGGTGAGCCAATCATCTCGCCTGGGCACACAAGCCGGGTTTCACAAATCACCGCAGCCAAAGCCATTGAACAACTATGGGCGGAAATCTCTAGCCGCCTTTTCGTCTAGGCCTTCCACAATTCACCGAAAATCTCACGCGCAGTCTTGGAATTATTTCTCGTTATAAGAAGGAATTTGATATTCCGCAAAGAATAGTAAGCAGTGATTATAATAACATAGTCACTAACCTGCATTCATTATAATGACATAAGCGACTCATCATATATGCGGCAAGACTGATATGAATTCCTAAGAACAAGTGCTCAAGATACATAATGACATAAAATGGGAGAGTTGTGACGAAGATGCATATTGCCGGAGTTGACAGGGAAAGTAACATACCCCTTTACGTTCAAGTTTGTCAATACTGGCGTGCCCGGATTGCTCAAAATCAACTCAAGCCAGGGGACCAGCTTCCGACAGAAGCTGAGATGGCCAAGTTTCACGGAGTGAGCAAGATTACAGTAAGACAGGCGGTTCATCTATTAGTGAATGAGGGCTTGGTCGCTACGCGCCAGGGAAAAGGTACGTTTGTTCGCGCCGCAAAGCACCAGTGGGATCTGTCGAAGCTCTATAGCTTCAGTGAGGACATGAAGATGAGAGGGTTTACCCCGGGCGCGAGAGTCCTGAAGAAGGAAATTGTGAAAGGGCCGGTTGAGCAGCTCAAGCTGGACGACAGCAATGCGCTCACTATTAGGGTTGAGAGGCTGAGGCTGGCTGACAACGAACCGATGGCGATTGAACTCCTAAGAATACCTTATGAACCGTTCGCAGATATCTATGACGATATCGTTGATAATGTCTCAATATATGGGCTTGTAGAACACAAAATCGGCATTAAACCGGCGTACGGCACTCAGTTCATAGAGGCCGCCTTGCCGGACAGGCGGGAGCAGAAACTGCTTGAGATTGACGCCCAAGAAGCTGTTCTCAAACTGGAACGTGTGTCGTTTTCCAGAGAGCGCGTACCCATAGAACACACTATCTCAATATACAGAGGCGATCAATATCGTTTCAGAGTCACGCTGGAACGATAAAACGCGTGAATGCAGACTGTGGAAGGGATGGTTTGATGAAACGTCTCGGTGGAAGTGCACGCCAGGTAAGACAGACATTAACCGCTTGGTCCTTCATCTTGCCGGCTCTCATCGGACTTGGGATTTTCGTTTATGGCTCTTTGGTCTACTCACTATATATATCATTTACAAGCTGGGATCTTCTAACACCCGCCAGGTGGATCGGGTTTGCGAACTACGCACGAGCCTTCAGAGATGAATCATT
Organism: Bacillota bacterium; assembly: GCA_012841305.1. Classification (GTDB taxonomy): domain Bacteria; phylum Bacillota; class SHA-98; order UBA4971; family UBA4971; genus UBA4971. The sequence goes on along the minus strand of DUVA01000251.1, from coordinate 10,408 downwards.
CATTCAGTGCCTTTACAATACGGTCTACTTCGTTGTGGCTATAGTGCCTCTTGGCATAGTCTTTGCTATGGCTATGGCAATGGCCTTAAACAAACAACTGCCCGGGATTGGCTTCTTCCGTGCAGCATATTATATGCCATCTATCACATCGACTATAGCCATTGGTATGGTCTGGCTTTGGATATTCAATCCGGATCAGGGTGTGCTTAACGCTATACTGAAACTCGTCGGGGTAAGCAACTTGCCGCGCTGGCTGGAAAGCAGGGTGTGGGCGAAGCCCGCTCTCGGCATCATGAGGCTTTGGCAAGTCTCAGGTTATTACATGATCATGTATTTGTCCGGCCTCCAGAACATCCCGAACGAACTGTATGAAGCGGCGGAAATAGACGGCGCTACAGGGTGGCAGAAAACCAGATATGTCACTGTTCCACTCCTCTCGAATACCACCTTCTTTGCGACAATCATGTTGATTATCGAGGTTTTCAACCTCTTTGAAGCTGTATACGTCATGACTGAAGGCAGGCCGGGCGGCAGCACTAATACGATTCTCTATTATATCTATGCCCAAGCGTTTCAAAGGTACAGGATGGGGTACGCTTCCGCAATGGCATGGATCCTGTTTGTGATACTGTTTGTGATAACCCTGATTCAATTTGCTGCAAGGCGAAGGAAAGAAGAGATCGGTTTCTAGACTTTCATAGGGGAGGAAACAGTGTGAAGCGCAAGAAGAGGTTACACATTGCTGTCCTGTATGCGATCTTAATTCTGGTAGCCATCGTCATGATATTCCCGTTTGTCTGGTCAGTCACAGCCTCATTCAAGACCCGCAGTCAGATATACAGCGGTAACCCTTTAGATCTGATACCTAACCCGGCTACCCTTAACAACTATCGAAAGGCCTTAAGTGTACTTCCGTTTCACAGATTTCTAGTAAACTCACTCTTTTTGGCTACAACAGTGCCTGTAATATCAATCACTCTTGCCTCCATGGCAGCTTATTCCTTTGCAAGGCTTCAGTTTAAGGGTAGGGACTTTATATTCATGTTGCTCCTTGGCGTAATGATGTTACCTGGCCATGTTACCCTTATTCCCCGTTACGCGTTGGTTCGAAAACTCGGTTGGATTAACAGGTACACTGCACTTATCATCCCTCCAATCTTCAGCGCAAGCCTGGTATTTAACATCTTCTTCATGCGGCAGCATTTCCTCAGTATTCCCAGGGAATTGGAAGAGGCAGCCCTGATTGACGGATGTTCACCCTGGGGTGTCTGGCGGAATATCATCATGCCCAATTCGAAGCCTGCTATAGCCACTATTGCAATCATAGGGTTCAAGACGGAGTGGAACAGCTTCCTATGGCCCAACGTAGTGATTAACGATTTTCTAAAAATGCCTATTCAGGTAGGCCTGACATACCTCCAAACTAATGTGCAATCGAGTTGGGATATTCTGATGGCTGCGACCACGCTGTCCATCATCCCTCTCATAGTGATATTTATGTGCTTCCAAAGGTATTTTATGGCGGGAATCCTCACCAGCGGCCTTGGAGGAAGATAATTCCCGCTTCTCTTGCTAAGCATTAACGGTGAGAAGAGGTGATAGATAAGTGCCCCAGGCCTTCACAAGGCCATGGCTGTCGTGTCGTCGGAGGCTAGATTGACTGAATCAAGAGGGAGGAATAGAAGAAATGAGACCTTCTATTAGAAGGACACTGGCTCTCGTTGTAATCTTCACGCTCGCGTTGTCCATGTGTGTAGCGTTGGAGGCTGCAACAAAGAAGACTAAGGTCCAGGTAATCTCATGGTGGGACTTTACTACTTCGCAACCGCTGATCCAGTTGAAGGCTGAATTCGAGAAACTAAATCCGGATCTGGAATTAGAGTATCTTCAGATTGGAAGCAAGTATGCTGACAAGATGCTTGTCATGATTGCCGGAGGCGCTGATCTTCCCGATGCAATGATGATAGCTATGGACAAGATACCGATATTCGCCAATAAGGGCGCTATCATGAACATTGACCGCTACGTAAAAGAAGACTACAAGGATGAGATGGCACAGGTCTACCCTGTCGTTTCGGATGCCCTTACATACAATGGCGAGTTTTATGCGATGCCAAGGGACATAACCAGCAAGGTGATGTTCTTTAACAGGACGCTATTCGAACAAGCCGGTGTAGCGATACCTGACGCTGATTGGACCTGGGACGACTTTAAAGCTATAGCCAAGAAAATGACAAAAGACTTGGACGGTGACGGACACGCTGACCAGTGGGGATTCTATTTCAGGAAGTATATGGACGCTTTCACTGATTTCCTGATGCAGAATAATGGTGGGCTCTGTACTGTGGAAGGGCAGTCTCTGTTGGGAATGCCCGAGAGCATAGAAGCTATCAAGTTCCTACATGAGATGTGTGTAGTTGACAAGTCCGTGCCCACTGAGACCCAGGCCATGCAGTTCGGAAGGCCGCAATCAGCGCCTTTTGTCGCAGGTAGAGTCGCCATGCTCATGGGGGGCCTGTCTACTACAGTAGAGCTTCAGAATGCAAACATAGACTATGTAATCAGGCCCCTTCCAAAAGGCAAATCCCGGGTGAACGTGGCGTTTGTTAATGCATGGGCCATTCCGGCAGGCGCCAAGAATCCGGATCTGTCCTGGAGAGTGCTGAAGTTCTTTGCAAGCAAAGAAGCTCAGCAGATTGTCCTCAATACAGGTATGGGCCTTCCGTCCAGAAAGGACGTGGAAACTACTAATTTCGTCAAAGCACGTCCTGATCACAATTACTTCATCGAAGCCCTGGATTACAGCAAGCCGTTTCCAAGCCCTGTCTACGGCGTGGACTTCTTTGCCCTGGTTGAGAAGGAGTTCGACTTAATGTGGCTGGGTGAGCGAAGCGTTGATGACGCCATAGCAGCTATTGAGAAAGAAGCTGCAGATGTGCTGGCTGGGAAGTTCTAGTCTGTTATGGGCTATGGGCGCCCGGGATTTCCGGGCGCCTCTCGCTACCCGGATACCTCGATTAGCCGCGAAAGCGTCGCAAATGATGTGGTAGATAGGAGCTGGTCCTTTAGTGTATGTCATACATAGACAGTTACAGGGAGTGTGTTCTGGATCTTCTAAATAGGATAAATGCGACTCAGACACCGGTTATCGAAGAGGCTGCCCAACTGGTCACAGGTTCCTTGCTCAAAGATGGTGTCTTGCATGTGTTTTCTACAGGTCATTCTCACATGATAGTGGAAGAGCTGTTCCATCGGACCGGAGGCCTTGTGCCTGTGAATCCGATTTTTGATCCAGGCACCATGTTACATACAGGCGCCCTGAGAAGCACGAAACTTGAGAGATTGCCTGGGTATGCCGGAGTGATTTTGCAGGGTCTAGATGTAAGGGAAGGGGAACCGATACTGATTGCCTCGAACTCAGGGATTAACCCTGTTCCTATTGAAATGGCTCAATTAGCCAAGGAACGGGGGATGAACGTAATCTGCATAACATCAAGGGATATTAGTACAGCCTTGAAGTCCAGGCATGCCACGGGAAAGAAGCTTATGGACATCGCTGACATAGTTATCGATAACTGCATCACGCAGAATGACGCTGCCGTAGAAGTCAATGAGACAGGCCAACGGATAGGAGCGCTGTCATCCATCGCAGGAATATACATTGCAAACTGCCTTGTAGTGGAGGTCGCTTCCAGATTCGCAGAGGCCGGAGTGATACCTCCGGTGCTTATGAGTTCAAATATGCCGGAAGGCGACGGTTTTAACAACGCCCTCTTGAAGAAGTACAGCCGGAGGATAAAGGGGTTCTAAGGATGAAATACCTGATAGCCGTAGACGGAGGCGGCACCAAGACCGAGGCCATCCTTGCCACATGTTGTGGGAATGTTCTTCGAACCGCAGTAACCACCGGGTCAAACCCGCTGTTTGTCGGTGAAGACAAAGCCGTTCAGGCTGTGACCGGTTCAGTTATGATGGTTCTCGGAGATACGGATCCCAAGGACATATGTGGCATTGTCATAGCTGTGCCCGGTATCCGGCGATGCCGAGACCGGATTGTCCATGAACTAGGCTTACTTCCGGGGGTAATCTCTTTTCATTCGGATGACTTCAGTGTATTCTTTGGCGCTCTGGCAAAAGACCACGGAGTTGTGACGCTGGCAGGCACAGGTTCATTCGCTATGGGTATTTCTCTCACGGGACAACGAGTGACTGTCGGAGGGTGGGGCCCTGTCATAGGCGATACAGGAAGCGGGCATTGGATAGGGACCAAAGCCCTAGAAGCAGTGGCTCGGGAATTTGATCAGCTTGGGCCTAAGACTGCACTCACCGAGAAACTCCTCAGGTCTTACCGGGTGGAAAAGGTCCAACAACTAAGGAGTTCTGTTGCGCCGGGTGTGGCGCATCTTGCACCGCTGGTCAAGGAAGCCGCCGAAGAAGGTGACGATGTGGCGCTCTACATTGTTAGGAGTGCTGCCTCAGGCCTTGCAGAGATGGCAGTCGCAGTGATAGAGAGGTTGGGAATAGATGACGAGCTGTATGACCTAGCCCTTGTCGGCGGCATTTCAAAGTTCGGGGAGAGCCTGGTACGCGTGTTTGAAGAGGATGTGCGAAGATCGTGTCAAGAAATAAACATTGTAAGGCCTAGGTTTCAGCCTGTCATAGGCGCTCTTCTCATTGCAATGAGGGAGGCGGGGATTCCATGGACTGAAGAGACGCTGGGGAACCTTGAGGCCTCATATAGAGGTGGGAAACAGTGCTGACTTTGGAGTACTTCACAAAGATGAAGGAAGTCCTTAAAAGGATAGAATCTACTCAAATTGACGCCATATACAAAAGTGCCGCAGCCATTACAGACGCCCTCCTTAATGACGGGGTGTGGCATATCCTAGATACAGGCCATATGCTCATGTATGAGGCTATCGGGAGGTCAGGGGGGTTAATGGCTGTAAGGCCGGTAAGGGTATCCCTGAATGTGGACAACCCGGTAAGGCCGAGGGCGCGTTCAGTGTCAAAGAAGAGGGTCTTCATGGATTCCATCAAGGGGTTACCCGAGTTCATCATAGATAAGAGCAACATACTCCCAGGGGACGTTTTGCTTGTCGGCTCGGTTTCCGGGATAAGCGTTCTGCCTGTAGAGGCAGCTATTTGTGCCCGTGACCGGGAAGTCACGGTGATAGGGCTCACATCAATCAAGTATTCTAGGGATCTTGACTCAGCGCATCCCAGCGGTAAGAAGCTGTTTGAAGTATGTGACATTGTGATAGACAACTGCTCTGACGTAGGAGATACGCTTGTACATGTGGATGAGCTGGGACAGGGAATCTGTCCTTCTTCCGGGATTGCTGCATCATACATTGTCTGGGCTATACAGGCGCGTGTTGTCGAGTTGCTGCTGGAAAAGGGAAAGAAGCCGCATATCTACATGAGCAACCACATGCGCGGAGCGGAAAGGTTTAATGCGGTGGCATGGGGTGAGTATGAGAAAGTGGGGTACTAGCTGATATGGGCCTTTCTATAGGAAATAAGTACCTGGAAATCTGCGTAGACAGTGAGGACGGCCGGCTTACCTCCCTAAAGAATAGAATTACAGGAGATGATTATCTGAAACTAGATCTCAGGTCTCCTCTGTACAAGCTCTCCTGCATTTCTTTGTCGTCCGGTGAGAAAGTGGAGGTAGTCCCTGACAGGGTAATATCCGTTGAGGAGATAACCGGTGATAAGGACATTTCAGGTGAGAGCACGCGTTCACTGGTTGTCAAATTCAAGAGCGCACTGGCAGGAGAGGCTGAACCGGTCCGCATTCATGCTTCCGTTCGCATGGAAGTTAGGGAAGACGATGCTGAAACCCTTTGGTTCCTGGAACTAAGTAATAGTGATGAACGCTATCTGATAGTCGAAATCCTTTTTCCGTGTTTCCGCGGTGTGTATCTGGGAGAATCGTGGCAGGATGACATCATGATTTACCCTCACCATGCCGGGGAGAAGACTCTTGCTCCGGTAAGGGAATACACATCCGAAAGGTACTTGGGTTTTTGGAGGGCAGGGACCAAACGCGGAGACGATGGCGTATTCTTTCGGGAAATAAACTATTGTGGCTTGGCATCCATGAACTGGATGTACTATTACGATGATGAAAATGGCCTCTATATTAGCTCATATGACCGGGATTTCATTGTAACAGGCCTTAGAGTTGAGACCGGTGGCCCTGATGACCCGTGGATGGGATGGGCTATGAGAAAATACGCAACTGTCAATCCCGGTGAAACATGGAACTCCCACCCCTACGGCGTAGGAATTACTACAGATGATTGGCACTTTGGTGCCTCAAGGTATCGAGAATGGATAGACGGTGTCATTCAAATGCCTGATAATCCTAAGTACCTAGAGGACGAAACCATTTTGAACCAGTGCTACAATTTCAAGAGAGACGGTGTCATCTACAACAGATTCGGCGATATTCCCTCCATGTATGAACGTGGACAAGACGAATACGGCATGAGACACATGTTCATCGCTTCATGGAATAGAAGCGGGTTCGACCAGGACTATCCTGAGTATCATCCTGACTTGGAGCTTGGGACATGCTGGGAGCTTGCAGAGGGCTGCCGGTATGTAAATGAAAATGGCGGCTTTATCACATTCTACGTAAACTCCAGGATATTCCATATGGAATCTGACTACTTCGAGACGCTGGGTAGAAAGTGGGCAATCAAGGATGAGGCAGGGAAGAAGACTTATGAGCAGTATGGCCCTCACAAGTTCGTGGTGCTTTGTCCTGCCAATAAGGCCTGGCAAGACTATCTCATAGACGTAGGAAGCTGGATGGCGAAGAGTTATGGCGCTACAGGAATATACCTGGATCAACTGGGATCCGCTGAACCTTTTCCTTGCTATGACAAGAGCCATACCCATGAAGACATAGGCAGCTTTAACCGGGGTTATATTCGAGTTCTGAAAGACCTTCTTGAGAGGGTCAGGTCCATAAACCCTGACTCTTTCCTGATGATAGAGAATTGCGGTGATATTTACGGGAGTTACGTCTGGGGAAACCTTACTTGGAACGGAGACCCTTATGACGAGTTCTACAATCTCTATAAGTATACATTCCCTGAGTATGTCCAGGTCAATATGTGTAACCCTAAGAGACATCTTACAGGCGAGGCGAGGGCGACAAAATTCTACTACGATCTGAACAGAGCCCTCCTTCTCGGGTCAGTATTTTGGGTGGGTCTGGACAAGACGGAGAGTCTCGATGATGATTTGCATGAGTATCTCAAGGCTGCAATCGGGTTTCGAAAAAGACTCAACCCGTTCTTTAAGGCCGGCCGGTTCATAGATAGCGAGGACGTAATACAAGCATCACCTGGCCTTGAGGTTTCTCATTGGCGGTTGAAGGATGCGGGCGACCTTTACATCATGGCAAATCCTAATAAGGGAGCGGGTAAGTATCTCGTGGTCAAGCATCCTGCTTATGAAGTGGGAGACGTTCTGACTTTTGATATCCACGGCAATGAAGGCTTCGGGAGATATGTTGTTACAGATGATGTGGTAGAAATTTGTGTTCCTGAGTCAGAGGTATCTTCAGTTCTCATCCTCAGGAAATGACAGATCACAAACGCTACAGACCCTGCAATTGAGGGCTGTAGCGTTATCGTAGTCATCCGGCTTCTTATGCCTGTCAGTCAAGCAGCCCGTCGCTGTTTTTACAGAGCACTGGGCGGATTAAGGAACCCAACAACCGAAAGGAGCTTCCGGTTGGGAACGTTACCGGCTGTTTGAGCCTGACACTATCCCCAGAGTATCCCTGGCAATAACTAATTCCTCGTTAGTGGGAATTACAAGCACCTTAGCCTTGGAGCCTTCTCCGGTGATATCGACCTCTTTGCCTTTGGAATTGTTTTTCTCTGCGTCAATCGTTACTCCGAGGAAACCAAGGCCTTCACATACGCGTTGCCTCAGGAACGGGGAGTTTTCTCCTATACCTGCTGTAAACACAATAGCGTCGACCCCGTCCAGGGCGACAGAGTATGCGCCGATATACTTGCGGATCCGGTACTCATATATATCAAAAGCAACCTTGGCGCGTTCATTACCGTTTTTTACTCCGGCTTCAATTTCTCGCATATCTCCGCTGATACCTGAGACTCCAAGTAGCCCGCTATGCTTATTCAATAAAGAGTCCATTTCGCCCATAGTGAGGTTCTCATGTTTCATTACGTAGAAGACGACTGCAGGGTCAATATCGCCGGATCTTGTCCCCATCATGAGCCCTTCAAGAGGTGTAAGGCCCATGCTGGTATCCATGCATTTGCCGTCTTTTACTGCAGCTATGCTTGCTCCGTTACCCAGGTGACAACTGATAATCTTGAGACCCTCAGAAGGCCTTTTGAGTAATTCAGCAGTTCTACGCGAAATGTATCTATGGGATGTGCCGTGAAAACCATACCGCCTTACCTTGTGGCGCTCGTAGAGAATGTAAGGAAGCGGATAAAGGAAAGCGTGTTTAGGCATAGTCTGGTGAAACGCGGTGTCAAACACGGCCACCTGCGGCACACCGGGTATGTTGGATTCAGCAGCCAGAATTCCCATAAGGTTTGCAGGATTATGGAGCGGGCCCAAGGGAATGCAGTCGCGTATAGCCTTTTTCACTTCACCGCTAATAAGGACTGATTCGGTAAAAGTAGGGCCTCCATGGAGGACACGATGGCCGACAGCGCGGATGTCTGAAATGTCCTTGATAACTCCATGTTCCGGATGGACCAGCATCTCCAGGACCTGGCCTATAGCAGTGGTATGATCCAAGATGCTGGATGTCCGCTTTACGCTGGATCGCCCGGTCGGCGTGTGAGTCAGAATAGCGTCATCAGACCCGATGCGTTCAACCAGCCCTTTTGCCATGACTGATTCGTCTTCCATATTGAACAACTGGTACTTCACAGATGAACTTCCGCAGTTGAGTACAAATACTTTCATCCTCTTGCCCCCTGATACACAAGGTTTTCCTCTGCTTCCACAAGGTTTCCCTCTCCGTCATACTTGAAAAATCCTTGGCCTGTCTTAACGCCCAGATGACCTCCGCGAACTAACTTCCGAAGGAGGGGACACGGTCGGAAGGCAAAATCACCCAGGTCTCTGAACAATCCTTCCATGGAAGTCAGGACTGTATCAAGACCCATTCGGTCTGCCATTTCCAGCGGCCCTCTGGGCAGGTCGAATCCGAGCCTCATTGCGGTATCAATATCAGACGCAGATGCCACTCCCTCCATTAGCGCGTTCATGGCCTGGTTTAGGAGGGGAATGATTAGCCGGGTCGTAACGAATCCCGGCGAGTCATGGACTTCCACCCCGATCTTGTCCAGGCTTTTGACAAACTTTTTGACTGCTTCAACAGTCTCTTCTGATGATTTCAACCCTCGGACAATCTCTACCATTTCAACTCGCGTTACAGGGCTTAGGAAATGGAGGCCGATGACTTTCTCAGGCCTTCGGGTCGCTGCCGCAAGTTCAGTAATGCTGAAAGTTGATGTGTTGGATGCGAGAATTGCCTGCGGATGACAAACCTCGTCAAGATCAGATAAGACCTTTTTCTTTACGTTGGAATCTTCCTGGACTGCTTCGATGACTAAGTCACACGTTGCTACGTCCTCCAGCTTTGATGTGAAACGAATTCGACTCAGTGTGACTCGCTTTTCAGCTTCAGTGATTCCCCATTTTTCCAGACGCTTATTCAAGCTGAGTTCTACCCGGCATTTAGCGTCCTCCACGAGTTCATCGGTGCGGTCCACGAGGAAAACTACAAAGCCTTTTTCGCCGATGTTTTCTGCAATGCTACATCCCATGGTACCTGCGCCGACAATAGCAACTTTTCGGATTCTCACCTCAAGACCTCCCTAGGTTTTAGTAAGAGGATGCTAGATTTACATTCTAGACAAGGATCTAATACCCTTCTACATTCTAGCTTTGAGTTGAGGCTAGATCAACCCAATCGGTGCATGATCAGTATAGAATAGCGTACTCGTGCCCGAGGATTCTTGAATTCCGTAAGTGCTGTTTTTCGTGGATATGTGTTTCAGCGAGCACTCTGGCTATAGCCGTCAGAGTAGATGGGAGCTCTACCCATCTATGAAAGAGCGTATAGAGCGCCCTTTCCCCAACCCTGGTGATGCCTTGTTGACCGGTCCAAAGCCCTCTTACAAGGTATCTCTGCCGAATGGCTCGCCTGGAGAGCCATTCCGGTAGCTTTGCGGACTTCCAGTCGATGATTGGCTCTTGCCGAGAGCCATTCAAGCTGATTTGATCACGGATCGATCGCTGACTGGCTCTCCCTGAGAGTAATAATGAACGAGGCCGGCCCCATTATCGTAGAACGTAGGTTACACTAAAGATAAATACTGCCTTAGTGCAGAGC
>DUVA01000250.1 GCA_012841305.1 Bacillota bacterium | reverse complement strand
TCGGCAGCGTCCTTTTGGTTCCGCGAATAGGACTGGGCCTTAACCTCTGGGTTAACGAGCTGGTATTCTTTCTCATGCCAGTAGCTTTGCTGGCCGGACGAAAGAGATGGCGATGGCGTGACGTTTATGCTTTCAGGCCGGCTCCGGCCAAGGCTATAGTCGCGGCAACCTTAGGAGGGATAGGCTTTTGGGTGTTCAACGCTGTTCTAGCGATGAGCATTGAGAGCTCTCTCACCCGACACATCGGACAAAGTCTGATCGCAGAAAGCATGATCAAGGCATTGAGTTCAGCGCAAGTCTGGGCATTCATCTTTGGGCTCGTAGTGCTTGCACCGTTTTGCGAAGAAGTCTTCTTTAGAAGTATGATGCAAAATGCATATTCCCGGTTCGGCGAAAAGCAGGCTCTCATCGCCACGTCTGTGCTTTTCGGATTCTACCACGCGCTAAACGGCGTAAGCAATGTAATCCCTGCTACACTTAGCGGCTTTGCACTGGGTTACTGTGCCCTTAAAACCGGTTCAATATGGCCCGGTATTGCGCTGCACGCTGCAAATAACGGACTTGCGAGTCTCACGGTGATAGCCGGCACAGGCAAAATCTCGAGTTCACGTCTTCTAGCTGTGCTGAACTGGCCGACAGCAATAGTCGGTCTTGCGCTGGCGCTCCTGATGATGGGTATCATCAAGTCGTGCTCGGCGCCCAGGCAGAAACCGGACACCGCCGAGCGACTGCCGCCTTCCGCAATATGGCGCTCGGTATCTCTCTGGATCGCCATTTCTATACTCTGTCTTGTGTGCGTGGTCGAGATATCCTCTCGTGCACGAGTCGGCCCCTTTTCATCAGTCATCCCTGCAGCTCAAGCTCCACAAACTATGTCTATGTCAGCAGGGAAGATATCTGGGAAAATCTATATAGCGGTCATAGAGGTTCCAGAACCTACATCTGAGTCCGCGGACTGCTCCGAGATTGGTTTGGAGTTCAGCTTTTCTGCTGGGCCTTCTGATTTCACCTTGACTCTGGTCGCTCCGGATGGGAGTGTCGCATGGAGTGATGAATACAGTACTGCAGAGACGATAGAAGTTGACACTCCTTACATCTCAGTTCCTGCTGAAATGCCGGGCGAGTGGCAAATTATAATGGATGGTACGACAACCGAGCTCACTTTCTCTGCCAAGTGGGGAGTGTTTCCGCCAGACAGTGGAGAAAAGGAATAAGGCTGCCCTGTCACATCGTAGTCGTTCCGCTTAGTGCCGGTATCCCGCATACTCTGGCCGTATGCGGGATACCGGATTCTATAAGTACGCCTGGAGACAGACGGGCCTGATGCTTTGGGAAATCCCAGGCGCATATGTCGAAGGCGCAAGCCTGTCGTGCGGGTAGGTTATTTTCACTTAGTAACGGAGGTTAGTTATGAAGGTTCAGCTAGATTGTGTTCAGTGTAATTTGAGGCAGGCTTTGGAAGCTGCCAGACTTGTAACTACCGATTTGGATATTCAGAAGACAATTGTCCTGAAATCGCTTGAGGTCCTTTTAGAGTATGATTCCTATAGAACCTCGCCGGAGATGGGAGGCGCGGTTCACGAGGTGGTCAAGGAGTATACAGGAAATGCGGACCCGTATGAAAAGGTGAAAAGAGTCGCTATCAAGATTGCCCATGACATGTATCCGGTGCTGAAAAGGTACGTTGAGACGCAGGAGGATAGGTTGCTGTCCGCCCTGGAGGTATCGGCAGTAGGCAATCTCCTGGATGCGGGTGTATATGGAGATATGCGAACAGTGGATATGGAGGCCGTGCTCAATAGAGAGCTGACAAAAGGATTTGCCGTATGCGACATAAAGGCGCTCCGCGAGGACCTGAAAAATGCCGAGACTATCGTGATTATCGGGGATAATGCAGGCGAGACAGTCCTAGACCGAATTCTGATCTCTGAGATCAAGAATGTGTCCGGTGAAAAAGTCGGTGTATTTTATGCAGTCCGCGGTGTCCCAATGATAAACGATGCGACAGAAGAAGATGCGATTGCATCCGGCTTGGATCACGATGCAACCATTGTGTCCACAGGAAGCGCTGTGCCCGGACTAATCCTGGATGAAGCTGACCCGGAGTTCTTGAAGCTCTACCGTGATGCAGATGTTGTGATCAGTAAGGGACAGGGCAACTATGAGACCCTTAGCGATACTGCAGGGCGTGGGCTCTACTTTCTGTTAAAGGCAAAATGCGAGGTAGTGGCGAGAGACATCGCGGTCAGTGTGGGGGCGAATGTGTTAGTTAGGAAGTGAGTAAGCGGAGAGGCCGGAAATTCAGGAATTCCGCAAGTCATAGAGTATAACATGCAGTGAACTAACGTTATTACTGCAAGGGAGCAATTGGAAGAGGCCGTTGGATATTCGAAAATATCAAATTAATCGAGGGGTCTCAACGTGATCGTCCAGCTTCTCGGTGTCCGCTAGTAGGTTACCACATCAAAATTACTCACACTCCTAATATACGGTCGACTTCATACGCCGGACTCCTTGGCGGATCGATCGGATTGGCTTACTGGGAGAGCCACTCGATCACAGGGAAGCCCTCAAATCCGCCGAAGTGGCTCTCAGGGAGAGCCACTCAACCCCGTAGAAGCTTCTAGACCCG
>DUVA01000249.1 GCA_012841305.1 Bacillota bacterium | reverse complement strand
GTTTGACCTTATGGATGCTGTAGTTATCGAGAAGAGGCTTTATTCAGAATGCGCCAACGGTGGGGTATGTCCACAAAACGAAATGTTCAGGCATAAGAGTCTTTCGGAGGAATGTCTTGTGAAAGTAACGGTTCTGTTTACTCCGTGGTTTAGCAAACTTATAGGGGCTGATCAGGAGATTATCGAGCTTGATGGAGAAGCTTGCATTGAAGAACTTATGCATACTCTTATCAGAAGCTTTGGGATCACTTTTGAACGTCTGATTATGGGTTCTGGCAGATTGCCGGGTATGATTGTTCTTCGTAACGGGGAAGCTACCCAGAATATGTCCGAGAAGCTTGCAGATGGCGACACAATACAGTTTATCATGCCTTTATCGGGAGGATGAGAATAGGTTGGTGACTTGCGGTCTGGGCGGTGTTCTCATCCTGCGCATTCCTAGAACGGGTGCGAATAAAAGCTCTGTTGACAATTCGTCGTCCGGAGAATGCTTTGTTGGCGTAGATTTGGAGCAAGGCACACTTAGGCGTAAGGGATTCATGCTGCCAAAACACAAGACCGCCATACTGGGGTATCACCCTCACACAGGGGTAGTATTTGACGGACATGAAGTTCCCTTCTTTCACGAGGCTGTCATGATTGCCCGGCGGGCCGTGGAAATGATCCCGGTGAGTGTTGTGGGTCAGGATGTAACGATTAGCCATGATGGTCCTGTTATTATAGAGGGGAACGCGGATTATGTTCAAGCTTCCTCACTTCGTCATCTGATAAGGGACGAATAAATCGCAATCCATATAACCTCCTGTCACCAAATAGGTGTTTAACAGGGAGTATACAGGAGAAACAGTAATATGTCGATTATTTATAGACACTTACTTAGTGTGTTCACCGTAGATGCTAGACTTCTCGGGTAGCAGAGTGAAGGCAAATTGCCTTTGAATCATCTGACTCAATGAGGTACAGGTCGGAAATGACTATTGCCAGACAGACATAGACAAGTCTATGTCCCCCGCTTAGGAATACACCCTAAGAGAGGGTTGGGGCAACAATAGGATTGCACGATATGATCTTTGTGTGCGCCCTATGAAAAAGGGGGCGCTTTTTCATTTTCACCTTATAAAGGAACGAAAAGACGTTTTGCTAAAGATGTTTTGTCAGACTAACACAACTCGACCCAGGATAATTGAGTGCTTTACTAAGCAAAGGAGGTGATACGAAAATCCAAGTATACCGTGTGTGTAGCGGCCAATACCATAAAGTTGAGGAGGGATGAACGTGGAGGAAAGGAAAATAAGGCACGAAAAGGCGGTGGAGCCGGCAACATTTATACTCAGTATCATTATGGCGGCATTTGCGGCAGTAATTTGCATGCAGATCATTTCACGGATCGGAATTACGCCTAATACATCGATAATTGGAGCCATTGTGGCTATGGCTCTAGCCCGGATTCCTTTTGCGTCTATGGCTAAGTTCCGTTCGCTGGAGAGACAGAACTTGGTTCAGACCATGACTTCGGCCGGTGGGTTCGGTGCCGCCAACTGCGGTATATTGGCTGTCGGCATCATCTACCTTTATGGAGAGCCCCGATTGCTGATACCTATGTTAATCGGCTCCGCCATTTCTACTTTGGTAGGCATGAATTTTGTCTACAGTGTGTTCGATTCCGACTTGTATCCCGGAGAAGGCGCTTGGCCGCCGGGTGTAGCTACTGCTCAAGCCATTATTGCCGGGGACGAAGGTGGACGGAAGGCCAGGAGGCTGGTGGAAGGTGTTATTGCCGGGGCGATTGGCACTCACTTCGGGCTGCCCATGGCCGGAGTGGGGATTGTCTTCATAGCTAACATCTTTGCCATGGTTGCACTTGGAATAGGGCTACTCCTACGCGGCTATTCCCGTCAATTGTTCGGTATTGATCTGGGTACTACTTATGTCCCCCACGGTGTCATGGTTGGTGCTGGGATAGTCAGCTTGATCCAAGTAATGCTAATTATTCGACGCCGTGCCCAAGCTGGTAAGACCGGCGAAGAGGGTGAGGGGCCACAGGTAAAGACAACCGGGCCTGAGCAGATGAAACGGGCTGCTTTAGTGCACTTAGGATTATTCTTGGCGGGAGCGG
>DUVA01000248.1 GCA_012841305.1 Bacillota bacterium | reverse complement strand
CCTACGTTCTCGCCTATCGTTCAGCTCTCCGCCAATCCTGCGCAATGCCTCAACATGGCCTGCACGCATAGGGAATCTCGCACTGGTGAGGCTCCCCGAATGGACTCTATAGCGCACCAAGGGCTCAAAGACGCAATAAAACCGGTATCGTCTGGCCAGTGTCAGCCAGAGGAGGTAGTCTTCAGCATACCTCATGGAAGCCTCGAATCCTCCTACCTCTTGGATGAGGAGGCGTTTCACAAGGACAGATTGACAAGGGACGAAGTTGCGCACAAGGAGCGCCTGGAATATGTCACCTTGCTTCTGGAATGAAGGATCCCATAGATTACCAAGGCTTCTCCCGTCTTCATCTATGATCTCCGCTGATGAATAGATTACTACCTCAGTCGAATCACGGCTTTTGGCGCTTTCGTATTCGCATATCTGTTTCTCCAGTTTCGTAGAAACCCAGATATCATCTGAGTCCTGAAAAGCAACAAAGGCACCGCCTGCATGCGTAAGGGCCAGGTTGCGGGCACCTGCCGGGCCTAAGTTCACATCACTCCTGATCACGGTCAGCCTATCATCATCCACGTCAGCCAGAAGCGCGGCTGTCCCGTCTGTAGATGCGTCATCTACAACAATGACCTCCAGGTCAGGCATGGACTGCCTAAGGACTGAGTCCACCGCCGAAAGGACATACTTCCGACAGTTGTAGGTTGGAATGATGACCGAAACCAAAGGTGACATTTTGCGCCTCCTTATCATCCATTAGAGACAATCAGCCAATTGCCGGCCGACCTGTCAGGTGACTCAGGACTTCGCCGGCTAAATCCCACGATGACGCTGCTCAAAGTCCTCCATGATGATCCTGGCCAGGTTCGCGCCTGTATTGAATCTACGCAGCTCATCCCCTGCTGCCAGTGCTTCATCGGAGAACTTCTTATAATCCATGCGTATGGTATCTATTGCCCGAATTACCGTCTCCGGCTCCACATCATCTACTATGACTCCGCCTCCGTGCCGCTCAACCTGGTCTGCCAGAGATGACCCTCTGACCACGATCACCGGTTTCCCATGGGGAAACGTCTCCAGTAAAACGCCTGACATTCTATTTGAATACCACTTGGGCTCATAAAGACAAAGCACAATTGAACTCATGGATATCTGCTTGCTGAATTCGTCCGAAGACAGGGGTCGTTCAATGAGAGTGACGTTGCTTTGCCTTTTAGAGATTGCCTTGAGGCAGTCCACCCACCCTAAGGCGCCTGGCTCATATCCACTTGCAGGAGGGATGCACTGTATTGTGAACTTGTAACTCTCATTGCATTCAGACACCAGCCGGACCACAGCGGGGAATCCTTTTTCCAGCCGCACATCCCCCATGTAGCTAATGATGAAGTCGGTTTCTTCACTTACCGCCTCACTTTTGGAGATAGTCTTCAGTTTCTCTTCAGATAACGGCGCCATAGGCAATGGCACATCACAAATCAAATCTACATTAGCAGAAGTAATCTTCCTCTGAAACAGGTTTCTGCCAAGTGACGTCGGATGGAGGAATATTATCGGGTTTGTAGTCCGGTTGAAGTTTAGGTCTACCAACGGCCTCAGAAATCTGGCCTTGGCATAACTGATAACCAGAGCATGTAGATAGAGATATATCGGGGTGTGGGATCTGACCCTACTCGCAGCATACAACGTCTCCCAGTTGTCCGAGGTAGTCACGAGGCACAAATCATAATCGCTTATGTAACTTTGCAGAAAGCCCGTAAGCCCATGGATATACCGGAGATGCCAGGCAATCTTCGGGAGGATGGGCATCCCTCTGACACCTGTCAGCGAATACGGTATTGCCTTCTGCCCCAAATCCGCGATCTCAGAGTGTTTCGGTATGAATATGTCCACCTCATGCCCTAACTCTCTAAAGCCTGCCTCCACCTGGGATACAGTATTATAGTAGTGGCCTGTCCTGCTTTGGAGATACGGTTCTACTAAGGCGACTCGCATGCCCAGCAACTCTCCCGTCCGCTTTCTACCTAGGCTAATCGTTATTCGCTAACGATTCTTCGTTTCCTTCCGGTCGAGTGGCGGTTATCAGGACAAACCCGAAATATCTGTTCTACGCGTCTACGTCTCTGTTCTACGCGTCCACTTTATTGAATGAGATCGTCGGTCAAAAACATGGCAACTTCTGGCTTCAGTTAATCCACAATACATACCGGTACATCAACCAGAAATGGCTGGCACTGCCTGCCAGCACAAATAGGTGAAATATCTCATGGAACCCGAACCGTCCCGGGATGGGATTAGGACGCTTGAGTGCATAAATCACCGCGCCCACAGTGTAGAAGACTCCCCCGATAAGAAGCCACGCAATTCCCCCTGCCGGCATAGATCGCACAAGAGGCGGAATAGCAATAACAGCCAGCCATCCCATGCCTACATAGAACAGAGTATATAACCAGCGAGGCGCATTCATCCAGAATATCTTCATGACGATACCTAAGACCGCTATCCCCAAGATAGTCCCGAAAATACTCCACCCCCAGGGCCCTCGTAACGGCACAAGACAAATAGGGGTGTACGACCCTGCAATCAGGATATAGATCATCATATGGTCGATACGCCTCAGGATTTCCGTTATGCGTTTGGAAAGAGAGAGGCTATGATAGACACTGCTTGCAGTATAGAGAAGAATGAGACTTGCCCCGAAGATTGCAAACGAGACTATATGCCAGGTAGTAGCATATAAGGCAGCTGAGTAGACAAGCACCACAAGTCCTGGGATAGCCAGTGCAGCACCGATCATGTGGGTCAATCCGCTTACAGGATCCTTGAGTTCGTAGGTCATAGCACGCCTCCTAATTCCGCTTCCCGCGTCTTTTCTCGCAAGTCACATCGCTGTGGGTTCATTTATTCTGTGGGCTCTCTCAACAAGGCAAGCAACATCAAAAGTAAACACCAATTGCAAGCATAATAGCGGTCGACTGACGACAACCGGCATAATTGTGGCTATGAGGTCATCCCCGTAACTATGTCATAAGTATACCACACTCATCCTGGACGAGACCGCTTGGGCTTGAAATCCCGGAAACAAGGGATTCTTAGGAAGGATTTTCCTATATTTGCCTAGAATATTTAGGTAAACCAGGTGGGATGTCATATTGTCATTAGGACGCAGATGGAAATCATCAGAATATCATATAGACCCTTTTGCCAAGATCATCGGGACTAACCCTAAGATAGCAGGAGCGCGCAGCATAGCCAAGAGAGTAGCCCGGGGAGATTCCAGTGTCGTCCTTTACGGTGAAACAGGCACAGGAAAGGAGATCTTCGCAGAGGCTATACACAAGGCCAGTCGCAGAGCTAAAGGCCCGTTTGTCCCTGTCAATTGCGCAGCCATACCCGAAGCATTGATGGAATCGGAACTGTTCGGATACGAGGCAGGCTCCTTTACCGGCGCGCTCAAGACAGGCAGGCTAGGCAAGTTTGAAGCAGCGGCTTCAGGCACTGTATTCTTAGATGAGATATGTGAT
>DUVA01000025.1 GCA_012841305.1 Bacillota bacterium | reverse complement strand
TATCATCAATACATGAGACAATACCCGCTATAAGCAAATACTAACATTTAGGTCGCTCCAAGGCAAGGCTCTGAATAAGGGCCGGCGGCCGGATGCGTAAGAGGGAAGGGAGTAAGATAGTAGACGCAAGGAAGGAATTCATACAGAGTTGTCGAATGTAAAAATTGTAATTGCACGAATGCGATGTATTATCAGAATGCAATGGTAAACAGTGGTCAATGGAAAAGACTTAGAATGTAGAAGAATTAGGAGGTTGAGATGATGAGAAGGCTTCTACTGTCAGGTGTTGTTGTGTGTCTTGTTCTTATTATGGCTGTTCCCTCCTTGGCTGCCACCGCTCAACTAGTCATGGCTACAGGTGGCACTGCAGGCACTTACTATCCCCTGGGCGGGGCAATGTCTCAGATTATCAATTCAAAAGTAAAGGATGTCAGTGTCAGCGTTCAGAGCACAGGGGCTTCTGTCGCGAATATCAGGATGATCGAAAACGGAGAGGTTGACCTGGCTCTAGTACAGACTGACATCGCAGACTATGCGTGGAACGGGACTGAGATGTTTAAGGACGGCGGGAAGCTGCAGAAATTCGCGGTTATAGCGTCCCTGTATCCCGAGTTGATCCAAGTCGTGGTACGGGAGGAATCCGGAATTGACTCCATCGCTGACCTGAAGGGCAAGAAGGTTTCCGTAGGCGCTCCCGGCAGCGGGACTGAAGCTAACGCAAGGCAGCTCTTGGAGACTTATGGCCTTGCATATAAGGACCTAGGACAGGTGCAGTACTTGAGCTTCGCAGAATCCGCAGAGGCTTTCAAGGACAGACACATTGACGCGTTTTTTGTTACTGCAGGTATACCCAACGCAGGTATACAGGATACCGCTACGATGCATAAGATAAAGGTCCTCTTTGTCACTGATGAGATGTTCAAGAAGTTACATAGCACGTATGGGTTCTATGGTCAAGCCACAATTCCGGCAGATTGCTATATTAACCAGACTGAGCTTGTCCAGACCGTCGCTGTGCAAGCTGTGCTTATCGCACGACGAGACCTGGATACCGATGCTGTATACAAGATGACTGCCGCTTTGTTCGATAACCTTCCTGAGCTTGCCACAAGTCATGCCAAAGGCAAAGAAATCAGCTTGGAAGGCGCGCTGACCGGAGTCAGCACACCTCTACACCCCGGCGCTGAGAAGTACTTCAGGGAGAAGGGTATTGTAAAGTAGGAGCGTATAGCATCGAATCTATACGCCAAGATGTACTGTGGAATCTGGAGGAGACCGCGGTCATTAGCCGGGCGTGCACAGATAATTACCAGGCACGCCCGGTTGTCGGAACGAGCGCCGCATCTGTCATAATGTCATGAGGATTCTAAGACGAATTATTGTTGTAATTACCGTGGGAGCTATCCTTTTGATTTCCCTCTTTTCCCCGCGCCTGGCCTTTAGGGTTGAGGAGATGCGTTCCGGAGTCCGTTTATATCAGGTGCCGGCGAAAGAGGGAGATAAATTCACTTTGGAGTTTGTCCACTCCATTGAAAGGACACCTGTTAAAGAAATCTTTAGGATTGAAGGAGACGGCAAGATATACCTTGTCGAGACAGAATATGAATCCTTCGGGGCCGGCTTGCCCACTATGCCGGATGAAGGAGCGAAGTCAGTGGTCGAAGGCGGAAAGATCCGTATTACCGGAATGCGCCGGGAAATTGAACCATTCCTGGTTGCTGTGAGCCCTGTTCCAGGCCATGTCCTTACTGTAGGAGGAGAAGAAGTAGTATTAGCAAGCATTGCCAAACCAGGGACCGGCCTTCGGATAAGAGTGGTGCGTGAACCTCTTGTTGCACCTTTTCTAGGGAGGAGATATGAGTGGATGAGAAGACAGAACTAAAGAACACCACAACTGTAGAGGTAGGCGCTTACGAAGTCGTAAGTGATGAGGAAATTGAAGAGATTCTGATGAAGTATGACAGGGAATCAGCTTATCGAAGGATCCCGGGCATGTTTTCTATAGTAGTCTCCGTAATTGCAATCGCATTTTCGCTGTTTCATCTATATACTGCAGCCTTTGGGGTGCTTCCGGCGCAGATACAGAGAGCTGTTCATCTAGGATTCGGCCTTGCTTTGACATATCTCCTTTATCCTGCGACACGAAAAGGCGCGCATAAGCTTGCCTGGTACGATGTTGCCCTTGCTGTGCTGGCTGTCTTTGTCATGAGCTATCCTGTATGGAATTTTCATCCTCTGCTTATTAGGGCAGGGGCCTATACCAGGCTGGATATAATAATCGGTGCAATTGGAATCCTGGTTGTGCTGGAGGCCACAAGGAGAGTTGTTGGTATACCCATCCTCGTAGTGGTAAGCGTCGCTTTGGCTTATTGCTACTTCGGACGCTACATACCTGGTTTCTTTCAGCACAGGGGAGCTTCTCTGCAAAGACTTGTAAGCCATATGTTTTATACTACTGAAGGAATATTTGGTATTCCTCTGGGAGTGTCCTCTGTATTCATATTCCTTTTCATATTGTTTGGGGCGTTTCTTGAAAAGACAGGCATCGGCCAGTTCTTCATTGACATATCCAATTCGATTGCAGGGCATGCCGCAGGAGGGCCTGCGAAGGTTGCTGTCATCACCAGTGCGTTCGAAGGGACTGTGTCAGGGAGCTCAGTAGCGAACACGGTGGGGTCAGGAAGCTTCACTATTCCCATGATGAAGAGATTAGGCTATAGGCCGGAGTTCGCAGGCGCAGTAGAGGCATCTGCTTCAACCGGTGGGCAGATAATGCCACCTATTATGGGTGCTGCAGCGTTTTTGATGGCGGAATTCATTGGGGTTCCTTATCTTCAAATAGTAAAATCCGCAGTTATCCCCGCGATCCTTTATTTTGCCGGTGTCTTTATTGTAGTTCACCTTGAGGCAAAGAAAACAGGCCTGAAAGGGTTGGAACGGGATAAGCTGCCTAGGTTTTGGAAGATCATGCGCGAGCGGGGCCAGCTCTTTCTCCCGCTTGTGATCATCGTTTATTTGCTTGTTACAGGCAGCACTCCGATGAAGGCCGCTCTCTGGGGACTTGTCGTCGCTGTGCTCTCCAGCTTCCTATCAAGCGCTACCAGGATGAAGCGGGGGGATATCATATCTGCCCTGGAAATGGGAGCCCGAAATGCTTTAGGAGTAGTAATCGCTTGCGCGGCTGCAGGTATGATAGTCGGAACCGTGACCCTGACCGGGCTTGGACTTAAACTGGCCAATGGTCTGATAGAACTCGCCCGTGGGCAGCTCTTACCGACCTTGATATTTACTATGTTGACTTCCCTTGTGCTTGGTATGGGAGCGCCTACTACAGCCAACTATGTGATAACATCAACAATAGCCGCCCCTGCGCTCCTGAAGTTGGGGGTTCCGGCTATCGCTGCTCATATGTTCGCGTTCTATTTCGGCATAGTCGCTGATCTGACCCCGCCTGTAGCTCTTGCAGCCATGGCAGGCGCAGGGATAGCAAAGGCGAATCCCCTGAAAACCGCTGTTGAGTCTACAAAACTTGCAATCGCGGCATTCTTGGTGCCGTATTTCTTCGTGTATTCTCCTTCTCTCTTGCTCCTCGGGAATGTGCCATGGACCCACACGCTCCGAGTGGTGGGAGGTGCGCTCTTAGGGATGCTGGGGTTGGGCGCAGGTGTGGAGGCATGGTTGATTACGAACACCACAGGTATTGAACGGCTCCTTCTTCTCGTAGGCGGTCTCTCTCTTATTCATCCCAGCGTAACTACGGATGTTATCGGACTTGTGTTCATAGGTGCAGTATACTTCATGCAAAAAGTGCGCGTAGCACGGAAACGCCCTGAAACCATCGCGTCTGCTTGATCCGAGAGACATGACGCAATATTAAAGGAATTGCAAAGGTTTTGTCGAAGAGCTTTGTGACGTGTGAGGCCCGAACCTGACAAGTAGGTTTATGAGTAGAGGAGAGATGGGGTTTGAAGCTATCACGAGAGGTAATCCATACCGAGGATAAGCGCAAGCTCCAGGATATCAGCGGGGAAGAGATTCTGTCATGTTACCAGTGCGGTAAGTGTTCTGCAGGATGTGCTATGACCTCAGCTATGGATCTCCTTCCCCATCAGGTCATAAGACTCTTGCAGTTAGGGCAGGTACAAGAGGCCTTGGATTCGAAAACCATCTGGGTGTGCGCGTCGTGCCTTGCATGTAGTGCCCGTTGTCCCAGAGGCATGAGTCTTGCGAACGTAATGGAATCCTTAAGGTCAACATTCCTTCGTCCTGGGGACAGATGCTTGAACCCTGCTGAAATTCCTTACGAACTACTGGAAATAGTCCCGGAACAAGCTTTAGTAGCAGCATTTCGAAAGTACACATAACGCAGCAGCCTTGTTACGATTCCATGACTTGTTTTGCCGCCATCCTATAATTGCGGCAGTCTGGAGGGTGAACTCCTGTGGTTTACTCGTACTTCCCCGGCTGTACACTTCGGGCTAAGGCAAAGGGGTTTGAGTCCTCAACCCTTGCTTCCTGTGAGGTTCTAGGTGTGTGTCTGGAGGAACTGGAGGAATGGCAATGCTGCGGCGCCACCTTTCCCCTACAGATTGACAATTCCTTCCCTCTGGTATCCCCTACTCGTACCCTCGCTTCAGCCAAGAAGGCAGGACGTGAGCTTGTTACTTTGTGCTCAGCTTGCTTGAACGTGCTTAAGCGGACGAATCATGTAATACGTGAAGACCTTGACAAGCGGGAGAAGGTGTGCGCTTTCATCGAAGAGGACTATTCAGGCGAAGTGGAAGTCCTGCATCTTCTCGAGATTCTAAGAGACGAGATAGGGTTCGAATCACTGGCCCGGAAGGTTGTTTCGCCTTTTGCCGGGCTTCCTGTTGCAGCGTACTATGGATGTCTCTTGCTTCGCCCCCCTGAAGAGGTGGGAATCGATGATCCTGAATCTCCCAGTGTTCTGGAGGAGTTTCTCTCTGCTCTCGGATGCGATCCGGTGGAGTATCCTTACAAGACAGAGTGCTGCGGGAGCTATGTGGTGCTCCAACCCGGAGAACCGGCTGTGAGCCCCAGCAGGCTCGTGGTGGAATCAGCAAAGTCCCGAGGCGCCAAGGTTATTGTCACGAGTTGCCCGTTGTGTCAATTCAATTTGGATTATGCGCAATCCGGTAGTGTTGAGCGAGGCGAAAATGCTGTTCCTGTTGTTTATTTCACTCAACTTTTGGCTGTCGCTCTCGGGCTTGGCGAGGAGGTTCTTGAGTTTGACGGACACATTGTTCCCCCAGGACTGATATTTCAGTCTGTCGGGGTAGGGGGATGTGGTGGCTTGACATGAAAACCGGTGTTTTTATCTGTCACTGTGGCTTGAATATCGGTGGAGTTGTTGATATCCCCAAAGTCCTTGAGGATCTCTCCGGTTATGACAGTCTCGGATACGTAACGGATTACCGGTATATGTGCTCTGACCCCGGCCAACAGCTAATCAAGGACGCTATACGTGATAAGGGCCTTACCGGTGTGGTAGTTGCTGCATGTTCCCCTGCTATGCATGAGTCTACTTTTAGGAAAACCGCTGAAGCTGCAGGCCTGAATCCGTTTAGATGTGAGATGGCCAACATACGTGAACAGTGCAGTTGGCCTCACAGGGGTGAGCCGGAGAAGGCTACGCAAAAGGCCTTGGAGATTATCAAGGCTTCCGCGGAGAAAGTTAGGAAGAACCAAGAGTTATCGTCTCTCTCGATACCTGTTACCAGGCAAGCCTTGGTGATCGGCGCAGGAATTGCAGGGATGCAAGCTGCTTTGGATATCGCTGATGCCGGGTATAGAGTTTCCCTTGTAGATCGGCTTCCTTATATAGGAGGCCACATGGCGCAACTCTCAGAGACTTTCCCGACTCTGGACTGCTCCCAATGTATTCTGACACCGAAATCCTCAGAAGTGGGATCCCATCCAAACATAGACCTTTTCACAAACAGCGAAATCCATTCGATTTCCGGGTACGTAGGTAACTTCGACGTGACAATAAGACGAAAGGCAGCGTATGTGAACTGGGATGTATGCAATGGCTGCGGGCTTTGTATGGAGAAGTGCCCCGTGAAGACAGATTCCGATTTTGAATTGGGGCTTGCGAAAACAAAAGCTATCTCTATTGCATTTCCCCAGGCTGTGCCAAACAGGCCTGTAATCAACTCCGAAGTATGCAGGCACTTTACTCAGGGAAAATGCGGGGTCTGTGAGAAAGTATGCCCGGTCGGGGCCATCGATTTCAAAGAAGAAGACACCTTCATTGACCGGAAAGTCGGGGCAGTGGTAGTCGCTACAGGCTACGATCTTCATCCCAAGACTAAAGTGGGAGAATACGGATACGGAGTGGCAAAGGACGTAATAGACGGGCTGGAATTCGAAAGGTTGAACTCAGCTTCAGGCCCTACCCAAGGCGAGATCAGGCGTCCTTCAGACGGCAAGATACCCAAAGAGGTTGTATTCATCCAGTGTGTCGGGTCGCGGGATCAAGAGAACGGGTACCCTTATTGCTCAAAGATCTGCTGTATGTATACGGCAAAACATGCCCGCCTGTATAAGCATAAAGTCCCGGATGGGCAACCGTACGTATTTTACATGGATATTCGAGCAGGAGGCAAAGGGTACGAGGAGTTTGTGCAGCGTGCCACTGAGGAAGAAGGCGTCCTTTACCTCAGGGGCAGGGTGTCCAGGGTCTTTGAAGAAGACGGTAAGACAGTAGTGTTCGGTGTTGACACGCTTTCCAATAAGAAAGTCGAGATCCATGCGGATATGGTGGTCCTGGCAACAGCCATTGTTCCGGCTCGTGGCCAAACGGAGCTTGCCAGGCTCCTCAAGATTTCCACTGACGAGTGGGGCTTCTTGTCTGAAGCCCATCCCAAGTTGCGGCCGGTTGAAAGCCTTACCAGGGGTATTTACATTGCCGGGTGCGCCCAGGCGCCCAAAGATATCCCGGATTCGGTGACACAGGCCGGCTCCGCTGCAGCGAAGGTTCTCGCGCTTTTCTCCTCTGACACGCTTTCCCATACACCTGAAGTTGCAGTTGTTGATGAAGAACTGTGCACAGGTTGTGGCATGTGTATTGACGTTTGCGCCTACGACGCAAGGACTCTTGACGCACGGCGCAGTTTAGCTGTGGTAAACGAAGTCCTCTGTGAGGGATGCGGCGCATGTCAGGTTGCCTGTCCCAGCGGCGCCACATGTCAGAGGAATATGGACACGGCTCAGGTAATGTCGATGATAGATGCTGTGATATAACCTACTCGAGCAAGGGTGTGAAAAGAGTTATGCTGGAAGTAGGACGCGCAAATAATGCCAGTGCGGTTTTGGTCGTGGGAGGCGGAGTCGCCGGAATGCATGCCTCACTGACCCTGGCGGAAGCAGGGGTCAACGTGTTTCTTGTGGACTCATCTCCCACATGCGGTGGGCTGGTCACACTGTTGGACAGGACATTCCCCACTGCGAGTTGTGGGGTCTGTAATATGGCCATCAGTGAGCAGGCTTACTGCCCGATGATAGAGGTCTCGCGCCACCCTTTGATAACTCTTATGACTGATAGTCGCGTAAAGAGTGTACAAGGGGAAGCAGGTAATTTCACAGTTGCTGTAGGGCAAAAGGGCGAATACGTCCGGCGGGCGCTTTGCGATTCTTGCGGGAAGTGTGAGGCAGTCTGCCCTGTTGAGGTAGATGTGCCTGCTCACACCGGCATGCTTCCCCACAAAGCAATATACCGGCCGGGCCACCGGAGCCTTCCCGGTGTTTTCGTCTTGGACGACAGCGCTTGCGACAGGTGCGGGAAATGCGTAGAGGCATGTCCCCGAGGCGCTATCAATCTTGACGCCAAGCCTTGCGACGTTGAGGTGTCGGTAAGCGCAGTAATTGCCGGCCCGGGCCTGGGGCATTATGACCCTCTGACCCGCAAGGAATACGGATACGGTTGCACTGAAAACGTCATTACCGGGCTGGAACTGGAAAGGCTTCTCAGCCCGTCCGGCCCGACAGGAGGCAGGCTAATCCGTGGGCCTGGCTGTAGGATTCCACGAAGAATAGCTTTTGTCCAATGTATTGGCTCTCGCGATAGGGCGGGTGAGGTTCCGTATTGCTCAGCTGTGTGCTGTATGTACGCGATTAAGGAAGCTATGAAACTCAAGGAGTTGATGCCTGACGCAGTTGTAAAGGTCTTCTTCATAGATATAAGGGCGTGTGGGAAAGGGTTCGAGGAGTACTACGAAAAAGCCAAAGGCCTGGGTGTGGAGTTTGTGCCGTGTAGAGTCTCGTGTGTTGAGCCGGGAAATGAACATGTTTATGTCTCGGTGGAGACGGATGGGGCGGTGTCCCGTGAGGAATTTGATTTGGCTGTGCTCTCAACGGGTTTTACCCCGCCTGACGGAATAGACGAGTTGTCACAGGCTTTAGGGATTGAGAAGGGACTGTTTGGGTATCTTGGTTCAGATGTTACCGGGTTTTCCCCGGTTGCCACAGAGAGGGAGGGAATATACGTATGCGGCGGAGGTGTTGAGCCGCAGGATATTCCAACTGCAATCATGTGGTCCGGGGCGTGCGCGTTTCACGCGTTGAAAGATGTACTGACTACGGCAGGGTCTCCTTGTGCGCGTGAGGCTACTCCGATGCCAAAGCCAGGACCCATAGAGATCGCAGATGACGTTGAATCAGATGAACGCGAGCCGGACGAAGAGAGAATCGGCGTTTTTGTGTGCAGGTGCAAACCCTCCATGGACGGCCTGGATATTGACAAGATTGTCAAATGGGCAAAGGAGCAAGACCAAGTCGTAACTGCAATGGAGATCCCGGATATGTGCATGGACCGGGGTGTTGAAGCGCTGCTGGCCGGCATTAAGCAAGATCCTGTGGACAAAGTAATTATAGCCGGATGCTCACCAAGAGACGTGGCCTTACTCGTGGAGGAAGGGCTTCAAGAGGTTGGGATAAAGAAAGGCTTCTTAGAAGTTGCTAACATTCGTGAGCAATGCGCGTGGCCACACATGGATGATGAGTCCGCTACGGAAAAAGCCTTGGATCTTGTAGCAATGGCGATAGAGCAAACACGCCACGGAAAACCCCTAACCCAAAAGGCACGGCCTATCCCGGAAGGTGCATTGGTAATCGGTGGGGGTATCGCAGGAATGAGGGCAGCTAAAGCCTTGGCTGACTTAGGCCATAAGGTAAGCTTGGTGGAGAAGGCGCCTGTTCTTGGAGGGAGGGCCTGCTCCGTGAAGCGTTCTCTTTCGGGCATGGACGTCCAGGCCCTGGTCAATAAGCTAAGTGAAGAAGTTAGGCAAGATCCTCTCATTGAAGTGCATGTATCGTCTGAGGTTTCCCGCATATCCCGTGTTGACGGAGGATTTCGGGCAACGATTCAGAGTCGCGAGGCCGGTTCCCAGACCCCCAGAGGGGAAAGTGAGTGCGGAGTGGTTATCCTGGCTACCGGCGGCACTGAGGCTGAGCCTCCTAAGGCCTTTACCGGCCAGGTTGTGTCAGGGGTTGTCACACAAACAGAGTTTGAAGCTGAGCTTGATCAAGCAGGCCTTAGGTTAGAGGATTTGCCGGGTGAGATTAGAACTGTAGTAATGATACAATGCGCGGGCTCACGAGATGCCGAAAGGCCTCACTGCAGCCGGGTATGCTGCTTGCAGGCCTTGAAGAACGCTATTCGCATGAAGACCTGCCGTCCCGAAACGGAAGTATATATCCTGCACCGAGATATGAGGGCGCCCGGGTTTTATGAGCTTTTCTACGAACAAGCCAGGGAGATGGGTGTGGTATTCATAAGGTATCCGGAGAATGCTGTGCCCCAACTGTTGCCCGGTGATAGTGGAAAGCCCGTTTTGGTGGAGGTTTATGATGAAGGCCTTGGCGAACTCCTTCACATTCCCGCAGATTTTGCAGTGTTATCCGTCGGAGTTGAAGGTTCAGGTGACGCGGATTTGGCTTCAGGACTAGGGATAGACTTCGACTCACAGGGGTTTTATACGGAAGCCAATATAAAGGCGCGGCCTACAGATTTTCTCACACCAGGAGTATATGTATGCGGGACTGCAAGAGCTCCGACTGCGGTAAGGGAGGCCTTGATTTCCGCGGAGGCAGCCGCTGTGAGGGCAGCGGTGAGACTGCGGAGAGGAGTGGAGCATTCAAGAGAGAATACATCAAATGTAAGGGCCAGGCTTTGCAGAGGATGCGGAATCTGTGTGGAAGTATGTCCGTATGATGCCAGGTCGCTTGATGAAGACTTGCGCGTTGCGGTTGTGGATGAGTTTCGGTGTCAGGGGTGTGGAGCTTGCCAGGTAGCTTGTCCGGGAGGGGCAGCGGAACATCTTGGGTTTGAAGCGCTGAGGCTCCTGGCCGCGCTGGATGTGGCGTTTTCGTGATACAAGAGGGCAGATGAGGATTGGAAGAGGGGGAACCGAGATGGAGGCTTCCGTAGACTTCGAGCCGAGAATTGTCGCTTTCTTGTGCAATTGGTGCACTTATACCGGGGCTGATCTTGCGGGGGTATCGAGGATTCAATACCCTTCAAACATACGTCCGATCCGAGTCATGTGCTCGGGATCAGTAGATCCCATGTACATCCTCAAGGCGCTGCTTGATGGTGCGGACGGAGTCCTGGTGGGTGGATGTCACTCAGGTGACTGCCATTATGTTAACGGGAACTACAAAGCCAGACGCCGTTTGGCGGTTTTGCGAGAAGTTTTGGATGAATTAGGTATCGGCAGCGAGAGAGTGTGGTTTAGGTTCATCAGCGCAAGTGAAGGCGCGCTGTTTGCAGAAACCGTCAGAGAGATGGTTGATTCTCTAAAGACACTGGGTCCCAATCCTGCAAAGGCTATATGGTTTACGTGAAAGCGGTCCGGATGACCAGATCGGGGTGTGACGTCAGCCATGAATAACCTTGTGATCCCTGTCGGAGAAGAAGGTAGGGCCAGAGCGCTTGGCGAGTTTCTCGCAAAAGTGCTCGAGCTCGGCGTAGTGGATGCTATGGTTGTCCCTGTAATGCCTGTGCCAGGGGTTATCACGTACCTGATGGCGAAAGATCCGGAGCTCATTAGAAAGAGGGCTGAACCGTTTGCACGAGTGATGCCGGTTAACGGAGCTTCTCCTGTAGCCCGAGCTGTCTCAAAGAAACCTCGAGGCAGAATCGGCGCCCTGCTCAAACCGTGTGAGATCCGTGCCCTTGTCGAACTTGTGAAACTCAAGCAAGCTGAGGCTGACAATCTTTTGGTTATCGGTATTGATTGTGTCGGGACGGTTGACAGAGACGAATACAAAGAAGCCTATTCTGACGTAGGCAGGCTTCAGTTTCGCGACGCATGCAAGGTATGCTTGAATCCTTGCCCGCCTGACATAGCTTTCCCCGGTATCAACATAGGACACATAGGCCTTGATGATGAAAGTGGCTTGCTGGTTTCTCTCTCTCCGGAACTAGACCCTGGTATAGCAGGAGTCATAGAAGAGCTGGGATTTGAAAATGGAGATGCCTTAGCCGGCAAGCGCCAATCCGCTCTTGCCACGCTTAAGGAAGAGCGTGACAAGGCATACCGGGAGTTTTTCGAGAAGGCCCGTGCTGAACTGGACGGCGAAGGAATTGGAGGTGTCGCCAAGCTTTTGGCAGCATGCACAGGCTGCCGCAATTGCAGGGTGGCATGTCCGGTTTGTTATTGCAGGGAGTGTATTTTTGACGGGGATGTCTTTGATTATGAGACAAGGCAGATCCTGGGGCGGGCAGGCAGGAAGGGTGGCCTGAAGATTCCCGGAGAGACGCTCCTTTATCATTTGACGCGTATGAACCATATGTCCCTGTCTTGTGTGGCATGTGGTATGTGCGAAGATGCGTGCCCTGTGAATATTAAGTTGTTTCCGCTATTTGCCGGGGTGGCCGGAAGGACCCAAGGCCTTCTTCAGTATGTCCCCGGCAGAAGCCAAGAGGATCAGCTCCCGTTCACGACATTTAGGGAAGAAGAGCTTGAGCCCAGGTAGAGGGGGTGAGGGGGATGGAAGAAGAGAAAGTCAGAATCTTCATTATGGGCAAGGCTTATGAGGTTCCAAAAGGCCTTACAATAATGAAGGCCATGGAGTATGCAGGTTATCAGTTTATCCGCGGTTGTGGATGCCGCGGAGGGTTCTGCGGCGCATGTGGCACTGTCTACCGAATGCCTGACGACTACAGGCTCCTGGTGGGGCTGGCATGCCAGACAGTGGTAGAGGACGGCATGTACCTGACTCAAATACCTGTTTTCCCTGCGAATAAGGCTACCTATGACGTGGAGAAGCTCCGTCCTGTCCTGAGCGATGTAGTAAAACTATATCCTGAGCTTACACGATGCCTAGGGTGCAATACTTGCACCAAGGCATGCCCCCAAGACCTGGATGTCATGAATTATATGGCAGCCGCAATGAGAGGAGACATTACCAGAGCTGCAGACATGTCTTTTGACTGTTTAATGTGTGGTTTGTGCGCAGCGCGCTGCCCGGCGGAGACTGTCCAGTATAACATTGCGATCCTTACAAGAAGACTCTACGCGAGGCATGTGGCGCCAAGGGCAAAGCATCTCGCGTCCCGGGTCGGGGAGATCCTGGATGGGGCATTTGACCAAAGCCTCGACGAAATGACGAAACTTGACCGGGCAGAACTTGAAGCCCTCTATAACCAGAGGGACATCGAGCCTGAGTAGGGAGGGGATGAATGTGTCTTATACCCCGAAAATGCACGAGTTGATCCAGGCTGTGGAAGCCACCCGGCAGAGACGGTATGATGAAAGGCACGCACGACTCACCCCTGAAGAAAAGCAACAGCTTCTTGAGAACTTTCATCCGGACTATCGTCCTGATACAATGCGTCCCATCAAGGTCGGTGTCTCTAGGGGAGCAGTCATGCCTCATGAGCTTGTAGACGTTTTAGAATCCTGGAGCAGGCTGGATCCGGACAAGTTTCCCTTAGACAAGATAGATTACGATGTTGATGTGCTGATCATAGGCGGAGGCGGTGCAGGCGCATCTGCTGCGCTCATGGCGAATGCTTGTGGGGCAAACGTCCTATTGGCGACGAAACTGAGGCTCGGTGACGCCAATACCATGATGGCCCAAGGCGGGATTCAGGCTGCAGATAAGGCCCATGATTCGCCGAACCTTCATTATCTTGACGTAATGGGCGGAGGAGGTTTCGCCAACAAGCCGGAGCTTGTGAAGGCCCTTGTCTATGACGCTCCGTTGGTAATAAAGTGGCTTGAAGACCTGGGGTGCATGTTCGACAAAGAACCTGATGGAACCATGGTCACCCAGCACGGCGGCGGCACATGTAGAAAGCGCATGCACGCTGCAAGGGACTATTCGGGCGCAGAAATAATGCGCACTTTGAGGGACGAAGTGAGAAACAGGGAAATCCCTGTATTGGAATTCTCCCCTGCTGTAGAGCTTTTGTCTGACGGTGAAGGCACGTGCCGAGGGGCGGTCCTTATGAATCTCGAAACCAAGGAATTCTTTGTGGTCCGTGCCAAGACCGTTGTGGTTTCTACAGGTGGGTTCGGACGGCTTCATATTGACGATTTCCCGACCACCAATCACTATGGCGCGACTGCAGACGGACTGGTTATGGCTTATAGATTAGGCGGACGCTTAGTTTTCCTTGACGCGACTCAGTTCCATCCAACGGGTGCTGCTTACCCTGAGCAGATTGTCGGCCTTCTCATTACTGAGAAGGTGCGGGGCCTCGGGGCACAACTGGTTAATACCTACGGTGAGCAGTTCGTGTACCCCTTAGAGACCAGAGACGCGGTTTCAAGCGCCATAATTCGTGAGTGCCTTGAGAGGAAGAAGGGGATTGTCACAGAAACCGGACAGCCCGGGGTGTGGTTGGATTCTCCCATGATAGAGAAGATTCACGGGGAGGGCACGATTCTCCGATCCTTGCCTGCCATGTATCGCCAGTATGCAAGGTTTGGCATTGACATGAGAAAAACACCTATCATAGTCTTCCCTACATTGCATTATCAAAATGGCGGGGTCGACATAAGGGATGACACCGGAGTCACTACAGTAGAGAATTTATTCGTTGCAGGTGAGACTTCCGGCGGAGTCCACGGACGGAACCGGCTCATGGGGAACTCTCTCCTTGACGTCGTGGTATTCGGCAGGCGAGCAGGTATCGCTGCCTCGGAGAGGGCACGACATGTGAAACCCGGGCTTCTCTCGCTGGCTCATGTATCAAGGTATCACAAGGAACTGGAGGAAGCAGGGCTTGCGAAAGACAAGATCTCACCTATGCTCTTGCCTCCTTACACGCGTTACCAATCTGTTCCCGGCGCTGATCCGGCAGTTTGAGATAAGTGTCTCTGAATCATAAAACAAAGGTGGCGAGTGTTAATGCAAAAGTCAGGTAATGCCGGTCCGGCTGTGAATGGAAACAGCGGGCCGGTGATTATCAACGACACATGGTGCAAGGGATGCGATATTTGCGTCTCGTTCTGTCCGAAGAATGTGTTGGAGAGGCCTGAGGGGGGAAAGGCGCAGGTAGCGCGTGAGGAAGACTGTACGAGATGTGGAATCTGTGAGATTATGTGTCCGGATTTAGCTATCCAAGTGGTGCCTGCCGGTGACAGGAAGAAAGAGAGATCCGGTACCCGGGGAGGTAGTGTCGATGGAAAGTAAGACGAAGATAAGATTGATGCAAGGTAATGAGGCATGCGCCGAAGGGGCTGTTGCAGCAGGCCTCCGGTTCTTTGCCGGGTACCCCATAACTCCTTCAACGGAAATTGCGGAGGAATTGGCGGCGATACTCCCGAAAGTCGGCGGGAAGTTTATACAGATGGAAGATGAAATCGCAAGCATATCAGCGATAATCGGGGCCTCACTCACAGGAGTGAAATCAATGACTGCCACGAGCGGGCCTGGGTTTTCTCTTAAGCAGGAGAGTATTGGGTTTGCCGCTATCGCAGAGGTCCCATGCGTTATTGTGAATGTTATGAGGGTCGGGCCAAGTACCGGAGTCCCCACTGCTCCCTCCCAGGCAGATGTCATGCAAGCCAGGTGGGGAACACACGGGGACCATCCTGTTGTTGTCTTGTGTCCGACATCCGTTGCAGAGACTTATACTTTGATAGTTGAGGCATTTAATATATCGGAGCGATGGAGAATTCCTGTAGTATTCCTTATGGATGAAGGCATCGGACACATGCGTGAGAAGGTTGTGATTCCTGATTCCGGTGAGTTAAAGATAGTCAACAGGCTGCGTCCTACCTGTAAACCTGAAGATTACCTCCCGTTTGACGCTGATGCAGGGGATGGCGTGGTCCCGCCTATGGCGGATTTCGGGACAGGGTACAGGTACCACTTAACCGGCCTGACCCACGACCGGACAGGCTTCCCTACGACGAAAAGGCCTGAGGTGGATGCTCTGATAAGGCGTCTGTGCAGCAAGATAGATAAGGCGAAACAAGAGGTGACCTTTGTTGACGAGGTCCTGACTGAAGATGCGGATATCGCAGTATTCGCCTATGGCATTACTGCCCGTGCAGGCGCGAAGGCGGTACGGGACGCACGGGCTTTGGGAATCTCGGCAGGCCTCCTAAAAGCGAAGACATTATGGCCATTTCCAGAAGAACATGTGGAAAGAATCGCGTCAAAAGTGAGAGCAATAATTGTCCCTGAGATGAACATGGGGCAATTAGTCCGTGAGGTTGAGCGGGCTTCCAAGGGCAAGACGAAAGTCATAAGCCTTACCAGGGTCGATGCAGAGCCCATTTCCCCGGACCAAATCCTCACTGCGCTGAAGGAGGTATAGAACATGGCAAGACCTATTACCTACTATCTCAGAGCGGATAAAATGCCGCATATCTGGTGTGAAGGCTGTGGCCACGGGATAGTGATGGGCGCGGTCCTTCGGGCCATTGATTCATTGGATCTGGATAAGAACAATGTCTGTGTAGTATCAGGGATCGGGTGCGCATCCAGAGCTCCGGGTTATCTTGATTTTGATACCCTCCACACAACTCATGGCAGGGCGTTGGCTTTTGCGACAGGCATCAAAATGATGAAGCCTAACCTTGACGTGATTGTGCTGGCTGGGGACGGGGACCTTGCTGCAATCGGCGGGAACCACCTAATACATGCAGCCAGGCGGAATATCAACGTTACAACAATATGCTTCAATAATAGCATCTACGGGATGACAAGCGGCCAGTATTCCCCTATGACTCCCACCGGGAAAATGGCAACGACTGCACCTTACGGCAACATAGAGGAGCCTTTTGATTTGTGCGATCTGGTGTTTGCTGCGGGCGCTAGTTTTGTGGGACGAGGAACCGCGTACCATGCCGGGCCCCTTTCACGGTTGATAGCTAAGGCGATAGCCACAGACGGGTTTGCGTTTGTGGAGGCTGTCTCTCAGTGTCCTACATATTTCGGACGCCGCAACAAGATGAGAAATGCTTTGGTTATGTTGGACTGGCAAAAAGAGCATGCGGTGACAAAGAAGGCTGCGTCCCGGCTCTCACCTGAGGAAATGGCTGACAAGTTCATTATCGGCGAGATTGGAACAAGGATCAGGCCTGAATATACTAAGCGCTACGAGGCGATAATCGAAGCCGCTACCAAGGAGACTGATGACAATGTATAAGGAAATTCGGCTTTCAGGAACCGGAGGACAAGGTTTGATTCTCGCAGGCATAATCCTGGCTGAGGCTGCAGGTGTCTATGACGGCCATGAGGTGATCCAGACACAGTCATACGGGCCTGAGGCGCGCGGAGGCGCCAGCCGGGCTGAGGTAATAATCTCGGATGACGCAATAGACTACCCTAAAGTCACTTCCCCTGACGTTGTTCTAGTCATGTCTCAGCAGGCATGCGACAGATACGGGCACCAGGTGAGGCCAGGCGGGATCGTCCTTGTGGACGATACTAACGTGAGCTCCATACCCTCTGTGGAAGGCGCTGCCGTTGTAACTCTATCCATTACCGAAATCGCAAGACATGATGTGGGTAGGCAGGTAGTGGCTAATGTCGTAGCCCTCGGCGC
The DNA here is from genome assembly GCA_012841305.1 of Bacillota bacterium. Taxonomy (GTDB): domain Bacteria; phylum Bacillota; class SHA-98; order UBA4971; family UBA4971; genus UBA4971. Next base: position 17,170 of record DUVA01000025.1, on the reverse strand, counting down.
GCTTGTGGGGGCAACCGGCGTGGTGACGCCTGAAGCGATGGAGCAGGCAATTCTCGCCAGAGTCCCGCGAGGCACTGAAGAGCTGAACATGAAGGCATTCAATGTCGGCCTCGAAAAGGGGAGGGAGGCAAGAGCTAGACATGAAACTACATGAGTATCAAGCAAAGGAGATTATGCGGCGCTACGGAATTGCTACTCCTCACGGAAGGGTTGCAGAGACCCCGGATGAGGCTTATGAAATCGCGTCTGAGCTGCAAGGACATGCTGTAGTGAAAGCCCAGGTCCACGTCGGTGGGCGGGGTAAGGCAGGCGGCATCAGTGTGGTGAAGACCGCCGAGGAAGCCAGGGACGCGGCTTCGCGGATTCTCGGGATGAACATAAAGGGGCTTACTGTCCGGAAAGTCCTGGTGGAACAGGCTGTCGAAGCGGTGAAGGAGTACTATTTGGGAGTGACGATTGACAGGTCACGAAAATCAATTGCGATCATAGCCAGCAGTGAAGGCGGGGTCGACATTGAGGAAGTCGCTGCCAAGACCCCTGAGAAAATCGCTAAGGTATGGTCGACTCCGAAAGAAGGCTTTATGCCGTGGCAGGCAAGGGCCTTAGCTTTGGCAGCGGGTTTTGACGGAAGCGCAGTTGCTCAGGTTGGCGGGTACTTTTCTTCTTTGTTCCGCTTGTTTGTAGAGGAAGACGCTGAGCTTGCTGAAATCAACCCTCTCATGCTGACAAAGGATGGAAAAGTAGTTGCTGCTGATGCCAAGATTACCTTAGATGACAATGCTCTTTTCAGGCATCCCGGGTACGGGGGCCTCTGGGAGGCGGAAGGCGATGACCCCTTAGAGCAGGAGGCCAGGAGGAGAAGGCTTACATATGTGAAGCTCAATGGCGATATAGGGGTTATCGGAAACGGGGCAGGCCTCGTGATGGCGACAATTGACGCTATCAAGGCTGAAGGCGGAGAAGCTGCGAATTTCCTTGATATTGGTGGAGGTGCAAGGGCGGAAGTAGTCCAAAACGCCTTGGAACTTATCCTCATGGACAAAGGTGTTAAGGCAATCCTCATCAATGTATTCGGCGGTATAACTCGCTGTGATGAGGTAGCGCAAGGCCTCCTTAAAGCTATTGAAAGCGTAAACCTGGATCTTCCGGTCGTTGTGCGGTTGGTTGGCACCAGAGAGAAGGAAGGACGGGCTCTCCTCCGCGATACACCTGTGGTGACAGCAGATACCATGGTTGACGCTGCCCGGCGCATTGTGGCAATTGCAGGGGGAGGGATGTAAGATGGGTATATTCGTAGATAAGCGCACGAGGATCGTTGTTCAAGGTATCACAGGCCGCGAGGGTAGATTCCATGCGCTCCGCATGAGAGACTACAACCCTGATACGGTAGTTGCAGGAGTGACTCCCGGGAGAGGCGGGCAAGACGTGGAAGGCATCCCTGTGTTTGATACCGTGGCTGAGGCAGTGGAACAACGAGGGGCAAATACGTCGTGTATCTTCGTGCCGTCAAGAGCTGCCGGAGACGCAGTTGTGGAATCCTTCGCATCCGGAATCGAACTTGCAGTATGTATCACTGAAGGTATTCCCACCCTTGATGTCATTGATATGTTGGACCGGGCTAAGAATGAAGGGTCGAGGTGCAGGGTCATTGGGCCAAACTGCCCAGGCATTATCACATGCGGGGAAGCGTCTTGTGGAATCATGCCGGGTCAGATCTTCCAGCCCGGACCTGTCGGAGTAATCTCAAGGAGCGGCACCCTCACTTATGAGGTAGTTGGCCTCCTTTCATCCCGCGGGATCGGACAATCAACTTGTATTGGGATTGGGGGCGACCCGATAATCGGCACGACTTTCGTGGATTGTCTCGAAGCGTTTGAGGAAGACGATGCCACTTCAGCCGTGGTGTTAATAGGCGAAATCGGAGGACGCGATGAAGAAGAAGCCGCAACTTTCATCCGTAATATGACAAAACCTGTTGTGGCCTTTGTTTCCGGTCGCACTGCTCCTCCTGGAAAACGAATGGGGCATGCAGGCGCCATCGTATCAGGTTCCATGGGGACAGCTGAGTCCAAGGTAAAGGCGTTTATGGAAGCAGGCGTTCCTGTGGCAGACACGGTAAACGAGGTTGTGGATATGATAGCCGGGATGCTTTGATGCAGCTCAATATCGGTTTTGAGGCTAAGTAGATCACCATAGGTAACGCCGGTTCCGGAAAGTGTACGTACCGTGCGGGGCCACCCAAGACCGGCGAAAACTAATGAACTTATACTTAGGGTGACAGGTGGTTGCGTGACTGGGCGCGCCGTAATTAGGCCGTTCCCGAGACGCAACACCTGCCACCCTACGACCTTCCTAAGCTTCAGCTTCCTTAAGTGCTTGCGCTACTACATTTGCGATAAACCGCTGAAACTGCGGTGTTTTCGCCATCTCCAAGAGCAGGCTAAGCGAGCCTCCGGGAACAGGCATTGAGCCCAGTTTCATGACGCCCTGATCTTGATCCAAGGACGCTTTGACAAGGGACGCAATTTCTGAGAGTGCGCCGGTAGCCTCGTCTGTCAGTTTCACTGATGCCTGAAACTTATCCAGTGCGTCATTGACACTGCCGTCTTGAAGAGAGCTTCGAATAGCCGATTTTACACGCGCAGTCAATGCTGTGGCTCTCTCTTTCTTTTCGACAGAATCATCTGGTGTGCCTTCTGGTTTGTCGTCTACCTTTTCGTCTACCTTTTCAGTGCCTTCGGTTTGTTCCCTCTGAGGAACAGCGCCGGTATGCGCCCTTCTGAACCTCGGACTGTCGCTGGTATCCTTAGGCGGCATCTCAGCCTTGGTTTCCAGTGCATCAAGTCTCGAGGACACACGGCCATATGAATCCTCGATCCGTCTCATATTGCGTTCGAGTCTCTGCATGATCAATTTCTGCTCGGATATTGCGTCATGGATTGCTTGTAAGTCCATAAGACCACCCCACAGTCAAAATTGGGGACTATAAGTCTCAATTAGCATTATATTATATGACCCCAGTTTGCGATTCCGTGCCGGGCAAGACCAATTTACGTAACCTGCCGTCTGACTACAGAATGCGGAAATCACCAAGGAAACCTAATCGGAATAAGATCTATCGATAACATATGACCTTGATGTCATCGGGTTGCCCGGGGCATTAGTCTCAAGAGGACATCTGAAAGGTGGGACATAAGACCCATGAGTGGATTTGATGATCTGCTGTCTGAGTTTCTCGCCGGAAGAGACAAACCAGACAATGCGTCGCTTGACGAGTTGGTTCGCGAGTTCGGCGTATCCACCGGAGATGCTGAGAAAATCCGTTCAATGCTACAAGACTTTGGTTACACTGATACCCAACTGGAAGACGTGAACCAGATGGCGCGGATAGCCCAGGAGTTTTTGGCGTCAATGCCTGACGAGACTCGAGAGCACATCATGAATATGGCAATTGAGGCTCTGTCCGGCTTGGAACTTGGGGAAGTCCCGCCTGAAATTCGTAAGTTTCTTGAGACATCCCATGATGCTTTCGGAAATCCCGGTAAGTCTGAGGATAAAGCATAACAGCCGATTCCCCGGGTCTCCCGGGCATGCTCATAGGGAGATGACAAGGTGATGGTTCTCGCTAAGAGGTCGATCCATTATGCCGGAGATAGCCCCAACAACTTATCGTCCATTGTAGATATCCTGAATCTCATTGGGAGTGTTCTGTTCCTTGTAAGCGCTATCCTTGTGTTTTTCATCCCGGGCCCCACTATCCCTGAATGCGACACACGGTCTATGAATGACAGGACAAGGGACCGGACGCAGGATCCGTGAAACTCCGGGAGCAAAGTGCGGCATGACTCCATATTATAGTACAGACCACAGCCTCTCCGGGGTTTGGGGTTATCAAGAGAGGAGGAGTTTCTCATGACACAGGAACTGGAATTCTGGTGGATAATCATATTTCTCTTTGTGTTGCTTGTTCCGTTGTTCCTGATCTTCATGTGTATATAGGATGTGTCCCACGTCTCGAAACTCATGGAAGCCCGGTATATCATAAACGCTAGGCATGCTGTGAAAGGAGGACAATTAAATGACTCAGGAATTGGAATTCTGGTGGATAATCATACTGCTCTTCATCTTGCTCGTTCCGATATTCCTAATCTTCTTCCCGATCTGGTCAAAGAAGGTGTAAAGCTGTCTCAGCGAGCGGGAATATAGGGGAGGAGGGCTAAAATGTGAGTCTTCAACTGGACAATTGGTGGCTGGTGGTTTTCTTGTTCATACTAATGATACCGCAGCTTGTCAGTATTGCTAAGCTAGTCGTGACGCGTTTCTATCCTCAAACGTAATAACATGGACTGGCTACCAACTCGCAGCCTCCTCACACCTGAGGCCACGACCGATAAGTCGTGGCCTCTTCAACTGCTAAAAGGCACCCACTCACGCATTATGAGCCCGTGGAATATCATTTATCATCTGATAATCGACATAAAGGAGGGAGCTTCAAGTGTTCTCCTTTGTTATTGCCTACATCATAGCAATTGCTTCTTTGGCTCGTAGGGCTGTCAAGTCCGGTTGCGATTCACATCACCGGAAGATTGTCATATTTGACGCAGACACAGATCCCAGGAAGCACGATTCCATAGTGGAGAGTTGCGGGGGATGTGTGAAGAAAGCACTTCCTCTAATTAACGCGGCTGCTTGCGTGTTTCGGGAAGAGGATCAAGCCATGGCGCTTCTTGCACGCCACGGAGAGGTAAAATGGATAGAAGATGACACCGTCTTTGCGATAGTGGATACACCGGCCCCAGACGTAAGGAAGTGCGTGCGATGTTTCGGAGTGAAGCGTCCGGGGTTCTCTACGCAAACAACCCCATGGGGTGTGACAAAGATTGACGCTCCTTCAGTCTGGGCGCGCGCTACAGGGAAGGGAGTCCGGGTAGGGGTGGTGGACACGGGAGTGAACATGAGCCACCCGGATTTGGCGGTGAACGTAAAAGCCGGGTTTGACGCCATTTCGGAGACTGAAGGTGTGGAAGACGACAATGGACATGGAACGCATGTAGCAGGCATAATCGCAGCCCTCGATAACGGGTTCGGGGTTGTCGGGGTTGCCCCGGAAGCTCATATTTACGCAGTGAAATCCTTTGACTCAAAGGGGAAAGGCATGGCTTCCGATATCATCCAAGGTATCGCATGGTGTATAGATCAGGGTGTCAGCATAATCAACATGAGTTTTGGGACTGTCGATTCCGGCAAAGCCCTTGAACTGGCTATTAGCAAGGCGGCTGAAGCGGGCGTTCTCCTGGTGGCTGCTTCCGGGAATACAGGCGGACAGAATACCGTCCTATATCCGGCGCGGGATCCTAACGTAGTGGCAGTGGCGGCTTCTACCCAAGACGATCAAATCGCTGCATTCAGCAGTTCCGGACCGGAGGTTGACATTACAGGGCCTGGAACCGATATCTACTCGACGTATGCAGGTCAACGGTATAAGACTCTTACCGGGACTTCCATGGCGTGTCCACATGTGACAGGTGTTGCCGCGCTGATCCTCTCCGCGGTTCCCGGGTTGTCGGCGAAAGAGTTAGAGGAGCTCATTTGTGAGACAGCGACAGCCATGAACGGATTTCCCAGGGACCAACAAGGCGAAGGTTTAGTAAATGCCAGGGCGGCGGTGGCTTCCGCAATAGAAAACAGGCTCTGATCTTTTGACCTGGAAAGGAGTGTAGCTTACCATGGACGAAATCGTTGATGTCTTGAAGGATACTACATGGCAGCTCATGTCCATGAAAAACGTTGTAGGGGTAGGCAGAGGTTACAAGACTACTGCGGGGACTAGGACTGCCTCTGAATGCATAGTTGTTATGGTGACGAAGAAACTTCCCAGGCTTCTCGTAAGAGGCGAGGATTTAGTGCCCAGTGAAGTTCGGGGTGTGCCTACAGACGTTATTGAAGTCGGTGAGCTTAGGTTTCTCGATGAAAGATGCTCCCAGATGAGACCTGCTCGACCAGGGGTGAGTTGCGGACACTATCAGATCACGGCAGGGACTTTCGGAGCCGTCGTTTGGGATGAAAAGACAGGTGAACCGTTCATTTTGTCCAACAATCACGTGTTAGCCAATGGTACATCCGGACGGGACGGCAAGGCTCGACCGGGAGATCCGATTCTCCAGCCTGGGGCGGCTGACGGGGGTGTGCCGGAACGAGACAAAATCGGCTATCTGGAGAGGTTTATCCCTGTTGAGATGAGCGGACGGGTTCCCAAGTGTCTTGCAACCAGATCTGTTGAGCTGGCGATGAATAAATGGCTGGCAGTTAGCAGGTCCCCGGTTAGAGTGGAGGTAGTGGCCAGGTCTCTCGCGGACTCTGCCAATCTGGTGGATGCCGCGCTTGCCCGTCCGTTGAGTCCCAAGCTGATTAGCCCTGAAATTCTGGAACTGGGCCAGATAAGAGGTTCCCGTGAGCCTGATTTGGGACTTCGTGTAAGAAAGAGCGGACGGACGACAGGAGTGACTGAAGGGGAGATACAGGTAGTTGATGCCACAGTTAATGTTGTCTATTCTGACGACGTGACAGCGACATTCACGGATCAGATTCTTACAGGCAAAATGGGTGCAGGGGGCGATTCCGGCTCAGTGGCTGTGGATGAGGGAATGAACGCGGTAGGCCTCCTATTTGCAGGATCAAACAGGTCTACCATCTATAACCGGATAACTAATGTCCTCAGAATGCTAGGTGTTTCTTTTCAGAGAAGGTGACGGGTTCTCGCGATGATGCGTCGTGGGTCATTGCCGATTGAACGAGGCTAGGAAGGAGATCATGAGGCGAACCGCGAAGATAAAAAAGGTAATACCGTGATGGTTGACGTAGGAATTTGGCATTTCCACGACAGCACAGCCAATGCACATAGTGGGGTGATTACTGCATGAATGCAATTGCTGTTGCAGCTACGAGTTATTGTATGGGTTCAATTCCGTTTTCATACATTTGGGCTAAGGTGTTTGGCGGGATTGACATCAGGCAAGTAGGTTCCATGAATGTAGGAACTACAAATGTGATTTTGTCGTCCGGCCTTCTTCCAGGCCTTCTATCTGGTTTAGGAGACTTGGGTAAGGGAGTTGCCGCTGTTCTCTTTGCTCAGGCAGTCGCGCCGGAATCCACCGTTATGCACTTTGTCGCTGCTCTTGCCGCGATTGTCGGCCATAATTGGCCGATATGGCTTGGGTTTCACGGAGGAGGTGGATTGGCGACATCTATGGGCGCATTGCTGGTGTTATCTACAAGTTCACTTATGTATATGGGTGCCTTTTGGGCTGCTACATACATGATAACTAGACACAAATATCTCAGCTCAGTGGTAAGTTGTTCAGCGGTGGGGGTATTTCTAGGCCTGTGCGAACACTCCTGGGATTACTTCTTCTTTGGGTTGGGCATGGGGTTCCTGCTCGGAGTAAAACAGGTCATTGCATGGTTCAAGTATGGCGTTGGACGAGAAGTTGCTGTATCGCGGAGTATGCATCCGGGGAAGAACTAGATCAGTAGGTTACGTGTGTGTGAATTTCGTGAGGAGGTAGGATAGTGCCGGGATTGTGGCGGACTCAGCGCGCCTTCAATGAGGTCATCTATGATCTGGCGTCTATAGTGCAGCTAATAGATTTACAGTGGTTTAGAGATGCAAGATGGCTTCAAAGGAAGGATGCCTCCATCAGGAAAGTGACTTTGCATGATTGGGTTGCGCTGTCTGAAGACGAAGACTCCGTTGTCGGTGTGGCCGTAATTGCAGTGGACTTCGGCAGGGGAGTAGGCTCCCGGGCAGAAGGTGAATGGTACGAGCAGGTAGATGAGGATTTGTATAATGTGCCGCTTCTTCTGACCAAGTCGGAACCTTGTATGCGAAGCGAACCCCTTGTTGTCATCAATGGGGCGGGTTTCAAAGGGTATGTATGTGATGCCACCGGTACGAGGGCTTTTGCGACCGCTTTGCTTAGCGCTGTCAGGACAGGTGCAGTGCTTTGCTCCGAGCGCGGTTGTTTCCGGTTTGATCGTGCAGGGTCCGGCATTTGGGATTCACAGGTACAAGCTGTAGTAACTGAGGACAGGGATACGACAAACACTGTGATAATGGTAGACTCATCCAAGGTGATAAAGGTATATCGAAGGCTACAAGCAGGTACGTCTCCTGATATTGAGATAAGCAGAGGCTTGGACCGGGCGGGTTTTCCCAATATCCCGCGTCTTTTAGGGCATGGTGTCTATTTGGCACGCCAGGGCGTGACATGTCCTGCTTTCCTCATTCAAGAGTTCATAGAAAATGAAGGAGACGCGTGGGACATACTGTGCGGCGACGCGCTGAAACTTATGAAAAGATGCGGTATCCATGAATACGGAGGCGATTTTGGCTTGCGTGAAGGTCGTCTCGGCGTGGTTACCGCAGGCTTGCATTGCGCATTGTCAGGCGTCAAGGAAGAAGCATTCACTCCTGAAGTTGTGCGGCCTGAGGATGTAGTCAGCCTGGTTGGCGACATAATTTCCGCTATTCCTATAACGATTGAGGAATTATCACAGGCAAGCTCGGGTTCTGGGGCGCTGGAAAAGACATTCGGCGTGTATAAGGCGTTCATACAGGAAGAGGCTATTGTCAAGTGTATGCGTCAAGTGGAGGACGTTCTCACGAATGCTGATGAGCTCGGTATGAAGATCCGGATTCACGGAGATCTCCACCTTGGCCAGTTTCTCCAGGTCAGGGACAAGTCTTCCCATGATTTTGTCATAATCGATTTTGAAGGAGAACCTTTGCGTCCTGTCTGTGAGAGGTTGAAAAAGTCGAGCCCCCTGAGGGATGTCGCGGGAATGCTAAGGTCCTTTGACTATTCAGGGTATTCCGCAGCATTTCGCATGGATGATTTTCCGGATCAGAAGGAGCATTTCATGGAACTTGCAAGAGAGTGGGGCAGACGGACAGGGGAGGAGTTTCTTGAAGCGTACCTTGAGGCAATGCGTGGGTCCTGCGCTTTTCTTTTGCCCAGGGATTCTCGCAACTTTCAGCTCCTTCTATTATGTTTCAAACTGGAGAAGGCCCTCTATGAGGTAAGATATGAACTTCGTAACAGGCCAAGGTGGGTTAGCATTGCACTTCGTGGGACTCTCGATACTATTAACGAAATCCGGTCAACTTTCGATTGTGGAGAGTGATGATCTGATGGCATCAGAGCTTAAGCAAGAAGGCTTCGGGGTAACAATGATGACTCGCGAATTCCCGCCGGATATCTACGGAGGAGCCGGGGTTCACGTGGATTATCTTTCCCGGTCTCTCGCGAAAATCATAGGAGTTGAAGTAAGGTGTTTCGGTAAGGACAGGCCCGGTGCGGAGGGAGTAGAGGTAAAGGCATATGAGCCATGGAAGTCGATGGAAGAGGCAGATGACAGGCGTTTTGCCAAAGCTCTTTCTCCTCTGTCAGTCAGCCTGGCAATGATGAAAGATCGGATAACATCTGATGTTGTGCATTGTCATACATGGTATACGTTTATGGCGGGTTTTTACGCAAAGAAACTCTATGGACAACCCCTTGTGACGACAATTCACAGCTTAGAGCCTTTGCGCCCGTGGAAGGAGGAGCAGTTGGGAAGCGCATACAGCCTCAGCCGATGGATGGAGCAAACCGGCGTGGAGGCATCTGACCGGGTAATCGCAGTCTCCAAGGAAATGAAAAAGGACATCTTGAAGTGCTATGACATTGATGAAGAGAAAGTGCGCGTGATTCATAACGGAATTGACCTCGATGAGTACAGGCGCACAGAGTCTGACATAGCAAGACACGAATATGGAATCTGGGAGAAATACATTCTGTTTGTGGGTAGAATGAGCAGGCAGAAAGGTATTTTTCACTTACTTGACGCAGTTCCTGATCTCCCTGAGGATGTGCAGATAGTCCTGTGTGCAGGCGCACCTGATACTCCGGAAGTCGAGCGAGAGGTCGTGAGGGCGGCTTCGAAATGGCCAAACGTAAGGCTCATAAGAGAAATGGTACCCAAGGATAAAATTATTGAGTTCTACTCCCATGCGCAGGTTTTCTGTTGTCCGTCTGTTTACGAGCCGTTCGGCATCATTAATCTGGAAGCCATGGCATGTGAGACTCCGGTGGTGGCGTCAAAAGTGGGAGGGATAACTGAAGTTGTGGTGGACGGTGAAACAGGGTTTCTAGTTGAGCCGGGCCAATCAGGCGAGCTTGCCTCTGCTCTCAATAAGCTTCTTTGTGATGAGGAATTATCCCGCAGTATGGGGAAGGCGGGAAGGCAAAGGGTTGAGCGCTTCTTCAGCTGGGATTCTATTGCGGGGCAGACTGCAGATCTCTATAGAGAGCTTGTTGACACTGCCTAGAGTAAGGAGTATCACTGGCTCTCATCATCGCGATCTTCACTGACTCGGTACCCCGAGGATACCACGGTTTCCGCGATCTTTGTGATGAGTTCAACCTGTTCAGGTGTGGCCATAGCGACAAGGGCCATAAGACTGCTGATAGGAGAATCAGACTTGCCGGGTGACAACAAAAGAAACCCCGGATCTACTCCGAGGGCTTCTGCCAGAGCATGAATTGTCTGTACTGACGGGATGCGTTGACCCCTTTCCACTTGACCAACATAATTTGGATTTAGTCCTGCGAGCTCTCCTAATTGCTCCTGGGTGAGATGCTTATGCTGCCTTAATATCTTGATTCGCTCTCCTGCAGAAGCGAAGGTTTCGCCCACAGTTACCACCTCTAGAGTAAATCTTACAAGCATACAGCGTGTAAGTGAAGAAGCGCACAGCGCGTACTGGCTGGGTAAAACACTGCTCTTAGCGCAGTCGGTGTGTTGCTTACGGTTTTGTGGCAACTTGGGGCAGGAAGGTTTTTACTGAAATTATTAAATGCAGGGCCTTTCCTGCTAATTGGAAGAGGAAATTGGCAAACAGAGTCGAAACAGGATTTAGCAGCTATCTAATATCTGGGGGTACATGGTTGCGATTGATAAGTCCTAAGACAAGCATCTGTGCTTTTCTTGTCGTTCTGGGGGTCATTTTCCTATCAGTATGTGCATGTGCCGGCCAAATCAGTGCGGCAGAAGAGCAACATATTAATCCGGAGATTCCTGTGTCCTTTGCTCAGTCTTCAGGGACAGGTGCTACTCAGCTTGCCACTGCGGAACGTGTCAGTGTGCTTCAAATCAGCGCATCGGACAAGGACGGGTCAACTACAGTGGAGATTTCGCTTAGTGGCAGGGCGTCTTTTAGCTCATTTACTCTGCCAGATCCGTTGAGACTTGTGCTAGACATAGAAGGCGCTGTTCTTCAGTCCAGGCCTGATCCGATCCTAATTAATGACGGCATAATCCACAGAGTGAGAGTGGGTCAGTTTAATCCTTCGATAGTGAGGGTTGTTTTTGACCTATCGAGAGTTACGTCGTATACTGTTGTTCAAACAGAGGACAAGCCTGACGTTATTTGCGTCTCCTTCCCCAAGCGCGTAACCGGAGTGGAGTTCTTCGAGAGAGACGGACGGGCGGAAGCTGTCATCTCCGGAGAGGGCAGCTTGCAGTACGAGACTTTGAGCCTGTCCGGCCCTCCCAGGATTGTCGTGGATTTACCCGGAGCAGTGCTTGCATCAGACGCCATAGAGATGCCTGTCTCTCATCCCCAGGTGACGTGTGTCAGAGCAAGTCAGTTTCAGCCTGATACAGTCCGGGTGGTGTTGGACCTTGTAAAAGCGACGACTTACTCGGTATCAACCTCGTCGGACAGGCCGGGGGAAGTCGTTGTTGATTTGGGTTATCGTATCCTGGGGGCTGAATTTTCAGGAGATGAAAAGTCAACAACAGTTGATGTGGTGTCCAGCGGGAATCCGGAGGTCAAGTTCATGGTGCTGGCTGTTCCTCACAGAATTGTTATGGACTTTGAAAACTCGACTTTGGACACAACGGAAAGAGTGATTCCAGTGGGGGACGGTGTCGTTGAGAGGATCCGCCTGGCACAACACAGCCCTATGACTGTTCGTGCAGTGCTGGATCTAAACTACTATGCCGGACATTCCACCGCGGTGGATCCGACTGGAAGAGGGCCGAAAGTCGAAGTGTTCAAGTCGCCTATAGCGAAAACGGTGATAGTGATAGACCCCGGTCATGGGGGGATGGATCCGGGAGCCATTGGCCCTACAGGTCTTCAGGAGAAGGCTGTGGTCCTTGATATTTCAAAGAAAGTTGCCACGCAGCTTCAGGCAATGGGGGCAGAGGTTGTCTTGACCCGCTCGGATGATGTGAGTGTTACCTTGCCTGAGCGTGTGAAGGCCGCGTCAAACGTGCGCGCTGACGCGTTTATCAGTATCCACGCAAATGCATCAAGAACCGGAGAGCCTACAGGCACTGAGACTCTGTATTCAGGTACAGTCTCTATGAGCAGGGTCCTGGCGGAATCCGTTCAGGCTGCTCTTGTAAGTCAGATTGGGCAAGTTGACCGAGGGGCGCGGGAGAGGAACGACCTCATGGTGATTCGGGAGGCCAAGTGTCCGGCATGTCTCGTGGAAGTGGTTTTCATGTCCAACCTGAAAGAGGAACTGCTCCTGCTTGACCCTGCTTTCCGGCAGAAGGCTGCCCAAGGCATCACAACCGGAATAATGTCCTATTTCCAATGGCGTAAAGATCGCCAATCACAGGTGTCGGGAGGGCGGGACGAGAAGTTGCCCGTAACGAGGGATGATGCGATCTTGCCTGCAGATAATAGAGCCCAATCAAAGGAAGTTGTGCAACCTGAAGAGCAGTCTGGGTCTGGGGAACAGCCTCAGTCCGGGGACCAATCTCAGCCTGAGGACCAGTCTCAGTCTGTGGACCAGTCCCAACCTGAGGAGCAGTTGCACCCTGAAGATTTGTCAGAGCCGGATGATGAGTCGCGGCCTGACGACATGCCTTAGCCTGGCCGGGGATATGACATCCCTGTCTATTGAAGGTAATGGAATCTTCAGGGCACAGGTCCAATCGGGGAACAATATATACTATACCCAAGCCTATTCAAGCAGATGGGCAATGACGAAGCAACGCAGCTTGATCCGAAAGAGATAAGCTATTTTTTTTTGAGCTATAGGCCGAGGTATGACATATAATAACCATCGTAGCATCAGTTGCCGGAGGTGAAGTTCTTGAATTCGCGACCCATCGGTGTCTATGACTCAGGAGTGGGAGGGCTTACCGTTGTCCGTGAGATATCCTCCAAGCTGCCCTGGGAGCGTGTTGTCTATTTTGGGGATACTGCCAGGGTTCCTTATGGGGAGAAGACAGCCCAAGAACTCCTTGGGTTTTCCCGCGAAATCATTGAGTTCTTGATAGACCAAGGTTCGAAGTACATTATTGCCGCATGTAACACCACGTCATCACAAGTCTTGGAAGACGTGAAAAAAGAGTTTGATGTCCCAGTCATAGGTGTTCTGCGTCCAGGGGCGTACGCTGCGTCAAGGGCCACACGAACCGGGAGAATCGGTGTTATGGCAACAGCCGGGACAATCCGGAGCGGTGCCTATGAGAAGGCGATAAAGGAGTATGTGCCTGACGGGCAGGTGTTTAGCGCGGCTTGTCCACAACTTGTCCCACTCATTGAGAAGGGTGACATCAATTCAGAGGAGACTATTCGCGCACTCCATAATTACATTGCCCCCTTGCTGGCCGAGGATATTGATGTTCTGGTCCTGGGGTGCACTCACTACCCTTACCTGATTGAGCATATTAGGCGAATTGCCGGGCCACGCGTTGAGATTGTGGATCCTGCCAGCGAGACGGTTACAGTAACGGCTGCAGCTCTTCAGGAACTGGGCTTGCAAAGCCAGGAGAAAACGGGGTGGCATGAGTTTGCGGTAAGTGGCGACCCGGTGCGCTTTGCTGCTGTTGGCAGGAAGCTATTGGGCGACGACTTGACTGAGGCCAGGCGAGTAGACTTGTCGGGCAAGGGCGCGGGGACATCTTGCTGAGATTGCTAAACGCGATCTGTTTTTTGTGTTTGGACTGCCCCGAACTGGGGATGATAGGCTGATAGTGGAGGTGAGGTTGGCATGACACGGCACGACGGAAGAACCTGCAAGGAAATGAGGCCTGTGAAGATTACCAGAGGCTTCATTAAGTACGCGGAAGGTTCTGTGTTGATTGAGGTTGGTGACACCAGGGTCGTATGCACAGCTTCAATTGAGGATAGGGTGCCTCAGTTTCTGAAAGGCCAGGAGAAGGGTTGGGTGACCGCGGAATACGGTATGATTCCACGGGCCACCGGGGAGCGGAATCCGCGGGAGGCTGCAAAGGGCAGGTCAGGACGGACATACGAGATTCAAAGGCTGGTAGGACGGGCGCTGAGATCCGTTGTCAATCTTGAGTCTCTCGGCGAACGGACTATTTGGATAGATTGTGACGTTATACAAGCCGACGGAGGCACACGGACTTGTGCGATAACCGGTGCTTTTGTGGCGTTGGTGGATGCTGTCAATAGCATGCATCCTAACGGAAATTCATGGAATCACAAGCCGTTTCCTGTTATGGATTTTATCGCTGCGACCAGTGTAGGTATTGTTGACAACAAGGTGATGCTGGACTTGACCTTTGAAGAGGATTCCCGCGCCGGTGTAGATATGAACGTAGTCATGACCGGACAGGGAAAGCTTGTTGAGGTTCAAGGGACGGCTGAAGGAAGCCCCTTCACAAAGGCTCAGTTAGATGAGATGCTTAAGGTCGCAGAGGACGGCATTGCGAGCCTCATTGATGCGCAGAAGGAGGTCTTGCGAGAGCTTGTCCGGAAGGTGGGACACTGAGATGTCCCGCTTGGTTCTGGCAACGAAAAACCCAGGAAAGGTTCTGGAAATCAAAGAGATCCTGAAGCATCTTCCTATAGAAGTTGTGGCGTGCTCTGCCTACAGGGGCATTCCCGACGTTGTGGAGGACGGTGAGACATTCCGGGACAACGCTGTCAGTAAGGCGCGAGTGATCGCAAGGGCAACGGGAGAACCGGCACTTGCAGATGATAGTGGGCTTGAGGTCGATGCGCTCTGTGGCGCGCCTGGTGTTCACTCCGCGAGGTTTGCAGGAGGAGATCTCCCTCGCGGCCGGGAACGGGATAGGGCTAACTATGAGAAGCTTCTGTCGCGGTTGGAAGGTGTGGGAGATGCCGAAAGGACTGCAAGGTTCAGGTGCGTTGTGGCGCTGGCGGACCCATCCGGGAAAGTCAGGTTCGCTGAAGGTGTATGCGAAGGCAAGATAGCTTTTGCTCCGGACGGATGCGGTGGATTCGGATATGACCCAGTTTTCATTCCCCTTGGACATACCAGAAGCTTCGCAGCGCTGCCTCAAGATGTGAAAAATGCCATGAGCCACAGGGCTTTGGCACTAAAGGCTGCACTTCCTCTTATTAAGGAGTTCTTCCAGTTGTAGAGGAGTCTTTCCAGTCATAGAGGAGTTCTTCTTCGTTCTTGCCTCTGTTCGCTTGTGATGCTTTGGTGGAAGGCGCCTGTGTGGAAGGCATGTCTTGAGAACTGACGAGGTACACGCCTGTGACTGTTAGAATTCCCCCTAGGAGCTTCGTCCAAGACACAGGTTCACCCAGGAAGATTCTTGCTCCCAGCACGCTGACAAAGGGAACGAGATTTATGAAGCTTGTAATCACAGTGGAACTTAGGCTCTTCAGGGCGAAGAGATAGAGGAAAAAGGCGAGAGCAGAGCAAAACACGCCTAGATAGAGGATGTTTGCCCAGATGACGAGATTCCATCGGGCAAATGGGATGCCTTCTTTGAAAAACGCAACCAACCACAGAACTGCCGTCCCTACCAGATGTTGATATGTATTGAGAGTCAGGTTATCGTATTTTTCGATGAGAGGCTTATTCATTATGGTATATGCCACCCATGAGCAGGCGGACAGGAATACGAGTAGATTGCCTAACATCGCTGTTTGAGACACGGAGAGGCTGATATCAGCTTGCGCGACCACGTATACGCCGAAGCATGACATGATTATGCCTATCCACTGAATGCGCGCTATGCTTATTCTTAGGAAAATAAGGAGCGCAATTGCGTTGATAATCGGAGAGAGTCCTGTTATAAGTGAGGCAGTGCCGGCAGATGTGAAATTGAGGCCCATGGTCTCTAGGAGGAAGTACACAGGGATACCCATTATTGCGGCCAGCCCGGCTTTCGTCCGGAATTCCCGGCTGAGGCCGGATGCGCGAGTAGAGTGTTGTGGTTTGGGATTGGAATCCGAATCCTCGACGCTGCCAGGCCGCAGAGAGTGGCGGGCAAGATACAGGATTAGGAAGACTGCTGTGGCCGGAATAAACCTGGCGGAGTTAACCTGAATAGGCGTTAAACCTGCAATGAGCAGAGATTTTGCACTAATGAAAGACAATCCCCACAGGATCGTGCAAGTGAGTATTGCAAGAATTGCCAGGGTGTGCCGGTTTCTAAGTTTGCCCCAAAGTGACGTATGCATGCGCTGCAGCTCAATCAAGTCCTTCCTGTTTAATACGTACGTCATGTCGTCAACGACAAAGAAACATTATGTTCGCGCCTAGCATATCGTAAGACCCTTTGCCTCACGATAGCACGGATTTTCGCATGGATCAAGACATTGACACCATCCTGCAGGAATTCCGCAAGCGCCGTTTTTCCGGTGCAAAATGTCTATTCATAGATATGCGTTCGAATCAGCACTCTAGTTATGGCCGTCAGATTAAATGGGAGTCTTACCCATCTATGAGAGAGCACATAGGGCCCCCTTTCCGGCCTCCTTTTCGGCCTCCTTTCACCTACCCAGGCGGAAGCCTTATTGACCATCCCAAAGCTCCCTTACAGGGGGGTCTCAGTCGAATGGCTCGCCCGGAGAGCCATTCCGGTTTTGCTGCATGATTTTCCACGGCTTTTGCGGGGCAACAGTCTGCGTGGTCGAAAAACAACCACCGTGAGGCTCTCTGGCAGTTCATTTTCAACCACCTTTTTCAGCGTAATTGCCTGGATGGTTGAGAAGCGACCACCTTAGGTCTTGTTAATGGTCGATTTTCAACCATATTTTTCGGAGCGACGGCTTGCGTGGTCGGAAATCGACCATCCCGAGGCCTATTAGTGGTAGATTATCAACCACCATCATGCCTCAAGCGGGTAGAATATAGAACACCTCACTATAGAGAAT
>DUVA01000247.1 GCA_012841305.1 Bacillota bacterium | reverse complement strand
GAAGGTTTGGTCAGCGCGCTGGAAAAGGTGGCTGATGCTGTACTGATAGATACGAGAGTCCTGTTTCATCATCTCAATTTGGAGTTGCCTGCAAAAGACAGATTTAACTCTGACCTCTTGCGTCCGGATGCTATTGATAATCCGGTTGCGCGTAAGCTTACAGCTTGTCTCTTGTCATCGAGTATTCCCATTGTTCCGGGTGGCCACTCACTGGTGTCAGGTGGTCTAAGGGTAATTACTGACTCACTCGTTGATCACGGAGAACTCGCCTGAGGCAGCACATAGGCGGTCCTGTGGGGCGGAGGCGAACTTCCTTTAGATAACGCATGTCAGCGCGGGCGTGTCAGCGGGCGACTGTGGGGGGCAGGTGTGCCTGCGACTGTCAGGCGGCTTCTGGCGTAGTTGCTGGGCAAAAACGTAAATGGTATAATTGACTCGCATTTTGCAGGTTTCCGATACTCTCCGTCCCTGCAAACTTTGCTAAAGAAGAGGGGATATGTCAGTGCTTGGGTTCCTGAAAAGGGCTTTTGATACAAACGAGAGGGAACTGAGAAGGCTGAGGGGGATAGCGGAACAAGTATCCGCTCTGGAGCCCGAAGTCAGAGGGCTTTCCAACCGTGAGCTCACCGCCAAGACCTTCGAGTTCAGGACTAGGCTGGATAACGGTGAGTCACTGGATGATCTTCTCGCTGAGGCGTTCGCCGTAGTTCGGGAAGCTGCAGTCAGGGTGCTGGGCCAGCGCCACTTTGATGAGCAGATCATGGGCGGGGCAGTCCTTCATGAAGGGCGAATCGCGGAAATGAGGACCGGAGAAGGCAAGACGCTGGCTGCTACTTTGCCTGCGTACCTTAACGCCCTGACCGGAAAGGGTGTTCATATTGTCACTGTCAACGATTACCTCGCCAGGCGTGACGCAGAATGGATGGGTACGATTTACAAGTTCCTCGGACTTAAGGTGGGTGTGATAATCCACGGTCTCGATTACGCCCAGCGAAGGGCAGCTTACGCCGCAGACATCACGTATGGAACCAACAATGAGTTCGGTTTTGACTATCTCCGTGATAACATGGTCACCTCTCAGGACGAAATGGTCCAGCGAGAGCTGAATTACGCTATTGTCGATGAGGTGGACAGCATCCTGATAGATGAAGCCAGAACCCCTCTGATCATTTCCGGACAAGCAGAGGAGTCCACCAGCCTATATCAGCAATTTGCCAGGCTTGTTCCCAGGCTGAAGCTGGATGAGGACTATACAGTTGATGAAAAGGCAAATGCTGTAGCCCTTACTGACGAAGGCGTGGAGAAGGCTGAACGCATGTTGGGGCTGGATAACCTTTCAGATGAGTCCAACATCGAGGTAATGCATCACTTGAACCAGGCGCTTCGGGCTCACGCCTTGATGCGTCGCGACAGGGACTATATTGTAAAAGACGGCCAAGCGATCATTGTGGATGAGTTTACAGGAAGGCTCATGTTCGGAAGGCGGTATAGCAACGGACTTCACCAGGCTATCGAGGCGAAGGAAGGAATCAAGGTGGAGCGGGAAAGCTTAACCTTGGCCACAATCACTTTTCAGAACTACTTCCGCATGTACAGCAAACTGGCAGGTATGACCGGAACTGCAGCTACGGAAGAGGAAGAGTTCCAGAAGATATACGGGCTCGATGTTGTGGTCCTTCCTACACATCTTCCTATGATTCGCACTGACTATCCGGATGTCATTTTGAAGACGGAGAAGGCTAAGTTCGCTACGATTGTAGATGAGATCGAGGAAATACACAAGATGGGCCAACCTGTCCTTGTTGGGACCATATCTATAGAGAAGTCAGAGCTCTTAAGTGAAATGTTGAAGCGAAGGGGCATCAAGCACCAAGTCCTCAACGCGAAGCATCACGAACG
This sequence comes from Bacillota bacterium, assembly GCA_012841305.1. Classification (GTDB taxonomy): domain Bacteria; phylum Bacillota; class SHA-98; order UBA4971; family UBA4971; genus UBA4971. The sequence continues at coordinate 15,214 of DUVA01000247.1, read as the reverse complement.
CGAAGCTGAGATAGTCGCACAGGCAGGTAGGTTAGGGGCATTGACCATTGCCACAAACATGGCGGGCAGAGGCACTGACATCGTATTAGGAGGCAACCCCGAGTATATTGCCAAGCAGAAGCTCCGCACGAAGGGATATTCAGGTGAGGTAGTGGCTGAAGCTGCAGAGCATTTCCCCACAGACGACCCGGAGGTGCTTAAAGCCAGGGAGGAGTATCAGGAGCTTCTGGAGGAAGCTAAGGCTGAATGCTTAGGAGAACACGAGAAAGTCATTGAGCTCGGAGGGCTCTTCATTATGGGAACTGAGCGCCATGAAAGCCGCAGGATTGACAACCAGCTTAGAGGGCGTTCAGGAAGGCAAGGCGACCCCGGGGCTTCCAGGTTCTATGTCTCGCTTGAAGATGACCTCATGAGGCTGTTCGGCGGGGAGCTTATAACCGGAATAATGGACCGTCTCGGATGGGAAGAGGATATGCCAATCGAGCATTCGCGAATTGCCCGTTCTATTGAGACTGCACAGAAGCGAGTTGAAGGGCATAATTTCGATATCAGGAAGCAGGTTCTTGAATATGATGACGTCATGAATAAGCAGCGTGAGGTCATCTATGGTGACAGGCGCAAAGTAGTAGAAGGGCAGGATCTGAAAGACAGGATCCTGGAGATGATGTCCGAGGTCGCCGGAGAAATCCTGGATATTTACGCAAATGAGCACATATTCCAGGAAGAGTGGGATCTCCGTGCCCTTTCTGACAGGCTGAATCAGACATTTGTGTTCCGGCCCTCTATCGGGCCTGCTGATTTAGAGGGAAAGGGTCGCCCGGAACTTGACGACTTCTTAACAGACCTTGTTATCAAATCCTATGAAGCCCGCGAGGAAGCGATAGGACAGGAACGCATGAGAGTCCTTGAGAAGCTCGTGATGTTACGGATTATCGACTCCAAGTGGATCGACCATCTCCAAGCCATGGATAATCTCAGGGAAGGGATTGGTCTCCGAGCATACGGGCAGAAGGATCCTCTCCTTGAATATCAGCTTGAGAGCTGGCAGATGTTTGAAGACCTAAAATCCAATATCCGCGACGATGTTGTCGCTTGGATGTCAAGAGTAGCTGTAAGCGATGAACGCGGGACGAGACAACCGACACAACCAAAGGCTAAGCCGTTCACTATCACGGCGACCTCAGGCAGTGGTGACTATGCCCGTCCGAAAGCCGAGAAACGGCAAGCGAAAAAGGTCGGGAGAAACGATCCCTGCCCATGCGGCAGTGGAAAGAAATACAAGAAGTGCTGTGGAAAGGGAGTGTAGCTATCGTGCTCAGTGAGATTAAGCCGGTCTTGGCGGAGCTCAAGGGCAGAGTGGAGAAGATGAGGGGTTATCTTTGAAATTGACGCTAAGTCAGAGGAGCTCAAAGACCTTGAGAGGATAATGGCTGACCCCGGTTTCTGGGACGAGCCGGAAGATGCCAAGAAGATACTACAGCGAGCAAGCAGACTTAAGGAAGATATTGAATCTTGGAAAGAAACAATGGCCCAAGCTGAGGATCTCTGGACTCTTCTTGCTCTCGGAATAGAAGAGGGAGATGATTCGGTTGAAGGCGAGATTGAAGAAGGCGTCGCGTCCTTGGAAAGAGTCGTCTCGCAGCTGGAAGTTGCTCACCTGCTAAGCGGTGAGTACGACGAATCTGATGCCATACTTTCGATACACCCCGGGGCAGGGGGTACAGAGTCCCAGGATTGGGCCGAGATGCTTCTCCGCATGTACCTGAAATGGGCGGAAAAGAGCGGGTACGCTACTGAGATTACTGATTGCCTCCCCGGAGATGAAGCGGGAATCAAAAGCGTTACAGTCTTGGTCACCGGAAGGAATGCTTTTGGATACCTGAAAGCTGAGAAAGGAGTGCATCGACTCGTAAGAATCTCACCTTTTGACGCTAATGCCAGACGGCATACTTCCTTCGCGTCTGTTGACGTGATCCCCGAGATTCCTGAGGATGTGGAGATTGAGATAGATCCTGAGGACTTGAAGGTAGATACTTATAAGTCAGGCGGAGCAGGCGGGCAGCATGTGAACAAGACGGAGTCAGCTGTGAGGATAACTCACATCCCCACCGGGATAATCGTGCAATGCCAAAATGAGAGGTCTCAATATCAGAACAGGATCACTGCAATGAGGATCCTAAAGGCCAGGCTATTTGAACGCCTTGAGGCTGAGAAAGAGAAGAAACTCGGTGAGCTTCAGGGGGAGCAAAGGGAGATTGCCTGGGGGAGTCAGATAAGATCATATGTGTTCCAGCCTTATACTATGGTGAAGGACCATCGAACCGGGGTTGAGACAGGGAATGTCCAGGCAGTTATGGACGGTGAGATTGACGAATTTATCGAAACTTATCTTAGGGTCAAAGCGAAGATGAGTGAATCGTGAAAGGAGTTCTGACATGTCCGGGTTGCGAGATCTGAGAACAGAAGGCGTTCCGCCTATTATAATTGCTCTTATTATTGTCTTAGGTGCACTGTTAGTTTTCGAACTGGCGGTTCCGCGCATGATTGCGTCTCGCCTGGAAAATGCAGTACGGTCAAGTGTCGACAGTATTGACTACGTCAGAGTTCGCTTGAGATCGTTTCCTGCAATTAACTTGATTTCTTCCGGCAGGGTCAATTCTGTAAGCATGAACTGCAAAGGCCTGTTTATAGAAGGCCTAAGGATTGAATCTCTCATGGTTGATGCAAGTGACATTCTCATTGACATGCAGGCTTTGAGAGAAGAGAGCCGTTTTTCTCTCTCCCATATTGGACAAGGCCAAGCTGAGTTAGTGATTGGCCAGGACGATCTCACCAGGTATGTACACGGGCTTAAGGGTGTGCCGGAATCTGTGCTGATTGAGTTGAGTCCTGGTCGAGTTGGGGTCAAAGGTGATGTGAGTGTGGCAGGTATCGATATCCCTGTGAATCTTGACGGGGAGTTCGTTGCAGAACAAAACGGCACTCGTCTCAGTTATCAAATCAACAATATTCAGGTGGGCGGTGCCAGACTTCCTTCTATTATCCGTGACGGGTTGATGAGGGGGCTTGACTTTTCGCTGGATATGTCCAGTCTTCCTATTCCTGTGATCATCAGTGACATAAGTATGGAAGATAAAATTGTGCGCATTATCGGGAGGACGCAAGGTGACACCGGAGACAGCATATAGGAGAGGCGTTCTCGCAAGATAGGCGCCGCATGAAGTGGGGTGGGGCTCTGTGACCGGACCCAGGCGCGTGAAGAATCTTTGGGTGTGGATGTTAGCCGCAGCGGTAATATCTGCTATCGTCATATTGTGGGGAAGATGGCAGGTTGAGAAGTCCAATAATACCGTAGAGTTGGTTATGGATTATCGAGCAGCTGAGCTATTGTGCCAGAACGCAGATTATCCGCTGGACACCTTCCTTCGACAGGCACGAGACAGAGGACTCACGTCTGTCGCTGTGGGTGAGCGCACGATTAAGGACATTGCAACTCTGGGACAGGTGTATGCGTTCAGCGGCAGACAGATTCTTGATTACGATAGATTATCGCCTGTAAGTGACCCTGTGCTTAGGCAGATGATAGATGAGTTGCGCCTATATGCCGGCAACTCCTATTTATTTCCCAGAGACCACGAGGTCTTTCAGGATCTTCTTGAGATCCTGCCTGTAAGACTTGAAGGCGAGCGCATTTCTACTTTCTCGTCTCAGCGCCTGGGGTCATTCCTTGAGACTGCCAGAGGCATTCCGGATTTGGAGAAGGTCAATATCGGGCTGGATCCCGGGGCTGCCCGTGAGGTTAGCGAAGCAGGGCTTCGCATTGTGGCGAGGCTGAGAAACTATCCGGGTGCAACTCCTCACAAGATAGGCTTTTTCTTCAACCGCATTCCCTATAAGGAGAGTATCAGTCTTGTTATATTCGAGGGTATGGAGGTCCTTGGGTACCCTGACCACCTAAGCGAAGTCAGAGACCTGATGCTCTTGAATTCCATGGATTTTGGGCAGGTGGAATTTGCTTCTCAGACCGGAGACAGCCGGTTCGCCCGTCTCATGGGCTCGGGAGTAATAAGGGTTCACAGCATTACTGAACGGGAAATGGACAAGATCCCTTTTGACAAGGCTGTGGAGAGGTTCACCCGTGCAGCACGCGAGCGAAATATGAGAGTCATGTATATCCGGCCTTTCCCTGCGAAAATAGGAGACGCAGGTACTATTGACAAAAACCTCAGCTATATTCAGGCAATTCGTGAGGGGCTTGAGGACTCCGGGTTTTCCGTAGGACAAGCCCGGTCGTCCAAGGAGTACACCCCCAGTAGATACCTTGTTATGATAGTTGGCATCGGCATTCTGGCATCTGCGTTTATTCTGTTTGACACGTTGTTTTCCTTCCCGCCGGTAATCGAGTTAGGCTTGTTCGGGCTGGGCACCATCCTTTATTCGGTCTTACTGTCAACCGGGTATGCAACCTTGGTAAGGCAACTTGCAGCCCTGGGTGGAGCGCTGGTGTTCCCGGTGCTAGCAGTGAGCGCCCTATACTCTAAGTCGCTATGGAAGGGCCACACCGGGGAAGGCGTGCACCTAAAGGACGCGGCATTGTTGTGGCTGGAGGCCTCAGCCATATCTATTGTGGGAGGACTTCTTGTTGCAGGGACCCTTTCCAGCGGGACGTTCATGTTGTCTCTTGATAAATTCATCGGGGTAAAGGCTGCCCATGCCATACCGATTATTCTGGGAGCTATTGTATGTTGGATATGTCTGGCGGGATGGGAGCGATTGGAGGATGAGTCAGGTCATGGCGTTCCGGCCTCAATAGGAGATCTGCTCATGGCACCCCTGCGTATATGGCATGTGCTGGCCCTTGCTGCGGTAGCATTGGGCGGCCTCGTATATATTTTGCGTACAGGCAACTTCTATCTGGGTTTGCCAATTCCTCAATTTGATGAGGGAATGAGGCGGTTTCTCGAGGGTGTTTTGGTGTTCCGTCCGAGGACTAAGGAGTTTCTTATAGGGCACCCTGTATTATTGTTTGCTGCTGCTTTGTCGCTTTCAGGCTATTTTAGGCTGAGTCTGCCACTTGTGCTTGTAGGATGCATAGGGCAAATATCAATGGTAAATACGTTTTCACACATACACACCCCGATTATCGCAACTCTCTTGAGGACGTTCTACGGATTAGTGCTTGGCGGGATAATCGGGATTATCATCAGCGCGGTATTCATCTACTTTTCCGGAAAGGTGGGATCTCATCGACAAGTCCAGGGGGAGGAAGGCTTCGGAGAATGAAGTTTGTCATTTCCGGTTACTTCGGATTTCAGAATATAGGTGATGAGGCTATTCTGGCAGCCATGATTGAGCATCTTCGAGAGGCGGATCATGGTTCGGAGATAGTAGCCCTATCAAAGGATCCCATTTTGACACAGAGACTTCACAATGTATCTGCAGTCAACAGAAATGATATCTTCGGGATATCCAGGGAACTTCGAGACGCTGATCTGTTCATCAGCGGCGGAGGATCGCTTCTCCAGGACGTTACGAGTCCCCGGTCAGTCCCATACTATCTAGGTTTGGTAACCTTGGCGAAGGCCATGAAGAAGCCTGTGTTTTTCTATGCTCAGGGGATTGGGCCTTTGAACCTGAAGTTCAGCAGATTCCTGGTGAAGACTGTAGGTAATCTTGCGGACACCATCACTGTCAGGGATGTGCAGTCACTTGCTCTTCTCCAATCGATAGGTATTACCAGGCCCGAGATGCATGTGGCAGCTGACCCGGTCTTTGGGCTGGAACCCTGTTCCGGGCGAGGGAAGGGCCGTGACTTCCTGCAGGCTTGTGAAATTCCTGCTAAGGGGTGCCCTTTGGTGATAGTCTCGGTGCGCCCTTGGCTTGCTGTTCCCGGGTATATTCAAGCTGTGGCTTCAGCCTGTGATCACTTGGTGAAGACACAGGGCGCAGTCATCGTGTATGTTCCGTTTCATAAAGCACAGGATGTTCCTATATGTCAGGCGTGCGTAGAAGTGATGCAGGAGCGAGCATACATGTGGGATTGTGCCGGTTCGCCCAGGGAAATCATGTCTCTTATGGAAGATGCTGATTTTGCCATTGGTATGAGATATCACTCGCTTGTATTTGCTGTAGCTACAGGTACTCCTTTTGTCGCCCTGTCATACGATCCGAAAGTTGACGGCCTGCTTTCAATCGCCGGCGAAAAACCCGGACTCTCCCGGAGCGAGCGTGATGTAGGCTCATTCCTTGGACATGTGAAGGATGCCTGGAACAGGCGGGAAGAGATGAAATCAAGTTTCTTGGCGCTTGCTCCGAAGTTGGGTGAATCGGCAAAACACGTGGCTCACCTGGCAGTTAATACCGCACAGAAGCGATCAAGGCCATGACAGGAGGTGCTGCTGTGGAACGAGTCAGCATTCTCGGCCTCCCGGTGGACAGAGTGGATATGGCCGGGGCTGTGGCACGTGTTAGGAAGCTTGTTTCGGAGAATAGGACATGTCAGATAGTGACCTTGAACTCAGAGATTGCCATGACAGCCCAGGAAAATTCAGAGCTTGCAGAGGTTATTTGCAAGGCTGACTTGGTAGTTCCTGACGGAGCAGGTATTGTTTGGGCCTCCCGGGTCCTGGGGGGTGCGCTACCCGAAAGGGTGGCCGGATTCGATTTGATGCAGGAATTGCTTGCATGTGCAGCAGAACATCATTGGCCTGTGTTTTTCCTGGGAGCCGAACCCGGTGTAGCGGAAGAGGCAGCTGAATGTGGAAGAAGAAGGTTGCCAGGCTTGATTGTGGCCGGGACTCACCATGGGTTTTTTGATGAGGAGGAAGAAGCTTCTGTCATAGAGGAGATAAACTCGACAAAGCCTCGTCTTGTTTTTGTTGGAATGGGCGCGCCCAGGCAGGACTTTTGGATTGCAAGGAATAAGAGAAACATATTGGCAGCTACATGCATAGGTGTGGGGGGTAGCTTCAATGTCATGGCAGGCAGGGTGAAGCGGGCACCGGATTGGATGGGACGGTGCGGCTTGGAGTGGCTGTTTCGTCTTGCGTGCCAACCTACAAGATTCGTACGTATGCTGGCTTTGCCCCGGTTTGTCCTAAGGGTGATCGGAGAAAGGTTGACCTAAGTAGATCGGCATATATGATCGCTGGCTCTAGAGAGTGTACGTACCGTGCGGGGCCGCCCAAGACCTCGGGAAACGAGCGAAAACCAATGAACTTATACTTAGTGCCTGCATGGTGTTATCCAGGTATACTTAAGATCAGGGAGTGAGGTAATTGACGAAAGAGGAAACGAGGGAGTTACAACGTATAGCCCAACGTATCAGGTTAGGTATTGTAAAATCCGTAGCAGCGGCAGCATCCGGCCATCCCGGTGGATCCCTCTCAGTCGCTGACATTATGGCGACTCTTTACTTTAAGGAAATGAGAATTGATTCAAAGAATCCTACATGGCCTGACAGGGATAGGTTCGTTATGTCAAAAGGCCATGCAGCTCCTGCCCTATACGCGACCCTGGCTGAGGCAGGCTTCATAGGCAAAGAAGAACTGACGACTCTCAGGAAATTCGGAAGCAGATTGCAGGGCCATCCCAGTATGAGACATGTTCCCGGCGTGGAAATGTCCACAGGATCTTTGGGCCAGGGATTGTCTGCAGCCAACGGTATGGCGATTGCTGCGAAACTTGATAAGCGGCCAACGAGAGTGTATGTGATCATTGGGGACGGAGAAGCACAGGAAGGGCAGATATGGGAAGCATCAATGACTTCCGTCCACCGGAAGCTCGATAATCTCATGGTGTTTTTCGACTATAACGGCTTGCAAATCGACGGTAAGATAACAGATGTCAAGTCATTTACGGAACCGGCTGCAAAGTGGCGGGCTTTCGGTTGGCATGTCCTTGAGATAGACGGCCATGATATCCAGGCTATCCACGCCGCGTGTGAGGAAGCGAAGGCAACGAAGGGAAAGCCGACTATGGTAGTGGCTCACACAATCAAAGGCAAGGGTGTTCCGTTCATGGAGAATATCGTGGATTGGCATGGTAAAGCACCGTCTGAAGAACAAGCGGAAGAAGCGATAAGTCATTTGGAAGCTTCGCTTCGCTAAGCTTCATAGCTGCTGGGTTTCGGGTTATATGACTTGTTTTATCTATGATGGACTCGAATCAATGTACAGACAGGGGGATAAGACACCATGACAGATGCGCCACAGAAGACAGCGACTCGTGCGGCATACGGGAAAGCCTTGGTTAAACTGGGAGAACTCAATCCTAATGTGGTAGTCCTTGATGCAGACCTTTCTAAATCCACCAAGACGGAAGGGTTTGCCAAGAGATTCCCTGAGAGGTTCTTTCAGATGGGGATAGCCGAGGCTGACATGATGGGGACTGCTGCGGGCCTTGCAGCCTCAGGGAAGATTCCCTTTGCAAGCTCGTTTGCTATATTTGCATCCGGCCGCGCCTTTGATCAGGTGAGGCAGACTGCAGGATACGGCAGGTTGAATGTGAAGATAGGAGCAAGTCACGGAGGGATAACCGTAGGTGAGGACGGAGCGTCCCATCAGTCTATTGAGGATATTGCTCTCATGAGGGTGATCCCTGGAATGACAGTGATTGTCCCGGCCGATGCCGAGGAAACGGAACAAGCGGTATTCGCTGCAGCCCGTCACGAAGGACCTGTTTATATTCGTACAGGCAGAAGCCCTGTGCCTGTTCTGTTTGATGAAGACTATAAGTTTCAGATAGGGAAAGCCGCGACTCTCCGTGAAGGCAAAGATGTGACGATAATTGCGTGCGGCGTAATGGTATCCGCAAGCCTCGAGGCAGCGGAGATTTTGGCGAAGAAAGGTGTTTCAGCCCGTGTGCTCAACATGGCCACGATTAAGCCTATTCATGTCGATGCAGTGGTTGCGGCTGCCAAGGAAACCGGTGCTATAGTGACTGTTGAGGAACATAGCATTATTGGAGGTTTGGGAAGCGCAGTATGTGAGGTTACAGGCGAAATGTGCCCCGTTCCTGTAGAGAGGGTCGGTATACGCGACGTTTTCGGACAGTCAGGCACACCGCATGAGCTAATGCAGGCTTATGGCTTGACGGGAGACGACATTGCTCAAGCGGCCGTCAGGGCAATAGACAGAATTGGAACATAGTTCTTGCTGTGTGGAGGAGGGATTTCGTCTTAAATCATCGAATTACTAAAGATGAAGTCGTTATCTAGTAATCGCAGGAAGTGATTGAGTTGATTCGCTTCTATGAGGTAACCAAGGTTTACCCCAGCGGCGCTACAGCTCTCTTGTCAGTCAATACGTTTATTAGCAAGGGAGAGTTTGTGTTCCTTGTGGGTTCCAGCGGCGCGGGAAAGACTACCTTTTTAAAGCTTCTCACCAGAGAGATTGTGCCCACACGTGGCCAGGTGCTACTGAGCGGCAGGAATATCACTAGATTGCGCCCTAGGGAAGTGCCTTATTTGCGGAGGACAGTCCGAATGATATTTCAGGACTATAAGCTCCTTCCCAACAAGACTGTCTATGATAACGTGGCTTTTGCGCTAATGGTGATTGAGAAGCCACGGAGACAGATTGGCCCCTTTGTCGATGAAGCTTTGAAGCTTGTAGGCTTAGAGAGCAAGGCTTTAGCATATCCGGATGAACTGTCCGGGGGTGAGCAACAGAGAGTTTCCATTGCCAGGGCGATTGTGGGGAATCCCACGATCCTATTGGCTGACGAGCCTACCGGGAATCTTGATATGGAGACGTCATGGGATATTATGGAGGTCCTCTTGCGGGTTAACAGAAGAGGCACTACAGTCATTATGTCTACGCACAATGCTGCGATAGTGGACGGATTGAAGCAACGTGTGATCGAGTTGAATAACGGCAGGATTGTGCGAGATGACCAGAAGGGAGTCTATGAGAGTGAGGCTGAGTACAATGCGGTACTTCCTGGCTGAGGGTTGGAAGTCAGCCAGACGCAATGTAAGCCTTATCTCCCTCGGGACGATGGCAGTGTCCATTTTTGTCCTGGGCGTATTCGGGCTCATCTTGATGAACTTGACCAGTATCAACAGCCAGCTCAGGTCCAGCATTGAGATAAGGGTTTACGTGGAAGATAACCTTGCCCTGCAAGGCTTGGGGAAGTTGAGACAGGGAATTGAAAGTATAGACGGTGTTGACCGGGTAACATACGTCAGCAAAGATGAAGGCTTGAATCGTCTGACAAAACAGCTTGGACAAAAAGCCGGGCTTGTGGATATCCTGGGAGAGAATCCGCTTCCTGACGCTTTTGATGTGCGTGTGTTCAATGCAGACACAACTCCGGATATCGCTTCCCTGATTTCTGATCTGCCCGGTGTTATCAGTGTCAGCTACGGACAGGGGTTTACTGAGAAATTACTGGCAACCACCAGGTTTATTGGCATAACCGCTCTGATCCTGGCAATCATCCTTCTAGGTGCAGTCATGTTCATTGTGGGGAATACCGTTCGGCTGTCCCTTGTCGCCCGTGCCCAAGAGATCGAGGTAATGAAGCTTGTAGGTGCAACCGATTGGTTTATCATGTGGCCGTTCCTAATAGAGGGAATGATTGTGGGTTTTATGGGGTCTTCCGTGTCAGGGATCTGCCTTTATGCCGGTTATCTGGCATGCATAGGCAGACTCGGGTCTGTAATGCCATTCATTCCTATCATTGGTGAGGCTGCGCCTGTCGCAAGGCTTTGCATAGGTCTTGTTGTACTTGGTGTCTTAATGGGGGTTCTTGCAGGTGGGGTTTTTATCAGGAAGCACCTGGAGATCTAGGCTGCTTGCCCTTTTTCTTTTGGGCATCTTCATATGTGGCGCGATATCGCTGCCTGTCGGTGGAGAACAATCGGCAGGGCTTACGGCGAAACGTGACCAATTACAGGAGCTTTCCGGCCAGGTTGATGAGACCAAGCAACAGCTTCTGACAATCAAGAGGAAAGAAAAAGGTGTCTTAAGCGAACTCGAAAACGCTGAGATGAGATTGGAGAAGACCAAATCGCGTCTTAATTCCCTGGAAAAGCAGGTTAAGGATATTGAGAAGCGTATTGTCGAGGCGGAGAAGGATTTGGTGATTTCCGAGAAAGAACTGGTTCTTGCAGAGGGACGCCTCGAGGAGAGGCTCTCTATACTGAAGAATCGATTGAGAGCCATGTATATGTGGGGTCCAGGGGATTACCTCGAGGCTCTTTTTACAGCTTCGAGTTTTTCGGATTTCATTGGGAGATACGATTACCTTAGGATGATCGTGGAAAATGACGCTGAGTGCCTCAATGAAATTGAGCTTGAAATCCAAGGCCTTGCTGATCAGATGGAAGAGGTGGAAAAGAAGAAGGCCGCCCTTGAGAACCAGCGTGCAAAGCTTGCCTCTACGAAGGTGGATTTCAAGGAGCAAGAAGTGCGGTTAGGGCTTGAGGCAAAAGAGAGAGAGACACAACTTGCTAAGCTGCAAAAGGAAAGGGAACGGTACGAGAAGGCTTTAGACGAGCTGGAAGAGATCAGTAGGGATCTGGAGAGGGCTATACGAGAGCAACAGGCCAGGGATATCCGAGAGGGGAAGGGTATCCCCAGATGGACCGGGAAGTTTATCATGCCTGTCCAGGGGCGGATAACCTCAGAGTTCGGAAACCGGTATCACCCGATCCTGAAGGAGAACAGGTTCCATGGAGGTATCGATATAGGGGTTCCTACCGGGACTTCGGTTCGCGCAGCCGCTGATGGCGTCGTTATCCACAGTGGATGGATAACCGGATATGGTTATACTGTTATCATCGACCATGGAGGCGGGCTCTCTACCCTTTATGCACACAATTCTTCTCTTGTTGTGAAAGCGGGCAAGGCTGTGCTTCAAGGCGGCGTCGTATCAAAGGCCGGAAGCACAGGAGTTTCCACAGGACCTCACGTTCACTTTGAAGTACGAGATCAGGGCGCTCGGGTAAATCCATGGCAATGGCTGAAGTAGCCGCGTGCTCCTGTAATTACACAACAGAAACTGGTGAAATAGTATGAGAAAATACCTTCGTTGGATCTACTTAGTAGTTGCACTTGCGGCCATTGCCGGGGTGCTGTTTTTAGGATGTAACCCTCTGGTTAAAGCTGCACCCGGTGCCTCCGACGTGCCTGAAGTGTCCCAGGAGAAACGCGCTCAAGCCGCCCTGGAGACTCTCTACATATTGAAAAACTTTTACCTGTATGATGCTGACGAGAACGTATTGCTTGACGCGTACAAGAAGGAGCAGAGCATAGAGGACATGATCAAGGCCTTGGATGACCCGCTCGCAAGGCACATGGATGAATCTGAGTTTCGGACCTTTATGGACGATATGAAAGGCGCCTTTGACGGTATAGGGATAGTCGTAGGAATCCGTGACGGAGAACTGACTATCGTAGCCCCGATTAAGGACACACCTGGGGAACGTGCAGGATTGATGCCTCTGGACAAGATCAAGCATATTGACGGCAGGTCGACACAGGATATGGCCCTGGAGTATGCCGTTTCGCTGATGAAAGGGAAGAAAGGTACCACTGTTGTCCTGGGGATAGAGCGAAATGAAAATGAAACAACTAATACTCTCGACGTAACTATTGTGCGGGATACAATACTGATTCCACGCACTTCTTGTGAAATGCTGGAGAACCAGATCGGATATGTCCACTTAGCATCCTTTTTCGGGGAAAATACCGCTGAAGAGATGATGGAGGAAATCAAGAGTCTACTTGATCGTGACATGAAAGGCTTTATCCTCGATCTCCGGCTAAACCCGGGAGGCTCCGTGGATCTGGCTGTGCAGGTCTCAACCAAGTTTCTGCCTGCCGGAACCCCTGTTGTTCACATGGTGGACAAGAACGGGCGTCGGGTCACGTACCATGCAGGCCCCGGAGAAAAAGTGGACATACCCATGGTTGTATTAGTTAACGAGGTGAGCGCAAGTGCGTCCGAAATCGTGGCAGGCGCGCTAAAGGATATGGGACGTGCCACTATAGTGGGGGTTAAGACCTTTGGTAAAGGGTCAGTACAAACCATCTATCCCTTGTCCGATGGTTCTGCGATTTCTATAACGACTCACAAGTATCTCACCGCGGGTGAGAACTCAATTGACAAAAAAGGGATAGAACCCGATGTGGAAATAAGACTTCCTGAAGCGCCTGAAGGCTCTGACGAGGGTATTACCGATACGCAGCTCGAGGCCGCTATAAAGATTTTGACGGAGCAATTGGAAAAGCAGGAGTCAAACAAGGTTGCAGGATGACGTATAATGAATAGTAGTTTGCTGACTAATTGGGAGTGGCCTTGATGTTTCCATTCGGGAAGATAATCGTCACTATCCTTATGTTGATCCCACAGGCAGTGCTTCACCCCATTTTTTGGGTGGTCATAGCTCTCATTGCCGCCCAATATTCTCGTGCTGCCCGGGTTGAAAGTAACGTATACGGTCAGGCTGTTGAGTCGCCGCTTTCGCGTCTTCTCACCTCTGTCCTGCTGGGTGTAATTGCGGGGTTTGTAGCCAGTCTGATTCTGATTCTTGTAGGTGTCACTGTAACCAGGGCAGGGGTTTCATTCATCCTTCCGCTGGCAGTTTTTCTCATGCTCATTGACCAGAGGTTCTTGTGCTTTTCATACGCCGGTGGACTTGTGGCACTGTCCAACTTGATATTTGGCTGGCCTGAAGTGGGAGTTACAGATATCATGATTCTCGTGGCAGTACTCCACCTAGTCGAAGGGCTGCTGATACGCACGACAGGTAGTCATGGCTCGATTCCTCTTTACATGCGAACGCAGGAAGGACGGGTAGTCGGTGGGTTTGTCCTGCAGAAATTTTGGCCTATACCTATTATTAGCATGATGCTATTGACTCCTGAGGCAGGTGAACTCGAAAGTTTGGCAGGTGGCTTAATATCCATGCCGGAGTGGTGGCCGCTGATAAAGCCTGGGATACTACCGCCTGAAGGCCATGAGCTCTTGTTTGCCATGTTCGTGCTCCCTGCAGCTCTCGGCTATGGGGATTTTGCACTTGCCAGGAGTCCGGAAGAGAGGGCCAAGCGTACTTCGCGAGACCTCCTAATCTTCAGCGTGGCACTGTTGGGCCTAGCTTTGCTTTCCATACCATTTCCATGGGTTCAGTGGATAGCTGCGGTTTTCGCTCCTTTTGGGCACGAATTGGTGATTGCGTCAGGAAGACGCGGGGAGACTATGGAGCCTGCGCTTTTCTCAGTGAACCCCAGAGGGTTGGTAGTGCTTGATGTTGTGCCTGACTCACCGGCTGCTGATGCCGGCTTCAGAAGCAGGGATATTATTGTATCTATAAACGGCCAACCGGTAAAGAGCCCTCAAGACCTCAGGAAGGCCTTTAGCGCTTGTGCTCCGTGGTATTACATTGAGGCTGAACGTTCCGGTAGTGGCGGCGCAAGAGAACGTTTCTCACGATCTGTGTCCGGCACAGTGGAGAGGGTCGGGCTTATCCCGTCACCTGCGCCTGACGACGACGCCCACGCAAAGGCGCCCGGCGGGTCTTTTGAAGGTCCGTTAGCCAGACTAATCAAGGGAATCCGCACCCTGCGGTCTAAGTAATGATTGCTGTCACGGCATGTTCCACTTTTGCTCCGGATTCAGGCGGTCGGGTCCGGCCATAGAACGTGCAGCACATTTTTCCATCAAGCACCCTTGAATCGTGCCACAAATGAAGCCCGCGTGTAAACAGTCACCTGCTCCAACTGTGTCCCCAATATGTCTACGGTCCGATATTTTTCTATGCATTGGGAGGAGATATTTCAATGGTGCCGAATGTATGTTCGTAGCCCGGGAGTGCTTTCGACGTACAGGCCTCCACAGGCTCAGCGGACACAGCTTGTAGGCAAGGTGGGTTGCCAGGGATGGATTATCAGGATACATTGCGGTATTAAGAGGGGTGTTTTAGAATTATCACAAGAAGTCTTTTGCAATGTTCAGTGGGGGGCTTACCGATTGAGTGGATTCAAGTTAAAAACAGATTTGACACCCAAAGGCGACCAAGCTGAAGCTGCCCGTAAGTTGCAGGAAGGCATCATAGCGGGATATAGATTTCAGACTTTGCTTGGTGCTACAGGAACAGGCAAGACCTTTACGGATGCCTTGGTAGTCGAGGAAGTGCAGAAACCTACTCTCGTAATTGCGCATAACAAGACATTAGCTGCTCAACTGTGCAGTGAATTTCGCGCGTTGT
>DUVA01000246.1 GCA_012841305.1 Bacillota bacterium | reverse complement strand
TGCGGTTTATCTCCCTGCCCACCCAGACATCGCTGGATTTGGCGTCGCATTCGTGCTCGCAAGTTTCGATGAGAAGTGAGGCTAGCTTGTACAGAAGGTCTGTCATCTTGACAAGATCTCGGCTGCATTCTACTAATGGAGTTAGGCGCTGGACAGCCTTCTTCAGTTCACCGTTGTTGACCTTCTGCATCTTCCAGGCCTCTTCTTGTCCTGCGAGAGCCTTCCGAAACGTCTCGACTCCGCCATGGAAAGCAGATATAGCCTCATCTAAATCCTTCTTCACTTCGGCGTGGGCGGCATCTGCAGGCAACGTATCGAGAAAGGGTTTTATGGTATCCGTCAGAGCGTCAATCACTGCAGCAAAATCCAGCAACGGACTGATACATTCGCCACTCTCCCCTTCTACATTGAAGCAGGCTGCAGCCTCAGTAAGGGTGAGTCGGCAGTAACCGGAGACGAGGTCGAGATAGCGGTCAGTCTGGCCACGGTATAGCCAAACGATGGCCAAAATGTTCTGTTCTTGCTCGGGACTGAAATCGTAAATCCTACGCGTGACTTTGCGGTAGATGTTGCGTGCATCGATCATCAACACCTTATCACGGTGCTCATCAGGTTTTTGGCGGTTGAAGAACCATAGCTCACAAGGCACAGTGCGGGTATAGAAGAAATTAGGTCGAATAGCGATCATGACATCAACGTCGCCGGTCTCTATGAGCTTCTGACGTACCTTCGCCTCTCCACCCCCGGCACTGGACGCTTGCGAAGACATGACGAACCCGGCCCGTCCGCGAGGATTCAGATAGCTGTAGAAGTAGCTAATCCAGACATAGTTCCCGTTCGAAACCTTGTCCCTTTTGTTAACACCGGGCAGGCCAAAGGGCAAGCGCGGGTCGTTCTTAACCTTGTCCGCGTCGATCTCGTCCACGTTGAACGGGGGATTGGCCATCACGTAGTCAGCCTTTCCAACCAACTCGTGGGGGTCTTCGTAGTAGGTGATCGCCTGTTGGATGTCACCTTCAAGTCCGTGGACAGCAAGGTTCATCTTGGCCAGGCGGATTGTGGTTGCATTCTTCTCCAGGCCACGGAAGGTAAGTCGATCGGTGGGGCTTTGGCCTTGCTCCTCAACAATGCGTGCACTCTGCACAAACATGCCACCGGAGCCGCAAGCAGGATCCAAGACCGTACCGCGCACGGGGTCGAGTACATGAGCAATTAACGAGACGAGCGAGACGGGTGTGAAGAACTCACCACCATCGTGGGCTTTCTGGTCGGCAAACTGGGTGAGGAAGTACTCATAGATTCTGCCAAAGACGTCGCCCGAGACCTTCTTCAGCTCATCAGGGTTGAGCGTGCGCAGCAGTTGTCCCAAGACCTGATTGTCGAGTTCTTGATATTCGCTTTTGGGCAAGACCCCTCTTAAACTCTCGTAGTCATCCTCGATAGATTCCATTGCCTCAATAATGGCTTTAGCACGGTCCTCGCTGTCCGGCAGAGATACCAGGTAGTCAAACTGCGCCCTAGACCTCAAGTAGATAGCGTTCTGCTGAGAAAAGTCTTCCTTGGTTAGGGGACGAGTCTTACCACCGCGGGTAGGGAGACTTGCTTCAATCCTGTCCTTCACCGCAAGGTAACGACTGTAAGCATGCCGGAGAAAAACCAGTCCCATGACAGGAAGGAAGTACTCGTTGCTTGCATAGTTGGAGTTGGCACGCAACGTATCCGCTGCTCTCCAGAGGCGCTTTTCAATAGCTTCTATGTGTTCCAGTTGAGCCACTTCCTGACCATCCTTTGTCTTAATCTTGCTCTTTGACTCAGAGGCGCCTCACTAACTTTCTGTCGCACCATCGGCCACTGGGGAAGGTTCTAATATATGAATCACAGACAACCCCAGTGACGAACTCCGTTCATCTTCTTACATTCCGATGGTACCATGAAGTCAGATTAACTCGTAAGATGTGGGTTGCTGTGGGTTTTAGGCTGTTCAGCTCGATCGATAAAACCATATACTGAACACGTATCAGTCCCTTTAAAAACCCAAGATTACCAGTTTTAGTATAACACGATTAGTCCATCGCTGCCAGCACTGGCACGGTATTGACTTGAGGGTAGAACGCAGGATGGGGAATACTTGATGTAAAAGTGCAAATTCAGCGAGAAAAGACCAAGCGCCATGCTTGATCTTCTTAGATTATACTCAATTGCAAACCAGACTAACACTCACTTGGTGTATACCATTGGCGTGTATCTCATGCCATCTGTCAACTGCTCAACATCGGTATCAACAAACCCTAAACGGTGGTAGAATTCAACAGCATATGGACTTGAACGTATCTATACCTTCTTCACCATAATCAGGCGCTTCAAATGCCATGAATACATCTAACACAAGACTCAGCGCCTCTGTTCTATCTGGTTCAGCTATTTCTCTAATCCCCATCTGCTCACTTCTTCTGTACACGGATTACATCACCTCAACTGATAGGTTCCCACTATACATCATGCTCATTTCGTGGCATTGTCTTTGCGCGTTTTGACGATTCCAGCCAGTATCAATATAATCCCAAGTATCATGATAGGAATCGCCACAATATCAGGAATTTCAACAATAAACCTATCTACCAATGAATAGATCGCATAAACAAGAGCCCCAATCGCTGTTAGTCCATTTGCTTTGCCCTTCATATGGCACCTCCACATAACATAAGTGACCGTTAATTCATAGTCTTTTACTAATGTGACTAATAAAGCCTCCG
>DUVA01000245.1 GCA_012841305.1 Bacillota bacterium | reverse complement strand
TTGCTCCACATTGGTCTTATTACCGAACGACGCCTTGAGTGGAACGATTATGAGATCTACTCCCTGCTCCCGAACATGCGCGACCTTGAATCTTGGCACCTTCTAGACCCCCTGTAACGGTAATGACCATCTGATGGCCCCGGACTAAACGGCTGGATGCCTAATGTCTTTGCGTATCAGCGGCGGCGGCCTCCGGTTTCCGTAGAACCTTCCACCATGGCCCGTCCGCTGGATACGCCTGCTATACAGCATTCTCCCCACCGAGCGAATCAGCCGCTTCATAGCCCTGATCTGTTACAAAGAAGACCTCGCCCTTACCAGCGCGGTCCTCGATATATCCTCCGGAAGCTAACTCGGTGACCACCCTTCGCCACTTGGCTTCCGAACGTGCATCTCCGTATTCACCAAATTTGCGTTTGTTTGTCCGGATAATTATGCCACTAAGAGCATCCAACATCATGACGACTCCGTCAGGTGCATTGGCCGCTTCAAGCAAGAGTTCGCGTGCCTCCGAGGATAATGTCGGCACACTATGAATCTGCATATCGACATCTGTATTCAACTCAGATGTGAATTCACGGATAACTGTCTGCGCAAGATGACGCGAGAATTGTTCACGAAATTCCTCGAGACTATCGTATTCTTCCACTAGACCGCGTTGACGACAAGACTCCTCAAATTCAAGTAGTGCACTGTACTGGTCGTTGTCTACACTATCAGGTCGCACAGGAGTAGAGGAAAAGTAAATCAGAGCTGGCTTCCCCTTCGCAACATGCTCCTCAATCTCCTCAACGGTCCCGCTCTGTGCAGTCCCAGTTGGACTACCCAGTCGAGTCCAGAAAACTGCAACCAAGATATCGCAATCCTTTAACATTTGTCTATTGATAATTGCTTGCGGCCTATCGCCCATTTGGGGCGATGCGTGTGTCTCCCAACCAATCGGAAGAAGTACGATTCGTCGATCTTCTGCGTTGACAACGTTCCAATCACTAATAATACTACGAGCAACTTGTCGCTCTTTTAATACGTCCGCGGGGGATGCCAACATAATTTTCAGGACAGTTGCACTATAGCCCATCCTTTCCTACCCCCTTGCTATTCTGCCTAACGGCAACTACACGAGTCCGCCCGGAAGCCAATTGTCGGAACTCTCGTCGGCGTAGCACTCATTTGGAATGAATCCATTGGACTAGGAACTTCTGATACAGCGTTTATTGAATTGACAATAGCAGAATTATCCTTAGAAAGGAGAATCTTCAAAAACATTCTGTACTCTACTTCCATTTTCCTGCCTCACACGGTAATCACCTGTCTTGTCCCGGTGTTTTCTACAGAATCAGATATTCGAAATGGGCAAACCTTAGACCGCATAATGGGGTTTCCTTTTGCATAATCAAAGGCCGTCTTGCCTAATGTGAAATATCGAGATGCGGTATAATTAAGATGAAAGTCAATGGCATTCATTGG
This sequence comes from Bacillota bacterium, assembly GCA_012841305.1. Lineage (GTDB taxonomy): Bacteria > Bacillota > SHA-98 > UBA4971 > UBA4971 > UBA4971. The sequence continues at coordinate 10,455 of DUVA01000245.1, read as the reverse complement.
GGGATGATGTTGAGATGTTAACCCCAGTTCAGATAAGGGATTTGCTATCCGATGTTCTGATTAAATACCCGATAAAGAAGCTGTCTTTGTTTGGCTCTTATGCAGAAGGCAGAGCAGGAGACGATAGCGATATTGACCTGTTGGTTGAGTTCTTGTCACCAAATGTCTCGCTTTTTATGTTATCAGACATGAAAGAAGAAATAGAATCCAAACTGGATATGAAAGTAGATTTGATACATGCTCCAGTAGATGAGAACTCCTTATTAAGGATTAATGAAGTAGTTGATATTTATGAGCAATAGGGATTATCAGGCAATTGCTAAGATGCTTGAAGAAATAGAGGTTATTGAAGACCTAATAAGCGACTCTAATCTGACGGGAGAATTTAGAGAGTCTCATACTCATATTTCATGGAAAGCTCTTGCAGGCATGAGGGATATTACTGCGCATAAATATCAGACATTGAAAATGGGAGACGTCTGGACTACGCTGGTAAACGATATTCCAAGACTAAAGAACCATTTAAATGATATCCTGAACAATATCTGAACAAGTGAATAGACACGTTCGCCTCAAGTCCAGGGAACACTGGTTGCCGTTACTTCTGTATGTAGTGAATGCCTCGTCGCGCATTGCTTGGCGCATCAGCAAATAGATGGCTTGTCAGCAAATGGGCAGCTTGTCATGGACTCGCATGTATACATACTCCATCAGACTGCCGCCCTACCCACCCCCGTAAACTGGCTGTTATAGAGGTCCGCGTAGAAGCCGCTCATGGCGAGGAGTTCTCTGTGGGTGCCTGTTTCGATAATGCTGCCGTTATCCATTACAAGTATCAAGTCTGCGTCACGGATTGTCGATAGTCTATGGGCTATGACAAAGCTTGTTCTGCCTTTCATAAGATCCATCATGGCTCTTTGAATCAGGATCTCAGTTCGTGTGTCGACACTGCTTGTAGCCTCATCAAGAATAAGAATTGCAGGATCTGCAAGGATCACCCGGGCAATAGTCAAAAGCTGCTTCTGCCCCTCGGAAATATTGGAGGCATCCTCATTAATCATAGTGTCATAGCCTTCCGGGAGGGTCTTGATAAAGTGATGAGCCTGAGCAGCTTTCGCTGCCTTTACAACCTCATCAAAAGTAGCCCCCTCGCGCCCGTATGCTATGTTATCCCGGATAGTGCCGTGAAACAGCCATGTATCCTGGAGCACCATACCAAAAATCGAACGCAAGTGCCCGCGCCCAAGCTCCCTGATATCAACACCGTCAACAGTGATCCTTCCACCGTCTATTTCGTAGAACCGCATTAATAGGTTCACAAGGGTGGTCTTGCCTGCACCTGTCGGGCCCACAATAGCGATTGTCTGTCCGGATTCCACATTGATATTCATATCCTCAATAAGAGGAGCTTCCTTCTTATAACTGAAACTCACATGGTCAAATGCCACTTCTCCCCTGGGAGACTCTATGACCTTAGCGTCCTTGCTGTCAGGAGTCTCCTCCGTCTCATCAAGGAGTTCAAAAACGCGCTCAGCTGATGCGATAGTGGATTGTATGATATTCGCGATATTCGCAGTCCTGACTATTGGCTGCGTGAACTGCCTGGCATACTGGATGAAAGCCTGAACATCACCGATTTCAATTGTCCTTCTCGTGACAAGGATACCACCTGCCACTGCGACAATGACATAACTCAAGTTGTTGATAAAGCCCATAAGCGGCATGATGATACCCGAGATAAACTGCGCTTTCCAAGATGAGTTATAGAGCTCTTCGTTAATCTCATCAAACTTCTTGATGGATTCATCCTCACGCCCAAATGCTTTCACTATTACGTGGCCTGTGTACATCTCCTCAACATGGCCGTTGAGTTCACCCAGCGTCCTCTGCTGTGCTATGAAGTATTTTTGCGAACGAGACGCGACAAACCGTGTCACAATCACAGAAAGAGGCAGGGTCACAATGCAAACTAAGGTCAATAGAGGACTTATGGACAACATCATGACGACACTGCCGACAAGAGTCACGACAGCGGATATCATCTGTGTAATACTTTGCTGCAACGTCCCGCTGACGTTATCCACGTCGTTTACGACACGACTTAGTATCTCGCCGTGGGTCTTCGAGTCAAAAAACGAAAGAGGCAGTCTGGACAGCTTGTCGTTTACGGCTTTGCGCATATTATAGACGGTCCTCTGCGAAACATTGACCATGATTAACTGCTGAAGATAGGTGAAAAACGCGCTGACCACATAAAGCCCGCCCAGAATAAGGAGTATACGCAAGACATAATCGAAATCTATGCCCCGGCCCGGCACACCTCTCATCTTGCCTATACTGCCTTCAAACAACTCAGTTATGGCTTTCCCCATGATTTTCGGGCCTGCAATGCCAAAACCTGTACCGAGGATCGACATGAGAACGACAGCCAGGAGTTGAAGCCTATGAGGCTTCAGGTATTCCATGAGCCTCTTCAGCGTTCCCTTAAAGTCCTTTGCCTTTTCCAAAGGCATTCGCATACCGTGTCCTGCGCCCCAGCCCCCTCCGCCAGGTCCTCGGCGCAATCCACGGCCAGGCCTTGATTCTGCCGGTCCCGGTTCGCGTCCTAGTCCGGGCCTTGGACCTGTTGTTGTCCCTCTATCAGTCCCGCTCAAGCCAACTCCTCCTCTGAAAGCTGTGACATAACGATTTCACGGTATACATTACAGGTCTTGATAAGGTCCCTATGTGTTCCCGTCCCTGCAACCTCACCGTTATCTAAGACTATGATTCTATCAGCATCCATGACTGTGCTGACTCTTTGTGCGACAATAATCACAGTGGATTCCGAAGTCTCTCTCTTTAGCGCAGCACGCAGCCGTGCATCAGTCTTGAAATCAAGCGCGGAAAAACTGTCATCAAAAATGTAGATCTCAGGCCTCCGGACTAGCGCGCGGGCAATGGAAAGCCGCTGTTTCTGGCCGCCTGACAAATTCGTCCCGCCTTGCGCGACAACAGAATCAAAACCGTCCTTCATGCCTGTGATAAACTCTGTAGCTTGCGCGATTTCCGCAGCCCACTCCACTTCTTCAGAAGTCGCCTCTTCCTTGCCGTACCTGATGTTATCAGCAACAGTACCTGAGAATAAGACCGCCTTTTGTGGGACAAATCCTATTTTCGATCTCAAATCCTCTTGGGACATGTCCCTTATGTCCACACCGTTAATCAGAATGCTGCCGGTTTCAACATCATAGAAACGCAAGATAAGGTTGACTAATGTGGACTTGCCTGACCCGGTGCCGCCGATAATGGCGGTTACCTCTCCCGGTTTCGCCTCAAAGGAAATATCGTGGAGAACAGGCTTCTCGGCACCGGGATAGCTGAAGGTGGCGTTCCTGAACTCCACGTGGCCTTTGGTGGCATAACCACTCTTAGCAGCTTCTCCGTCGCAGATTTCAGGAACAGTGTCCAGCACCTCGTTGATCCTTACTGCAGACGCTGAAGCTCGAGGTATCATGACAAACATCATCGAAACCATAATCAGCGAGAACATGATATGCATGACATATTGGATAAACGCCATCAAGGAGCCCACCTGCATAGTGCCTTGATCGATTCTAAGACCGCCAAACCATATGATGGCTATTGCCATGAAATTCATAGTCACCATCATAAGAGGCATAGCAGTAGCCATGATTCTGTTGACTTTTATAGCGGTGCTTGTCAGGTCAAGGTTTGCGTCGTTAAAGCGTCTCTTCTCGTAGTCAATGCGGTCGAAAGCGCGTATCACCCGAATGCCGGTAAGGCCTTCGCGAAGGACACGGTTCACCTTATCCAATTTCTCCTGCATTGCCCTAAACAGCGGTGTGCTCTTGTTCATCACAACAATCACAGCAGCTACGATCACCGGAATAATCAAAACAATTATCCGGGCTAAAGCCGCATCTTGCGAAACCGCCATAATAATACCGCCGATAAGCATCATCGGTGCCATGACCATCATACGCAGCGTAACCATTACCAACATCTGAACCTGGGTGATATCGTTCGTGGTTCGCGTAATAAGAGACGCAGTGCCTATTCTGCTGAACTCACTTAACGACAACTCTTCAACCTGCGAGAAGACTTTGCCACGAAGGATCTTACCGAACCCCATGGCAGTCTTGGCTGAAAGGTTCGCGGCAAGGATCGTGCAAACAGCACCTATTGCAGCTACAAGCAGCATCAGCCCGCCGACTCGTAAGATGTAATTCGTATCCCCCTGAACCACGCCGACATCAACAATGTCTGCCATCAACCTGGGTAGATACAGTTCAAAAAGAGACTGAAAGAAAATCAGAACTAAGACTGCAGCTATGAAGAGTCTGTATGGCTTCAAAAACCTAAACAACTTAATCAATAATCATCACCCTCATCAATCGGATCCGTCAAACACCTGATGAAGTCACCGTCATGCTAAAGCAGTCGAGCGCTTCTGACAGCAGTTCTGCAAGATGAAGTGAATTTCCTGCTCCCAAGTATTCCATCAATCCTTCAAACAAATCTATGAAATGCGTATCTTAGCTATGCCCGGTTGCGGCAGAAGCTTCCCTCGCCTGCTAAAGGCCTAATAGGACACAGATCACACTTGGGGTTTCGAGATGTGCAGTTCTCTTTCGCCAGTCTCACTATGAGGGCATGGTACTCGTTGTACAGCCTTGCTGAAGAAGGCAGGTTTTCCATAAAGAAGCTGCGCGCCTGCTCATAGGACAGCTCCGGGGGCAAAAGGCCTAACCGTCCGAAGATCCTCCGAGTATAGGCATCGACCACAAAAGAAGGGCGTCCTCCGGCATAGAGCAATATGGAATCTGCAGTCTCAGGACCGACGCCATATACACCCAGCAAATCCCGGCGAACCTCATCAAGTGGCCTATCAAAAAGAGTATCCAAGTCGGAGCCGAAGCCTTCCGAAAGAAAACTTACAATAGCCTTTAGCTTCCGGGCTTTCATGTTGTAGTAGCCTGACGGACAGATAAGTTCAGCAAGCTCATGGATATCGATTTTCAAGATGCCCTCCACTGACAAGACACCTGCATTCTCCAAGTTTGAAATAGCCTTCTCCACATTTCGCCATGATGTGGATTGGGTAAGTATAGCGCCTACTATTACTTCAAACTGAGTCTTTGCAGGCCACCACCTCTGAGGGCCAAAACGTTCATAGAGCAAATCGTAGATTTCCACCAGACTACCTGTCAGCATATCATCCCTCATCTTTCCTGCATCTGCCTTCATGTAGTATACTGTTTAATAGTGTACTTGGGTAACCGGGTCTAGTCCAGGACTATATGTAACAGACAATGCACGGTGGATTAGCACAAAAACCCGTACCACTATTACACATAGCGGCAAAACCCAGGATGTCGCAAGGCCAAAGAAAGAGGGATGTTACGTTGCAAAGATTGTTTGACTGTCACATGCACACTACACACTCTTGTGATGCCACTGCAACCTTTGATGAGCTTTGTGAGAGCGCGCTCAAGTACGGGTTACAAGGAATATGTGTTACGGAACACGTAGACTTTGACGAGGCGGATGCCGGATACGGGTATTACAATTACGACGCTTACATGGCAGACGTAAAAAGGTGCAGAAAGAAATATGGCAGCAGGCTGACGATTAGAACCGGTGTAGAAGTCACTTACCAAACAGAATTCATAGACGATATCAAAAGGTTTCTTGGCACCTACGAATTGGATTATGTCCTGGGTTCAGTTCACTCAATTGATCACGTCTTGGTCTTGGATCCTGAGTATCCTGAAGGAAGGACGAAAAACGAAGCCTATGAACCATACTGGCAAGAAACCCTGGCTATGGTGGAAAGCGGATTATTCAAGCACATAGGACACTTAGATTACATCAAGTCCATCAGGTCACAAGAATACGGAGAGTTTGAAGTCAGGCAGTGGTTGCCCTGGATTACAAAAATCCTCGAAAGAGTTGTGGAATCAGGCGCCATTTTGGAAGTAAACACATCAGCGCTCCGAAAAGGCCACACAGAACCTTACCCGGGTTGGGACATACTGAAGCTTTATAAAGATCTTGGGGGCACCCATGTAGTAATGGGCTCGGACTCTCACTCCCCGTCCCACGTCGGGCTGGGTTTTCGGGAAACAGCGGCCCAACTTAAGAAGATGGGCCTTGCGCTTTGCCATGCTTAACCAGGCAGGCATACTACACCGATAATCCCAGGCCCGCCATGGATTGCCAGCGCAGGCCCGATATCGGTGACTACTATTTCCTCACAGCCAACAAGCGGCCTGAGTCTGTCGCGTAACTTATTGGCTTCATCCAGCACGTTCCCATGCACTACAGCAAGTCTGGACTTGGGATTATCCCCTGCTGCCGCCAGAGTCAGTTCGATAAGTCTATCCAAAGCTGCGCGCCGAGTCCTGACCCTGTCCACAACCTCAACAACACCTTGTCTGATGGATATCAGGGGTTTTACAGACAACAATGAAGCTATAAGCGCCTGTCCTGCACGGACCCTGCCGCTTTTCAAAAGATGGCGGATTGAGTCAATCACTGCATAGCTGACAATACGAGGCCTAAGCTCTGTCAGCAAACGAAGGATTTCTTCTTTGGTTTTGCCGCTTAATACGGCCTCTGCAGCCTCTACCACTAAGAAGCCGATCCCCATTGAAGCAGACTTGGAATCAAACACTTCAATATCCGCTCCGGGGAAACGCGCTTTAGCTATGTTCGCCACCTGGCATGTGCCGCTACCCTCAGAAGTTATGTGAATGGATATTATTGTCTTAAACCGCGCAAGTAACCTCTCATAGACATTGATGAAGTCAGAAGGTGCGGGTTGAGAGGTAGATGGCATAACATGCCCATCGAGTTTTCTGTAGAACTCTTCGCGGGTGATGTCAATCCCATCTCGATATGCATCGTCCTCAAACTGTATCTGAATGGGAACTACCGTAACACCGTATTTCTCGACGAGTTCCTGTGGAAGACTTGCGGCACTATCTGTTACGATGGCTATCTCATGTTTCATTTGCTTTCCGTGCCCGACCTCCTATCCCGACCCAAGCCGAGTACGGCCTACCCTCCCCGCTGTTTGTTGCCAGAACACATGTGTCGCACTGCATAGCAGTAACCGTCTTAATAGCCGAATAATACACTCTATTCCACAAACATCCTATGATCCCTGCTTTCGTAAGCAACATCCACATTCAATGCAACAGAAGATCATGCTGTCTTCTTGATCCTATGCCAGAACCTACAACGTAATTTTGAACTCAGGTAGGAATTTTCAGCCACATGTAGAATAGTGTCTATTAGGTTTAACGTTTAAGTAATTTGGCCCATGAATGACAGTGATATTTTGATGGCGTAAAATTTTGCAATATAACGCTGCAGGTATAAACCATTTAACAGATTCGCTAATTGCTTAATCGCTTTAGCTCCATAGAAACTGAAGCGCACCTCATGACGATCGTACATGAAAAAGAAGGAGGACAAAGACGCATGAGTCGTACCACACTAAAGGATATTGCCGAAAAGGTCGGTGTATCAGTAACCGCAGTCTCCCGAGCCTTAAGCGGATATCCGGATATAAGCGAAGAAACACGGAACCGGATCTTCCGTATCGCAGAGGAACTAAACTATCAACCGAATATTGCAGCTCGCACCCTGGTAACTCAGAAGTCCGGAGTACTTGGCCTTTTTGTGTTGGGCAGAGAAAAAGGCGAAGGCTTCTCTCACCCGTTTTCCGGACAGGTAATCAACGGCTTCTTGGATGGGCTTGTTGAACAGGGGTACGACATGATGGTATTCAAAGCCAATCGTCCTCCCGATTCGGGAAGCTCGTCTTATATCGACCTTTGCAGGCGGAGGATGGTAGAAGGCGCATTTCTGATGGGGCTTCGCACCGATGACCCGTGGATTACGGATCTAAAGAGCTCCTCAATTCCTATAGTGACTATGGATATGCCTTTAGCCGGAGAAATGACGTTCTCAGTCGGATGTGACAATGTGTCTGCTGTCCACGCCGCAGTCAGGCATCTGGCAGATCTGGGCCATACAAGGATAAGCATTGTCAACGGATACACGCAGGCCTCAGTCAGCCTTGAACGATTCGAAGGCTACAGGAGCGCACTGGACGATCTGGGACTGCCCTTCGACCCCTCTTTGGTTGCAGAAGCAGATTTCACAGTTGCCGGAGGCAAAGAAGCCTTTCTTACCATGATAGATAGGACTCCCGACATAACCGCGGTCTTCGCCGCATCCGACCTCATGGCTCTCGGCGTGCTGGAAGGCGCCAGGGAACTCGGGCTTAGGGTTCCCAAGGACCTCTCAGTAGTCGGATTCGACAACATCGACATGGCAAGCATGTCATCTCCGCCCCTTACTACGCTGGATCAACCCCGCTACGAACTGGGCCGGACGGCGGCTAAGATACTGATCTCAGCGTGCAATGGAGATACGCCGCCGTCTCGAGTTCTCCTTAAAGCCAATTTGATCGTGCGTGGTTCTACATCAGAGAGAAACAAAGGCAAATCGGCAAAGGGGGTGGTACGGCAGGCGCGCTGACAGCCATGAAGCACTCAACGCTCCAACTACATGCACTCCATTGTCGTCGCAGGTTCTGTCAGTATTACGCACATTGAGCGAAGGACTATGGCATCAGCAGAATGCAGTTGTTATATGCGTTCTCACTGAATAATACACCTGGGCAATCGCCCGAGGCGCCTAACTGGAAGCGACTTCACAAGGAGGTTATTGCAAGATGAAGGTTCAGAGAGTGTTGTGTGTAGCAATGCTTGCGGTCATGTTGGCGTGCGCCGCCGTATCGCAAGCAGCGGAGGTTAAGATCCGAGTGGCAGGTTTCGGTGGAACTGATACTGCAATAGTCGAAGAGCTAATCGCCAGGTTCGTGCAGCCGAATCTGACAGGGATCCAAGTTGCATACGAGCCCATACCGGACGCCTACGACAAGTGGATTGTTAACGCCTTGTCGGCAGGGACCGGGCCTGATCTGTTCTACGTTGACATCTTCTGGTCTCAAGGTCTGTTCTCTTCAGGGGCAGTCGAACCCCTTGACGCCTATTTGGCAAAATCACAAGTTCTGAAAGAGAAAGACATAATACCTGCTCTGCTCAACGCATTCACTTACGGGGGAAAAGTTTACGGCATACCGAAGGACTTTAACACCCTGGCGCTCATCTACAACAAGGACATGTTTGACATCGCGAAAGTTGCTTATCCCGACGAAAATGATGACTGGAATACCCTTACTGACAAACTCCGGAAGGTACAGGCAGCTTTCCCAGATGTCTATGGCGTCTGTCTGTCTCCTGAGTTTGCACGAATGGGTGCGTTCGCGTACGCCACCGGTTTCAAAAACTTCGACAAGGACGGCAAAACTGATATTCTCAGCAAGGAGTTCCGTGATGCTTTCAACTGGTACACCGGCCTTGCAGAAAAGGGTATAGGCGTAATGCCGGCAGACATAGGCCAGGGCTGGGGTGGAGGCGCCCTGGCTGCTGAGAAGGTAGCTGCATGTTTTGAGGGAGCATGGATTGTCGGCTTCCTGCGTGATGAATCGCCGAACCTCAATTACGGCGCAGCTCTGTTACCTAAGTATCCCGGAACAGGCAAACGCGGAAACCTCACATTCACAGTATCTTGGTCTATGAATGCAACTTCTAAGCATAAAGAAGAGGCTTTCAAAGTATTGGAGATGCTGACCTCTCCCGAGGCGCAGCAGTGGGTGCTCGAGCGTGGACTGGCTCTTCCGTCCCGTAGCGCGCTTGTGGATAACCCATACTTCAAGAAGACGGATAGAGAGGCAGTGACCAACCGGATCGTCTTCGAAGGTGCGGCAGACGGCTACGTCATGCCCTTTGAGTTCGGCAAGTATGGCGGAGACTGGATGACGCCTATTAACGAGGCTCTGGTCTCAGTCATGAGCGGCCAGCAATCAGCTGATGAAGCGCTGAAAGAGGCCCAGAAGCGGTTGACTGAACTGATCGGGAAGTAACGTAGAGATCGCCATAAGTAATCGCTATCTCTAGAAAATGTACGTGCTGTTCGGGGCCACCCCAGAGCTCGAAAAACGAGCGAAGACTAATGAACTCATGCTTAGCTGATGCAGGAATTCTTGAGGAAGAGGAACGGTCGGGGAAAAGGTTAGCCATTTCTTACTTCTTCCGGCCCTTCCTCCTTGCCCTTCCCGCTCTTTTCGGCTGACGTTCCAACATCAACGCTCAGGAGGTGAGATCATGAAACCCAACCGCTCATCCGCCCGTTTAGAGAAAGCTTCTCCCTACATAATGCTTGCGCCCTACATCTTCTTCATCGCAATATTCTTCGGATATGCGTTCCTGCGCACGTTTTACTTTAGCTTCACCGATTACAACATGTTCTCAAAACCTGCATGGGTCGGGCTCCAAAACTACGTGGATCTCTTCCGCAACATACGGTTCGGCC
>DUVA01000244.1 GCA_012841305.1 Bacillota bacterium | reverse complement strand
TCAACATCAAAGACACAACCCTGCTGGAAGCGTTGAAATCGCCTCTGTTCAAAGCGTATCAACAGTCAATACCGTTCAATGAGAATCTCCTCAGGCCGTGTCCTATGATTGACAACCCTGAGAAACTTCAGCAGCTTGTGGAGAAATCAGGGGCTTATCCGACCCAGATAGATGATCTGACTGCATCTGCTCTTTGCCAACCCCTTCACGGATATGCCAAAGCATGGGGTGAGGTGGCAGACGATATCTGGGAGAAGAACCACACCCAAAAGAAGCAGTGCAATTGCAAGTCAAAGACAACATAGCCATGGACACCGCGAGACGACAACACCGGCTGCGAGTTGCAGATGATTCCACACAACAACAATAGAAACAGCCTGTAGGCATGTATATCCTGCCTACAGGCTGTTTTGCATCTGCAATCCACGCTTTTCAGTGGTCCGCTGTTACCTGCTAAGTATGAGTTCAAGAGACCGTTGTTCTCTCCCATATTATGTTAACGCAGCTCGCTTGAATCGCAAAAACTGGTCGCCGTCTTCGGCGAAACCGGCAGTTACTGGAGAAGCCCAACGGTCTCATGGTGATCCACTTAGAACTCCAGCCCAAAGGCAGGCACAACTGAACCCGGGTATTTCTCTTTTATGAACTCCGCAACCGGCTCTGAAGTCAAAGCCTTCGCAAGTTCTCTAAGCGCTGCCTTGTCTTTATCCTTTGTCCTTATAGCCAATACATTCACATACGGTGAATTCGCGTCCTCAATAATAAGGGCGTCTCTCGTTGCAATGAGTCCTGCCTCAAGAGCGTAATTTGAGTTTATTACTGCAAGATCCAGGTCCTCAAGAGACCTCGGGAGTTGAGCTGCCTCAAGCTCAATAATCTGAAGGTTCTTAGGGTTTGAGACTATATCGTATTTGGTTGCAGTAATACCGGCTTTATCATCAAGTTCAATAATGCCTGCTCTCTGTAAGAGCAGAAGTGCTCTCCCACCGTTTGTCGGGTCGCTTGGAATTCCAATCTTGGCTTTATTCTTCAGGTCGTCGAGGTCCTTGACTTTCTTTGAGTACGCTCCCATAGGCTCAATATGCACACTGGCAATATAGGTGATATCAAGCCGCCTTGCTGAGGCAAACTCCTCCAGATATGGAATGTGCTGAAAGTAGTTGGCATCAATATCCCCGTCATCAAGCGCAAGATTGGGGGTAACATAGTCGGTAAACTCGATGATTTCCAGCAAAATCCCCTTATCTTTTAGAATGGGCTTTACGATCTCAAGGATTTCTGAGTGCGGGACAGGTGTTGCACCCACTTTCAGTTTTGTAGGCGCCAATGCCTCACTGCTCGCTCCTCCGGCGCATAGGACCAACATAAGCATTAGGGACACCACCAGAGTCCTGAGCACAGAATGATGGTCCTTGTTTCCAGACGTTTTCTTCATACTTGCTTCCTCCTCTTCTTCTTCAGATCGCTATATGTAGCAACTCCTTCCCTGACAACGCCATTTAGAACCCTGTCATCGGACGGAAGTCACTGGACGAACACTCTACTCCAAGTTTCCTCAAGCGCAAGTCGTTCATGTGTGCCGGTTCCCGTGTGCCGGATCCTGTGCGCCGGTTCCTATGAGGGTATCAGGCACTAGCTTCGCCTCTTTTCTACCTGCTGTGCCATTGCACCACCTAACATCTGAACCCCTTGGACCAGAAGGACGAGGATGACAACTGTTGCAAACATTACGTCACCGCGGAACCTTTGGTACCCGTACCGCACCGCAAGATCCCCTAACCCCCCACCGCCTATGGCCCCTGCCATAGTGGAATAGCCTACCAGGTTGATTGCGGTGATTGTCACCCCTAGTATCAGTGAAGGTTT
>DUVA01000243.1 GCA_012841305.1 Bacillota bacterium | reverse complement strand
ATCCTGGGATGGTTGACGAGACCGAGATATGAATATGATGAAAACATTACCTTGGACTCGCAGTCTATCGTTACCCTTGCACCGTCCAAGGCGTCGATTTTCTGAAGGTAGAAGTAGAGAGCCTGTTCTTTTATTTTTGATACTCTGCTGGAAAATGCATTGATCCTCCTCTGAAGAGGAGCTTTGACTGTAGCCATTTAAGTGATTTCCCCCTTCCCATGCAGGCGCATGGCGACTGTTGTGTGCGGACTGTCTTCGCGCATCGGTATTCTTGGGCTACTCGATACTGTCTCCCTTTGCACGCTGCCGTCTGACAGCTCTTGAAGATAGTCTATCAACGTCGTAGGAGGATGTCAACATTTTTGTGCACACTCTCTGTCTCTTGCGGGTCATGTTTTGAGAGGCTCTATACTTACCGTACCGCCTCTCGCGACTCATAAGTCGCGAAACTCGATAGCCCCTTCCTTAATGCCTTGAATGTACCAGTAGTAGATCATTATCTGAAGCAAGATCCCTAGAAGCCCTCTGGACCCTCGTTTATCCAGCCGGTCAATGCGTCTTGCTGCACCGGGCCTGTCAGGCCACCCCCCGAGAGTGAGGAGGCCTACCAGCCAGTAGAAAGGCTGTATCATCGTAGTGCTCATACGCACACTGAAAGTAGGGTGTTTCTTGTAGTAGATTACTGCCATGCGGCCTCGCTGAATCTCTCGTTTTCGAATTGCAGGTAGCTTCGCAACAGAGAATTCGTGTTTTAGGTGGTAACCCGCAGGCTTGTCAGATCTTACGACTCGAAGTCCGAGCTTCTTTAGCCGTTGACCAAGCTCTAGATCTTCCCAACCGTATTCTGTAAAGTCCTCGTCAAAAAGACCCGCCTTAAGCAGCCATTTGCGGGCAATGGACACGTTTCCGCCGGCGAAAAAGGCCATTGATATGTCAGAGATCCGCTTCTGCGTGCTTGTGGGATTGTCGAGGTCCTCGGTGTAGATAACCCGCCCGTGGACAATAGTCTTGTCGTCAGGCGAAAATCCAATGCGAAAAGTCCCGTCCTCCCGAGCCTCATAAGCAGGATCCAATCGTGCGAACACATGGGCTTCAATGAAATCAGGCAGTGTCACAATATCACTGTCTAAGAGAATCACCAAGTCGCCGACGGCTTTACGGATCCCTCGATTTCTGGCTGCTGCCGCCGAGGTGTGCTCCTGCCACTCGTAAATCAGCCTCCGAGATCGGCAAGTGACACAACGCTTAACCCCATGCCTACACTCGGTGTCAGTCTCAGCCTTCGTCCTAACCTCGGTTTTGTCCTCGATCTCCGCCTCGGTTCTATCCTCAATCCCCGCCACAGGCTCAACTTCTCGTTTGACCTCGGCATCAGCCTCTGTCACGATTATCGACTGTCGCGTGAGCCCGTATTCTTCTACCAGCCTATCTACCATCTCACCTGTCCCATCCGTGGAACCGTCATCTATGACAATGATTTCGTACTTGTCATGAGGATATGTCTGGACAAGCAATGCAGAAAGGCACTTCTCCAGTATCGCTCGTCGATTGTATGTAGGAATTATCACGCTTACAAAGGGGTAGTCCGCACATTTAAGACACGGATAAACCCACAAAGCCTCCAAAGCCGCAGCCTGCCTCTTCCATTTCTCGGCTATGTGCATCTTTATCGCTCTGTCCCGGCCATACGCATGCATACCACCTGATACTTACGTCCCCGACTCAGGCGCACATTATGCATCCAGGCACTTTTACCATGTCGAGTTCACAAATAGCCTTTTTAGCAAGCTGAACTACGATGAAGGACGAGGATAGTTGCGAGACTCCAACCATTGCTCCAGAAGAATGAGGACCCCATAGGGAACAAAGAAGAATGGAAGCATGTCACCGGAATTCAAAGTGATATCAAACTGAAGATGTGTAAGGACGGCAGCAAATATGGCAAGACCTGTTGCCGGAAGACTCGACGAAGACCCTGCGTTGATAAGACCCCTGATTCCTGCGCATACTCCAAGGACTACAATAACCACAAACAAGACAAGGCCGGGAATACCTGTGGTCGCTGCAAATTCAAGAAAAACATTATGTGCCATGTACATCGATGTGCCAAATCCCTCAGGGTGTTCATACAGAGGATAGAAATTGACAAAGTTGTTAAGACCTACGCCCAACACAGGATGATCCCTTATCATTAGCAGAGCTGTTCTCCAGATTTCCAATCTATCCTTGTTTAACATGGGGTTTAGAATCCTCGCATAGCGCCGGCCGACAGACGGACTGATTCTGAAGAAGAAGGCCACCACAAATACAAGGGCTACCAGAGCAACTATCTTCAGAACCAGGCTGTGCCTTGATCTAACGCCTAGCAGAAGAAACACTATGAACCCAACCACAAAAGCAACAAAAGCGCCACGAGACTGAGTTACCATGAGGGCAGCTGTAAGCAGGACGATAACAGGGAGCATCATGAGCTTGCCACGACGATCCGCGCTACGAAAGCAACCTAAGGCTGTCAAAATAGCAACACAGAACACAGTCCCTGCTGCATTACAGCCAATAAAAGGCAGCGCAGCACGATAATATCCCCGGCCCTTAGACCAAGCCAGAATGTAATTGGCCAAAGCATGTACCGCACCCGCACAGGATGAGCCAAGAAAGACTCGGATGAGATTTGCCCCTAGATCTTCCTTATCCGTCATGATCCCGTACACAGCCCCGAGGGTTACCCATCCCGAAATTGCCATCCCGATAGCCCCACCCAAGGCGGAAAAAGGCCTTATAGCAGGAATTGCGGATAGCATCATCCATACCGTCAACACTTGGAAGATGGTGGTTATTGACCCAAACTTGGCTTTCCTGGATCTCGGATCTACGATTACTCTATGTACCCCAATTGCAAGCAGTATTACCTGGGGAATCACGCCATGTCCCAAACCAAGTCCGACTGCGCCGGCATAGAGGGCTGCACGCTCCACACGCTCTTGCCAAGGAACTGAACGAACACAACTTGCACCGTCATAGCCGGACTCACCATTAGCTGCAACATCTCTCTGAAGACTGCTAATCTCTTGCTCCTCCCATCCCAATGCAAACCGCAACTTGCCTTGCTTTCTCTTTCTATTCGCCTGTTACACAGCAAATCCTTCCCCAACTCATTTCCAGCAAAGATTCCCTGACACAAAGACGCAAGAAGTTATGGTAGAATAGTGGCGGTCTTTCAGATGTTAGGCAAGCTGTGAAGAGCACTGGGAATAGGGGGATACCGGATGTTCGCTGTAACCCAAAATCAGAGCGCCTTACCAAAACCCGAGCATTCCGAACAGGGCTATGACACGACTGAGAAAGACGATTGCACTCAGGGAAGTCTACCACTGACCCTTAGCTTTGTGGTGCTTACCTATAACACCAGAGACTTTCTCCGGGACTGCCTCAACAGCATATTGGCAGAATGCCGGAGTCTGGCTTCAGACCTTGTGTCGTGCCGGGTAGTCACAGTTGATAATGCTTCATCTGACGGAACTTATGACATGGTGCAAGACGAGTTTCCTTCCGTGCGCTTGATAAGGCATTCCAAGAACTTAGGGTCAGCCAAAGGATTCAATGCAGGTGTAGCCCAAGCTGTCCCCGAGTCTGACATTCTCGTAATTATGAACAGCGATATCATAATTTTGCCTGGCACAATCAATAAGATGCTTACCTTTCTCAAGGAGCACAAAGAGGTTGACGGGGTCTCATGCGCCCTCTATAACCCTGACATGACGCCTCAGCGTACAAGGACAAGCATAGTGCGTATCCTTCCACAAGATAAGTCCAAGCCTTTTCGTGCCGGGTTTCCAGGCACAGGGTTTGCAATGTATCGGGCAGAAACGTTCCTCCGGGTCGGCGGATATGATGAAACATACTACTTCTATAACGAGGACTTGGACTGGGCGGCCAGGGCAAAGCGTCTGGGATGTGTCTTTTACTTTTTGCCTGACGCAAGCGCCATTCACATAGGGGGCGGCGGGAGAAGGCATAACGTATCAGGTATCCTCAAAGAGCTGTACAGGTCTAATTTGTATTTCTACAGGCGTCACTATCCCAGGCTTGCATGGCTTGCTTATCTCATCTTAAAAGCGGAAATTGCAGTCCGTATTCGGGGCATCGAGCGACAGATTTCACGCCTTCAAAGCAATGAAGGGCTTGAGGAATATGAACAGCAAATCGCAATCCTCCGAGAGGCAAAAAGGCGAATGCAGGAGGAATATAGAAAACCCAGCACACCTCAGATTCCGCGTTTTGCAGGGTAAGCCTGCTCATACCGCACTAAAGAGTTGCGGCAACCATTAATAGGATAAAGACATAAGGTGTTAAGTCAGCAATACTACGTACTCCTTCGCAGACAGTCAAGAGGTAGTAATGACTCCAAATGTAGAAGTGGCTACCAACATATCTCAAGGATCCTGCTTCTACCCATGACCTGATTTGCAGACCACACGCCAAGAGCTGCGCCGACCAGGACATCGCTTGGCCAATGGGCATGGACATACACGCGGGACACTGCAATCAGAGAAGCACAAGCGTAGAACACATACTTATACTCAGGATACTGCTTCGCCAGGACAGTCGCGAGAGCAAAAGCGGTAGCGCTATGGCCTGAAGGCATTGAGTT
>DUVA01000242.1 GCA_012841305.1 Bacillota bacterium | reverse complement strand
GAATGCCGGCCTGAACACAGAACCGGTGTTCCGGTGAGCGGCCCTGTGAGAAACATCAACGGCATATGAGGCGCGTAGGGCGCATCGCCGGGTGATGCGAATTTCCCGAACAGATAGGCGCCCAGCCCGCAACCGCCAAGATATCGCCTGAGGACATCTTCAGGCAATTCCATGGGTTCTATATGTCCTGATGAAAGATCAACTTTAAGGAGCTTCCCAGTATAACCACCTAGCATAATACACTCCCCCAAGCGGCAAATAACCTTATTCCTCTGCTTACTCCGACTTCCGAGTGATAATACCTAAGCCAACAATTGTAATTATTATACCTACAATCATCACTACATTCAGGTACTCCTTAAAAAGGATCCAGGCAAATACGGCAGCAAGTACAGGGTAACTCGACTTGATTATGTTAGCTTTGGCAACGGGTATCACGTTTAGGGCATTCATGAACATTGTAACTGCAATAACTCCCGAGAAAACACCGCTTCCTGCAAAGGCGGCTGCAGACTTCATAGGCATGTTGAACGCGGACATCTGTCCTGTAATCATTAAGTAGACGATAACCGCAAGCCAAGCCATTGGGTAGTGGATTGACATCCCGACCCATTTGTTCGTACCATTCACAAGGCCTTTTCTCCATAGGACAGTCCCTAGTGACCAGCCAAGTCCCGCAATCAGAGCCAGCGGAATCGCCATTGCCCACTGGGATGAGACCGGCGCACCCTGCATTTGCCCTAAGGACAATAGGACTAAACCTGCCACAAATACCAGGCTTCCAATGGCAGTCCTGCGATCAAACCTCTCGCCTAGCATGAAGTGGGCGATTATCGCCGCCCAGAGCACTTGAGACTGGACAACGGGAACTGCGATAACTACTCCGCCCAGAGACATGGCAACATAGAACATGACTGTTCCGAAAGCGTCCATGATCGGCCCGCTCCAAACGAAAGGCAGCCAACCTTGTTTGCCTACATATTCAGGTGAGTCTGCGGACAGCTGTTGCCTGAAGAGTCCTTGTGACAAGCATGTTACGATAGCAATAATCCAAAGAGGCATGTCTTTAGCAATTAGACCGACGTACGGATTGCCTTGGGCAAGACCCAGCTTGTCAAACATATTTGACAGAGTGAATCCTAAAGCAGCGCCAGCCGCCCAAAGCTCTCCCCTAATAGCCGGTTGAGTTGTCACTACATTTTGTGTTTTTGCGCTCACTGCTGTTACCCCTTTCATACGTGACTTCGACGAATGCAAAATTCATGTGACATCGACATTAGATCGTACTCGTTGTCCTTAACTCACCACCTCCAGATGCGGCCATAGCTTCTTAATCTCGGCACCAATCATTCGGACGGAATCGTCCAGAATATGGAATGCAACCTCAATTGTCGGCTGTTTAGGCTGTAGCTCTTTGATGACATCACAACACGATGCACTATGAATCACTACTTTAGCCACTCTTAGTGCCTCTCTGATTCTATTGATATCTTCAGACAAGCATCCGACAACCTGACCGCTATGACATAAGTCAACAACTGATCTTAGAGAGTCAACAGTATCCGGATCTGTAGCCATAACAAGTACGGTAGATTCTTTCTTCAATCTCGATATTGTCAAGAGAAGGTCGGGAGCAGGTGCAATATTGACGGGAAAAACCATATTACACTCGCCGGCAATTTCCTTCACAGCTTGAAAATGGAACAGAGTAGTAACAAAAACGTCAAATTCTTCAGGTTGGACTGTGGCCCCTAAGTCAGACACCAATACCGGTGTCACAGGAAGGCCAAGCTTGCTGGAGAGTTCTTTTGCCAGGTAGGCGGTATCCTGTGGCGTACACTCTACGAGCGCGACCATAGGTTGTCGCGACCTTATGATCTTGTCAAGGGCCATAATGAAAGCATGCTTAATGCTCTCTCCGCTGTAGCCCTCATTGAAGAATCGCTCAATAGTCTCTTCAATGACAACCTGCGCTTCACGTGGAAGGGGAACATTCTCCGGGTCCACTGAAATGACTGATTGTTTGACGAAGACCCCTTTGCCCGTGACCGACTCTACAACGTGGGATTGACTTAGCTCACTGTAGGCTTTGCTGACAGTATTAGGGTTTACCCCCAGATCCCTGGCCAGTTGTCGAATACTGGGCAGCCTATCGCCTTCTTTGTATATTCCTTGCGCTATTTGACGAAGCACGCTGGTCTTGATTTGCTCGACAATAGGCACCCGATGCGTCACTGCTATTCTGGATTGGGCGGTCTTAGTCCTGGACAATGTATTTCTCCTCCCAACCGAATCAAATTGCCGACCTGAGCAACGAACTGTATGCTGTTCTAGTATAGAGTACAGTCGGGGCATTGTCAATGGCATCCGCCCGCGTATGTCATCCATCCGCGTACTCCGTGTCCTTGACATTTTCAGTCCGCAAATACGGGAGCTAGTAGTACTCGACTTTGACGGTCTTTCCCATGCTCCGCAGAACCTGGGCTAACCCGTCGACGATCTTATGTTTCAAGGCAAGACTCCTGGGGACGTCGGGGCTTTGGTGGGCAGGGTTTATCGCCCTTCCCACAATTATGTGAAGGCAGTCAGCTTCAAGGAGCAACGACGCCAGAAGGCTTGCGCCATCACGTTTCATGGCAGCATCCCTCAACTTCATACCGGATTCCAGCTTCTCCAGGGTATATGAGAGTGTCAGCATGCCTTCGGTGACGAGGTCTATCCCTTCCAGCTTACCAATGGGGGGGATTCTCTTGTCATGCGGTGTAAGATCTACAGTCATTGGACGTTCAAGGATACGCGCAACAATATTGCCGGTGGTCCCACCGCATGCCACCTTCTTGCCTGGCGCGCCCAGCAGTTTATCCACAACCTCCCGGTCATCTTCAGGATTCACGGGAGGGCCTACAAGCATGGTGAGATAACGTGGATGCCTGACCCGCACAGCCACCACAGTAGCGTCGTCTCCCGGCTTGTATGCGTACAGCTTGCCGGTAACTTCGGCAATCTCCTCTGCGAGTTCAGACGCTAGCATGGTTCGAGCTGCGGTAGACGAGATATAGTCACCGACTCTGTCCCATCCCCACCCAATGTTCCATATCCCCCCAATACCGGCATGGAGGACTCCGTCGCTTGCCAACACGATCCAATCTCCGTCCCCAACAGAGAAAAAAGCCTCCCTAATGACTCGCTCATCCATAATCCGCTCTGACCTCGGCACAGTGCGGAGATGACTTCCACGTCCGATAAAGGCAGGAGGGCTGTCATATTCAGCGAGATAGACATTTCCATCGTTGAAAATCTGCAGGATACTAAAGGTTGAGTAAGCCAGTTGCCTCTTCTCGCATACAGGTAAGGTGTGGACGAAAGTATCCACAACCTCCTCCAGCTTCAGTCCTCCCTTGAGCATGGTGACAGCCATTCTCACAGTCAGTGATGAGAGGATATTTGCCTTGACCCCGCTCCCCAATCCGTCTGAAAGCACTACTATGGTAGAGTCAGGACCGGCTTCCACCTCCACGCTGTCGCCGCATAGCTCTTCGCCATGCTTATTCAGTTGGCACTTCTCTACTTCAACGTGAAGACGTCCCATTGCTCTCCCCCTCATTCCTGAAAGTATTCATGAGATTTGTGAGGAGCACCTTGGTTTCAGCAGTGGTCTCACCTAGCAATCCTGCTATCTTCTGGGCGACCTCCATCTGCTTGTTTATGACCCCTTGTGCTTTGTCCAGAGTCTGCTCGCGTATCTCAAGGAGTCGTCTCTCACGCTTCCTCTCTTCGGTTATGTCAGCTATAATGCCCATTGCCAGTCTCTCACTGGGTTCATAGAATATGGTCTGATAAGTTACGAGTTCTTTGTCAGGATAGCAAACCTCGCCCTGGACGATAGTCTTCTCTTGGAGGGCTTGCCTAAAGTATCCGGGTTCCAGGATAGCTGAAAGGTTCTTTCCCACTACCTCCCCTTTCTTTCGCTTGAACATCCTCTCTGCAGCAGCGTTAAGATCTCGAATAACCTCGTCTTCATCTATTACAACTATGGCATTGGGAGTAGACGCAACGAAAAGGTTAGCCACTGATTCGGCTCTCTCGCGCATATACGGGATACACATTTCAGGATCTGCCATCCCTTGGAACACGGCGATAGCCTTGTCTCTACAAGAATCATACCCGCATGCGCCGCAGTTGAGTTCATCAGACTTGGAATGCTTTCCCGTTTTTGCCAGTATAGCCTTGATTATGCCCTCATCCGGCGCCTGGACATCAGGCTTGAGATTGCGATAACTCCTTTCAAGAAGCTTTTGTGGGATTTCGGGACGCTCGGGCACATCCTGCGCATCAGCCTCTTTACTCTGGTTACGGTCATCCGAGGACTGCTTTACATACTCCAGCACACGGGCTCTTCTGGTGTAGACATCCTCTACGCTGGGATTTTTAGGCCCGTTAATGCAGCCTCCTTCACACGCAAGCATGTCCACAAGGCGCGGAAGATGCGTCCGGTCGCCTTGCCGCATACCGCGGATAAACTGCTTCAACACCTCTTTGCAGCTCTCGAGGCCCGAAACTGTCAGTACATCGCAGTCAAGCATATCCGTACTTAAGGAGGCTGACCTCAACATGCCTCCTTCAACAGGAAAGAGCCTGGCAGTCTCAGGCACAGCTCCGTCAAATCGAGACGGCTCCAACGAAGCCAAATCGACTCCGGCTTGTAGAAACACGTTTTTGAGCTCCTCAAATGTCAAGACGAAGTCTATGGCGTCATCTACGCCGGGCTCCTCCCGTTCACCCAGCTTCGCAATGCATGGGCCGATAAATACCACTTTTGTGCCTGGCATAATCTGTTTCAGATACCGGCCGTGGGCAACCATAGGGGATACAACAGGCGCAAGGTACGGAATGACCTCCGGATAGTGTCGTTCAACGAGGTTCACCACTACAGGACAGGGGCTGGATATGAGAGGCGTGTCTTCCTCCCGGAACCTCCTGGTATATTCCTCGCTGACAAGTTCCGCCCCAATGGCTGTCTCCTGGACGAAACTAAACCCTATCAGCCTGAGGGCTGTCGGGACAACCCGTGGGTCTACATCCGGAAATGCAGAAGGAAACGACGGGGCGAGACTCGCAGCGACTCTTTCCCCTTTTCCCAGAAGAGGCCTTAGGCTGCCAAGATCGCTTGCAACCTTCTTCGCGTTCTGGGGACAGACCATGACGCAGCTACCGTCGAAAATACACCGTTCTTCGCAAACCCTGGCATGAAGCTCATGGGGCAGCGCGCCGCGTTCCATCCTTATCGCCTTTACAGGACATGTCCTTAGACACTTGTAACAGTCCTTGCATTTTGCGTCAATCGTGGTGATTATTCCCACGTTACCACCTTCCTTGTAGTAGACCTCTTCAATCATCCGCCTGTATCCGCCCTCGCGTCACCGCGGAGTATTGGCATAACTTGCTCTCTGAAGAGCCCGGGCACATCCTCAGGAGCTACTGCCGTGAAAACCTTCTCATTGATTCTAACTGTAACACCTTTTGTGCACAACTCCTGGCAAAACGTGCCTTTGAGTTCCACCTGCCTCGGAGCGTGTTTCTCGATTATGGTTTCAAATGCCTTGATTACGTCCGGGGCGCCTCTTAGAAAACACGAACTACCGACACACACCTGGATAGTAACCATTAAGTTACCTCCTCGTTCTTTCCTCATCCGTCGCCACGCGGCGTAAACCGCATGAGCATGAGGCTTTATCCGCACACAGCTTGGATAACACCTGTTTCTCGAAGGTCTCTTCTGCATTGAGAGGCGTAACGCCGGTCACTATTCTGTCGCCAACCTTGATGGATACGCCGTTCTCGCAGTGTTCTAAGCAGAACGTAGCCTTCAGATTAACCTTGCCTTCAATGTCATGGCGATCCGACAGTCTTGTAAAGGTTTGGAGCACATCATATGAACCCCTGAGGTAACACCCTGTCCCGACACAGACTGAGACATCCAACGCGCCCGGCCTTGTCCCGTTTATCTTGATATCCCCTGAAATCCTTCTGCGCGATCCGTAACCGGTATGCAAGACCTCATGCGCAAGCTCGCTACCTGGCTCACCCAAATACGTCTCGTACAACTTCGTGACTGCCAAGTTTTCGCCTGGGCTGCGGAGCTGCGCTAATCTGTCGCTGACGTACAGCCCTTTGCCCCTTGCCTTTCGTGACTCAGTATCATTTGGCTGCGGCTGTCCTCCACCTCCGACACACCCGCCCGGACATGCCATGACTTCAACCAAATCGTATTTGGCCTCACCTGACCTGACCGCATCAAGTAGCTTGCGCACATTGCCAAGCCCGTGAACAACTGCCAGATTAAGCTCTGTATCACCGAGATGCACAGTCGCCTCACGAAGCCCCTGGAATCCTCTGACTTCCTTGAAGTCAACGTATCCCAGATCTATCTTGAGGAGATCCGCTGCAGTCCTCAGCACAGCCTCTGCTACTCCACCGGTGACCCCGAAGATCACGCCTCCTCCGGTAGTCAGTCCGAATGGCTGGTCAAAAGCTTGTCCTTCAAGCTCTTCGAACACTATCCCTGCCTGCTTCAGAAGTAGGCCCAGTTCATTCGTGGAAATGACTGCATCCACATCCGGGACCCCGTCTTCTGTGAACTCAGGCCTCTTTGCCTCAAATTTCTTGGCTGTGCACGGCATGATAGAAACGACAAAGACATCCTTGGGCTCAACACCCATCTCCTTCGCATAGAACTTTTTTACGACTGAACCGAACATCTGCTGAGGAGACTTGCATGTCGAAACATTGTCCAGTATTTCCGGGTAGTGCTGCTCAGCGAATTTAACCCATCCGGGACAACACGAAGTAAACTGGGGCAACCGCTCTCCGTTAGCAAGACGGCTCAAGAACTCATTGCACTCCTCCACTGCGGTGAGGTCTGCTGCAAATACCGTATCAAAAACCTTCGCGAAACCAATCTTCTTCAGCGCAGCGACGATCTTGCCTGTCTCAAGCTCTCCCGGCTTCTTGCCAAAAGCCTCTCCGACAGCGACACGCACTGCAGGTGCAATCTGTGCCACAACCACCTTAGACGGGTCACTAAGCGCGTTCCAGACTGCTTCTATCTCGGATTTCCCGGTGAGCGCGCCTGTGGGACACACTGCGACACATTGGCCGCAATTCACACACTCGACTTCTCCCAGCTTCCTTCCGAAAGCAGGGCTAACACATGTATCAGCCCCCCGACCCACAAAGTCCAAAACTCCTATGCCTTGGATCTCCGAACATACCCTGACACAGTCACCGCAGAGTATGCACTTGTTAGGGTCCCTGACGATAGAGGGGTTCTCATCATCGACAGGAAGCATTTGCTCTCTATCACCGAACCGCACCTTTCTAACTCCTAGCTGGTAGGCGAGGCTCTGAAGTTTGCAGGACCCGTTTTTGTCACAGGTAGTGCAGTCCCTGTGATGGTTCGCGAGCAGAAGCTCCACCACCATCCTACGCAATCTCTGTGTTCTCTTGGTATTCGTGTGGATAACCATCCCGTCGGCCGGAGGTGTGGAACAAGCAGCCACAAGGCCCATGTTGTCTATCTCAACTGTACACATGCGGCATGCCCCATACACAGACAGCTCCGAATGGTAGCAGAATGTAGGAAGCTCAATGCCTGCTTTGCGCACCAGCTCCAGGATATTCTTTTCTCCGTTTATTTCAACTGTTTCCCCGTCAACAGTCACGTAAGGCATATTTGGTTCCCTCCCCCACTTAGGTTCCGTTCTACGCTACTTCAAATCGTGTTTCGTGTTATGCTCTCATCTATTCCTTGCTGATTGCCCCAAACCGACATTTCTCAACGCAGGTGTTACACTTGATGCATTTCGCCTGGTCGATATTGTGGGGTTTCTTCCGCTCACCTGATATCGCCCCTACAGGGCACGCCTTTGCACATAACGTGCATCCGCGGCACTTGTCCGGATTGATGGAGTAAGCCTTCAAGGCTTGGCAAACTCCTGCAGGACACCGCTTCTCCAGAACGTGCGCCTCATATTCAGAACGGAAGTACTTAAGGGTAGTCAGGACCGGATTCGGAGCAGTCTTTCCTAAGCCACAAAGAGCCCCGTCCTTTACTGCAAGAGCTACTTCTTCCAGGAGTTCCAAGTCTTCTTCCGTGCCTTCGCCGTTTGTAATCTTCGTCAGGAGGGCAAGCATCTGCTTAGTCCCCTCACGACAAGGCACGCATTTCCCGCACGACTCATTTTGAGCGAACTGCATGAAAAACCTGGCGACCTCTACCATACAAGTGTCCTCATCCATTACTACTATCCCGCCTGAACCCACCATCGCTCCTACCTTACGTAGCGATTCGTAGTCCAGCGCAACGTCAAGCTGGTCCTTGGCCAAGCAGCCTCCGGACGGCCCTCCGATTTGCACTGCCTTGAACTCCCTGCCTGTGCGGGTGCCTCCTCCAACCTCGAAGACGAGGTCTCTCAGTGGGAATCCCATAGGCACTTCTACGAGGCCTGTGTTCACCACTTGCCCTGCAAGGGCAAATGTCTTCGTGCCCGGGCTTGTCTCGGTTCCGTGGGACTTGAACCAGGCAGGGCCGTTTAGGATAATGGACGGCAAATTCGAGAGAGTCTCCACATTGTTTATGATGGTCGGCTTGCCGAAAAGGCCTTTTGCTGCCGGGTAAGGAGGCCTTGGGTTAGGCATACCTCGTCTGCCTTCAATGGACGAAATGAGTGCGGTTTCCTCACCGCAGACGAACGCACCTGCGCCTTCTTTGATAGTAATATCAAATGAAAAGTCGCTCCCGAGGATATTTCGCCCCAGCAACCCGTACTCTCTCGCCTCTTTAATGGCTTTCTTAAGACGGGTCACTGCCACAGGGTATTCAGCCCGCACATAGATGAATCCCTCATCAGCGCCGATAGCGAAAGCCGCTATCATCAGGCCTTCAATAACCTTATGAGGATCCCCTTCCATTACGCTTCTGTCCATGAATGCGCCTGGGTCTCCTTCGTCTCCGTTACATATCACGTATTTCTTCACGGATTTCGCGGCCTGGGCAAACCCCCACTTACGGCCGGTTGGGAAGCCTGCTCCGCCGCGCCCCCTAAGTCCGGACGCATTAATGAGCTGAATGACTTGATCAGGTGTCATCTCATCCAATGCCTTCGCGATGGCATGATAACCACCCATTGCAATGGCTTCTCTGATGTCTTCCGGGTTAATCCTGCCACAATTGGCTAGGACCACACGATGCTGACGCTTGTAGAAAGGGATTGAATCCTCGGTCTTCACCGCAGTTCCGGAAGGTGAATCCTGGTAGAGAAGGCGCGTCACAGCCTTGCCCTTTATTAAAGTCTCTTCTACGATTTCTTCTACGTCCTCAGGTTTCACGGAAACATAGAGGATACCCTGAGGCTCAATGCGGACAAGGGGACCCATCTGGCAGAAACCGTGGCATCCACTCTTTGCGATTCCGATGCCATTGCCATTGGGATGAGCCTCGCCGCATGCGTCTTCCGTCATGTCTAAATCGACTAATAAGCCTTTCTCGGAAACAAGCTCCCTAAGCTTCTCGTATACTTTGAGTGATCCGTTGGCTAAGCACCCTGTCCCTGCGCAGACCATGGCCCGCACTTTCTGTTGATTTAGGCCTTTCTCGGCTTTTTCTCTAACTCTTTCTACATCCTTGCGAGACTTTAGCATCCCAGGCACCCCTTTCCGCCGTCCAACTCGTGCGCCTGTCCGTTTCTCGCCGGGCACTCGTCACCGTTTTCGGCTTTTCCTGTAGACCCCTCCGAACGTTCCTTGGATATCAATTGATCCAGAATAATCGTAAGGGCCTCGGGAGTCATTTGGCCATAAACATCATCGTCGTTTACTGTAACAACAGGCGCAAGTCCACACGCGCCAATGCATGATACCGTCTCTATAGTAAATCCTAGGTCGTCCGTGGTATCCTTTGAATCGTCAAGCCCCAGCTTTTCACGGACTAAGTAACGCAGTTTCTCGGAATGTCTGACGTGGCATGCCGTCCCGTCACACACCTTGATAATGTATTTCCCCTTTGGTTTCATTGAAAATTGGGTATAGAATGTAGCCACACCATAGACAGTTGCGCGTGGGATACCCAATGCAGTGGCCACATATGTTAATACTTCTTCAGGAAGGTAGCGGTACTCCGCCTGAATTTCCTGGAGTATAGCTATGAGGTTGGAAACCTTCCGATCATGCTTGTCCACTATACTGTTAACCTTGTCAAACTTCCGCTGAAACATCTGCTCCATTTCTTTTCCCATACGAGCTACCCCCAAGTCATCCTCAAGTCATCTCCCCTTGGAGTTAAGATGCGCAATCAAAAGAAGCCTTTGTGATTGACTACGCCCCCGAGGGTGATACGATCCATAATAGCTGAGCCGGAGCCTCTCCCGGATTTCCCATTGCTTCCATGTCATGAAGAGAGAAGTACGCTGCATCCCCTTGCTCCAGGCGATACCTTTTCTCTCCGCTCTCTATGTCCAATTCGCCTGCTAGAACATAGACAAAGTCATCTCTGTCGTGACTAAACAGAAACTCCTCTTTTGAATAGTCGCATCCGGGCTTAAGAGTGACTATGCAGCCTTGCATGCGCTT
>DUVA01000241.1 GCA_012841305.1 Bacillota bacterium | reverse complement strand
GTTACCTCGTCTCGAAAACTTATCTGCTGTCTTGGCACATTGTCTGCTGACTCCATTGCAGGCGGCCTCCATATCCCATGAATTCTCAGATAATTACCGGGACATTCTCTTCATTGAATAACTAGTCGATTGACACTACTGTCCTGTGGCCGATATTTGCACCGATTGCTTAGCAATAGTATATCAGGCCTTGCATAACTAGGGGCGTTAAATCGTCTAACGGGACGTAAGTCGCTCTATTGCTCTGTTTGCAGGTACACAAGAAGGAGCAGGACTCGAAGCAACAGATCATGAGGAAAGCAACCAACAAAACGGCGCAAGAAGAAGCCCACCGGCTGACAGGGAACCCTGATGAGTTCAGATACTACGATGACACACAGTCTCATCCATCCCCTACCTAGAACCTCATGGGCTTCCTAATACTCGATGGGAACAGTCGAATTGTTCGAGTTGTCTGGGTTGTCTCATGCTCATCCTAAAATGCACATAAGTAATTCCCAGAAAACCAAGTAGCTACTGAAAAACAAGTACCTACTTAAGAGATTCTCCGCCGAGGTAGGCGCGCCTCACCGCTTCATCGTGCAAGAGGTCCGCTCCCTTCCCTTCCAGAGCAATAGCGCCTGACTCCATCACATATCCATAATCAGCAACGCTGAGAGCAGCCTGGGCGTTCTGCTCTATCAAAAGCAGCGTCACACCTTCAGAATGGATCTCCTGAATGATACCGAAAACCTCTTCCACCAAGATAGGAGCAAGGCCAAGTGAAGGCTCATCCATCAGAAGAAGGGTGGGCCTTGACATAAGCCCTCTTGCGATAGCAAGCATCTGCTGCTCGCCTCCGGATAGGGTTCCGCCTTTCTGACGAACGCGTTCTTTCAGCCTCGGAAACAGCTTGAACACCCAATCCAGGTCACGGCTAATCCCATTGGCGTCTGTCCGTGTATATGCACCTAAATGAAGGTTTTCCAAAACCGTAAGGTTAGGGAATATCTGCCTGCCTTCAGGCACCATGCTAATCCCCATCTGGACAATCCCGGTGACACTCACGTCCAGAAGGTTCGAATCCCTAAAAAAGATCTGACCTTCTGAAGGCCTTTTCAGCCCGCAGATTGTCCTCAACAAAGTTGTCTTCCCCGCCCCGTTAGAGCCCACAAGTGTCACCAAGGATCCTTGAGGCACAGTCATGGAAACCCCTTTGATTGCGTGAATTCCGTCATAGTAGACGTGAATATCCTTAATGTCGAGCAATTACTCCGCCCCCCAGATAGGCCTTGATTACCCTTTCGTTCGACTGAATCGCAGAAGGAGTCCCTTCTGCGATGATCTGGCCGTGGTCCAGCACAGTCATGCGTTCACAGATATTCATCACTACCTTCATCTCATGCTCAATCAGGAGTATAGTGAGGTTGAATCTGTCACGCACGTCAAGGATAAGCTGCATCAGTTGCTCAGTCTCTGCCGGATTCATCCCTGCTGCCGGCTCATCCAGTAGAAGGACCCTTGGCCTTGTAGCCAGGGCACGGGCGATTTCAAGCCGGCGTTGCTGTCCATACGGAAGTGCGCTGGCCCGATAGTGCGCCACATCTCCCAGGCCTACGTCCTCCAGTAACTCCTCGGATGTGCGTAGCATATCGGATTCTTCCTTCCTGTATCTCGGAAAAGCCAGCAGCGCTTCTCCGAACGTCGCCTCGCGCCTGAGATGGTGTCCGACCAGCACGTTCTCAAGAACCGTAAGGTTGCGAAACAGCCTGATGTTCTGGAAAGTGCGAGCGATACCCCGCCTGGCGATCTCATCAGGATTGAGTCCTGTGATATCTTTTCCGAACAGCTTCACTGATCCTGCGGTGGGACTCAAGACCCCGGATATGACATTAAATACCGTAGTCTTGCCTGCTCCGTTCGGGCCAATCAACCCATATAACGCCCGTTCTGAAATTGAAAGAGCAAAGTTGCTGACAGCCGCAAGGCCTCCGAATTGCATTCCGATATTCTCGCAGACAAGCGCGAAATCATTCATATTCGACATAGCCCACTTACACCTGCTTATATAAGAATCTACGGCGAAATCTTGCCGCAAGGTTTCTGAAAGAATCAAGACTCAGTTCTCTGTCTCCCATGAATCCCTTGGGATAGAATAATATAACTGCCATCAGGGCAATGGAAAAGACCACCATGCGCATACCTGGAATTCCGGGCAGGAACATTCCTAGAATAACCCTGGGTTCCTCCAGCGCTCTAAGGACTTCCATGGCAACCGTCACCAACGTAGCTGCTATTACACTGCCTGTAATGCTTCCTAAACCACCTAGCACTGCCATCATTAACACTGTAAAGGTCAACGGGAAACGAAACATGTTTGGGTCGATAGTAGTTATGAGGTTTCCCAGCAACCCTCCGCCGACACCCGCCATCATTGCTGAGACTACGAAAGCAAGACACTTGTGGTAAAAGAGATTCACACCCATGGCCTCGGCAGCGACCTCATCGTCACGAACGGCCTTCAGCGCCCGTCCGTAACTGGAGTTCGTAAGCCTTACCATTACCAAGATACAGATGAGAGCAAAAGTCCAACTCCAGTAGAGGTTAGTTTGAGGAGGAATCCCCTTGAGGCCTAGCGCGCCATTGGTAATGCTTCTGGTATTTGTAAATACGACACGGATAATCTCCGCAAATCCCAGCGTGGTAATACCCAAGTAATCATCACGAAAACGTATGGCAGGGGCCCCGACTGCAAATCCTACTAACCCTGATACCAGGCCGGCCATTAAAAGGGCAGGCAAAAAACCCCACTGGATGGAGTTCAGCGGCCAAATCAAAGGATCAATAAAAAATACCGCAGACTTCGTCTGGGGTGCCATCGTCAGTAACGCCGTGGTATATGCACCGACAGCCATGAACCCGGCAATCCCGAGAGAAAACTGGCCTGCAAACCCATTGCACAGGTTAAGACCCAGCGTAATGCCAATGTATATTGCAGAGAGATTCAAAATACGCACCTTATAAGCGTCCCAGCCGGTCTCGACCCAGAAGAGGCACAGGTAAAACACGAGAAGCAACGCAACTGCAATTCCGCCTTTTCTCATGAGGTCATTGCTTCGGTTTCCGGTCATTATGTTCTCACCCTTTGCTTCTCACCCAGTAGGCCTGTAGGCCTAAACAGAAGCATCAAAATCAGTAAAACAAAAGCGAAAGCATCACGATAGCCTGCCAAACCCGGCAAGAAAGCCACTAACATAATCTCTCCGAAGCCAAGAAGAAAGCCACCTAAGACCGCTCCGGCAATATTGCCGATACCGCCGAATACAGCAGCGATAAAGCATTTCAACCCCGGGAACAACCCCATATTCGGATTGATCTCGACAAATCGAAGCCCCCACATAATGCCTCCGATAGCTGCAAGTGCTGAACCAATGGCAAAGGTCACCGAGATTGCCCGGTCAACTTCAACTCCCATCAGTCGCGCCACGTCAAAATCCCACTGGGCAGCCCGCATGGCAAGGCCTATCTTCGTCTTGTATACAATGTAGTTGAGTATTGCAAGAAGAACCACTGTCAGTACAGGGATTATGAAGAAAAGAGCCACAACCCTAATCCTGCCCAATTGAATGGGAATCTGAAACAACTGAGGCCGGAAAAACGTCTTCGGCCTTCCCCCGAATATCACCAGGCCGAGGTTTGCCATGAGAAACGACACCCCTATAGCCGAAATCAATGCTGATATGCGTGGCGCATCCCTAAGAGGCCTGTAGGCTGCCCGCTCGATGACAACACCCAGCAGGGCAGTGAGGGCAATTGCCATGACGAAGGAGAGCTGCCAAGGAAGAGCAAAAATGGCTATGCCATAAAAAGCGAAGTAGGTACTAATCATGAAGATTTCGCCATGGGCGAAGTTGATGAGTCTCAGGATACCGTATACCATTGTATATCCAATGGCCAAGAGAGCGTAGAGGCTACCTAACGTAATCCCGTTAGCAATATTTTGCATGAGTATTTCCAGCGTCACCGTCTCCAGCCTCCCATCGGACACAGAACAAGTCGTTCCCTGGGGGCTAAGCCCCCAGGGAAGCTCCAAAACCCTATTCAACGAGCAAGGTCCGTGACGAATAACTCGCTCTGATGAGGACTACTACCGGATTATGAACTAGCGCGGATGCACAACGTCAACGAGTTTGAACTCTCCGTTTTGCACCTGGAGCACAACTGCGCTCTTGGTGGCGTCGCCATTAGCGTCGAGGGTAATAATACCGGTAGCTCCCACGAAATCTTTGGTTTTCGCCATTGTGTCCCTTATTGCTACGGGATCGACTACTCCTGCTTTCTCAATGGCATCCAGCACCAGCATATAGCAGTCGTAACCCAAAGCGGCAAATGTGTTAGGCTGCTTGTTGAATTCTGACTTGTAAAGGGCTACGAACTCCTCGGACGCAGGGGTTATAGGGGCATCAGCACTGTAGTGGGTGCTGAAGTATACGCCTTCGACATCCTTTCCGCCAATCTCAATGAACTCAGGCGCCTCAAGAGTGTCTCCTCCGAGGAAAGGCATGGCAAGTCCTAGGGAACGAGCTTGTGTAACGAGTACAGCTGCGTCGGCATAGTATCCGGGAGCGAATACTACATCAGGTTTTGCGTTGGCGACATATGTAAGCTGTGCTGTGAAGTCTCTGTCGCCGGTCTGATAAGATGTAAAGCCTACAATAGCTTTGGGATCCCCGGTCAACTCGATAAAAGCCTCTCTGAAGAAGTTCGCGAGGCCTACTGAGTAATCCTGAGCCACGTCCTGGATAATTGCTGCAGTCTTAGCCCCGAGCTTCTCGAAGGCGAATTGTGCCATGACTCTGCCCTGGAAAGGGTCAATGAAGCAGGCACGGAAATAGTAGTCATTTCCTATTGTAACCAAGGGATTCGTAGGTGAACATCCCATGACCGGGACTTTTGCCTGCTGCGCTACAGGCCCTCCGGACATCGACAGGGCGCTCCCGTAGCTTCCGATAATTGCATGCACTTTGTCTTTCTGAACCAGACGGGTCACAGCAGTAGCTGCTTCAACTTTGTCGCTGCGATTATCAACTAAGATGAGTCTGACCGGCAGTCCTAAGACATTTGGTCTCTGTTTCTGCGCGAGTTCTATCCCTTCCCAAGTCATTTGGCCACCTGCGGCCATCGCCCCTGTCATCGGCTCATATACACCGATTCTCACCTCGGTAGGCG
The DNA here is from genome assembly GCA_012841305.1 of Bacillota bacterium. Classification (GTDB taxonomy): domain Bacteria; phylum Bacillota; class SHA-98; order UBA4971; family UBA4971; genus UBA4971. The sequence goes on along the minus strand of DUVA01000241.1, from coordinate 4,607 downwards.
TCGCAGCTGTCGCCACACCCACAAGGTTTACCATAATCAGAAGTACCAAACAAGTGACTAAACGTCGATGAGAAATCATACTGGAATCCACCCCTCTTCAGACTCAAAATATTATAGTGTAATATGTCTTTCTCTATATTTGAGTGAATTCCTCCCACAATAAACAGTTAAGCATGCTTTTCAGTCTGATATATAAAAGTCCTTCTGTTCAAAATCGAACATATAATAGTTCTCATTTTGCTCTATTTGCAAATGAATGAACATGAGCAAGGCAAAAAAGCGTCTTACCGGCATTGGCTCCAGCGAAACAGAAAACACGTTGGAGGATCACGACAAATCATTATACGGGGAAAACCTTGGCAATAGCCGGGAAACGCAAAGAGACGTTGGAACCAAAGAATGACAAGCCTTTCGATTCGCGAAGCGTTCACATTTGATAAACACTTTGTTCAAGCAGGCTTCACGATAAAGCCTTAGTTATTCCGAAGGCAGGCACCGGGAAGCCTATCCGTCCATAAGCGTAGTTACGGGCTGAGTAGAATTAAAGGCTGCCCTTAAGGCGTCAGGCTCATCAATAGGCTCAAGGCATGCAAGCCCCTGGCATACATAGGCCAGAGCCTTATCAGGCGCCGGTTCCTTGCCTAAAATGGGAGGCAGAATCCTGGCAACATCATGACCTTCAGTCCCTCCCGGATTATGAGAAATCGTCGCTTCAGGGAGGAATAAGCTATTTACTACCTGCCACAGTTGCTGGGTATCCGGTTTGTCAAGGCGCCCTGCGATTACTATTTCAATAGGAGGGATCTCCAATAGCAGCCACGCTAAAAGCAGCATTGGAAAAGCCGAAGGATATCTTGATACATGCCCGGAAAAACCCTCAAGCAGCTCCTTTGCCTTCTCTTCCCACTCTTGCCGTCCTGTAAGACGTGCAAGTCGAATCAGGTTATGGGCAGATATGGAGTTTCCTGATGGGAGAGCTCCGTCCCGAGCGTCCTTTCGGCGCACGGGGAGTTCATGGGAGTCATGGGACGTGAAATAGAATCCACCGTCTTTCTCATCCCCAAACAGGTCGATTTGCTGTTCCATCAACTCAATGGCAGCCTGGACATAATCGCTCTCAAATCCTGCTTCCCACAACTCGATAAGACCCTGAATGAAAAAGGCGTAGTCATCCAGATATGCGGGTATTGCAGCTTCTCCCTTGCGGTATCTCGCCAGAAGCCGGCCATCGGGGCGTCGCAAGGCCTTCAGGACGAAATCCGCTGTATCCTCTGCAACATCAACGTATCTCTGTTCACCCAGGATACGACCTCCTCTTGCGAAGGCGGTGACTACAAGGCCGTTCCACGCTGTCAGGACTTTATCATCTCGAAATGGCCTCTGACGTTTGGTTCGCGCCTCCAGAAGACGAGCGCAGGCCTGGCTGAGCATATCTTCTGTAGCACGTGGCAGGTCACCGTTGTTAGCTTCCGCCGGTTCGTTCGCCTCTCCTCCTGCGATTGTCAGTGTGCTTGCTCTGGGGCTTGAGAGGTTTGGGACATTGAGGTCATTCTCAAAGTTGCCCTTTCTTGTAATGTCAAAATACCGTGTGAAAAGCTCAGCGTCCTCACTACCCAGGATTTCGCATACTTCGTCCCGGCTCCACGTATAATACCGGCCTTCCCCACCTTCGGAATCTGCGTCCTCAGCTGATGCAAATCCGCCGTCCGGAGCCTGCATATCCCGGAGAAGGTACATGAAAATCTCACGTGCTACCTGAGCATAGAACCGCTTTTGTGTTACCTGATACGCCTCGAGATATGCCAAAGCCAGCAGCGCGTTATCATAGAGCATCTTCTCGAAATGAGGAATCAGCCATATACGGTCAGTGCTATAGCGGTGGAATCCGAATCCTATTTGATCGTACACCCCGCCTCTCCGCATCATTACAAGGGTTTTCTCTACCATATCCAGAGCTGATGAATCTCGGGTATGCCTGTAGTATCTGAGCAAGAAAAGCAGGTTAACAGGCATGGGGAACTTCGGAGCATATCCGAACCCCCCGTGCTCGCGGTCGAATTCAGTCTTAAATGCATTATAAGCATACAGAAGCTCATCATCGCCAAGTGCAGCCTCATCACGCTTTTCGTTGCCTTCGCGAAGCAGATGAGTAAGCATGTCTCCGGCATGGACAAGCTGCTGCCTGTCATTTCTCCACATTTCGGTTACTTTCGCGAGAACATCGAGAAGGCCCGGCCTACCATACTTCCGTGTTTTGGGAAAGTATGTGCCGGCAAAGAAAGGTTTCTTGTCTGCATCCATAATGACGGTGAGAGGCCATCCCCCTTGACCTGTAGTCGCCAGGCAGGCTTCCTGGTATACGCTGTCCACGTCAGGCCTTTCCTCGCGATCGACTTTAATTGAGATGTAGCCGTCATTTAGGGCTTTAGCCACCTCCGGGTCACTGAATGACTCTTCCGCCATTACGTGGCACCAATGGCAGGCAGAATATCCTATGGAAAGGAAAATAGGCTTGTCTTCAGCTTCTGCCCTTCCAAAAGCTTCATCACACCAAGGATACCAATCCACAGGGTTTCCCGCATGTTGAAGCAAATACGGATTCTTGCTTTCTGCCAGACGATTCACGGCTATTCCTCCGTTCCCGCCAGTGCCATTTCCCAGCCACCGCTCACCGATAGTGTAAGCTCGGAGGATTAAGCGTATTCCATACCTCTCTTCTCTGCAGAGAGCTTCGCTTCGAGGAACCCCTCGAGCCACTCCCGAACAGGTCCGAGTGAAGCTTCAAGGATCTCGAGGCTGCCACATGTAATGTGCTCCAGAAAATAGTCCTTGGCGACTCCCATCGCCTCTTTGGCTTCATCTTCAGTCAGTTTCCCGTCTTTGGATTTCTCCTTTAGCTCATCCACAAGCACCTGGTTAGTAGCGCGAACCGCGTCAATTCCCACTGCCTCCGCCTCAGTCAAAGCAGCGGAAAGCGATTGTCTGGCTATCTCATTGTCAATCTCCTCAATTTTCTTCCTCAGCAGCGCAACCCCATATCCAATAAGTACTACCAGAAAGAGAGCAATTACAGGAAGCAGGATTTCAACAAGGTCAAGAGCAAAAGCGCTCAGAGTCATCGCTTTTCTCTCCTTTCGTATGATTTGAAATACACTTCGTGTATATATTACTTTCCATTTATGTTAAATCCTGCCATGATGAAGCCGACTTTTGTCTTCCGAGAATCCGAAATGCCCCGGGCCGTATCGGTTAACCGGGGCATCTTGTCCTTTCCGTATTGACATCTCTTGCCGGAATGGCCTAAGTCATCCTGCAATAAGCGGAGAAATGAAGCTACTTCGCCCTATTGCTTTGGTAGCAGTCACGGCAATACACGGGTCTGTCAGGGCGTGGCTTAAAAGGAACCGTGGTCTGTGCGCCACAACGGGCACAAACCGCTTGGAACATCTCTCTGTCTTCACTACGAGCGACGCGACGTCCGGTTCTCTCCCGCCCTCTCCTGGCAGATCTGCAAGCCGGACATCTACCCGGCTCGTTCTCGTACCCTTTCGACGCGAAGAACTCTTGCTCTCTTGCGGAAAAACCGAATTCCTTTCCGCAGTCCTTACACACCAAAGTCTTGTCCTGGTACATAAAGAAACCTCCTAATCATGTAGCCCTTCGGGGACTTTAATTCACCGTATCCCTTGGGCTACACCTGGAGGCAACGACTGCGGCTGGGCGACAAGTATGCTGTTCCAAGCAACCCTCAGTATAAGGCAATGTCAGTATATCACCCTTCTATTATTTTCACAATAACAACCATTGTGAATATTGCGGTGCTACCCTCAGGATAGTACCCAGGCTCAGATGCCACGCAGCGCTTGAATTGTCCTTTGGCGGGAAACACTAACTGAAAACCGGTAAAGGATGTGAACCGAGATGGAAATCAAGGAACAGGCTATTGTTCCTCTGGGCTATGGTAAATACGTGCGTTCAGACAAGATCATTGCCCTTGACCCGATAGAGACTGACCGAGGGCCGGGCCGTCGCACCAGGGTGTACATTGACCAGCTCCCTAACCCCCTTATTGCCTCAAGAACCGAAAACTCGATCCTGGCAAGCATGGTCAGGACTTCCAGAGAAGTCGTAGAGGCCACGGCTGCCTTCGAACTCCTTCAGGATCTTTTCGATGACATTCAACAGGTGGGACCGATGCTCAGGAAAAGCATCAAGGACGAAGCCGGGCTTGATCTGGAAGAACTCGAGCACAAAATCAGGGATATCTTAGAGCACCGCTTTGATACGGAGTAGGGGCTTCACCCTTCGGCGTCGCCCCTACCTTCAATAAGATCGCCTATTGTGGCGTGTTCCCAGAGAGCACGTTAATGATTTCGCGTGATATTACACCTTTGTCTGCGAAATCACGTAACCCTGCGGTGCAGTCCTACACCTCAATTAGAACTTGAAGTTCACTCCAAGGGTCAAGCCACTTACAATAATATCCCTTGCCTCCGGCTGCTCCCAAGTCCCTTTCTTAGAGTCACAGTAATTAATCGGGTCATCGCAAGGATCAACTTCGGGGTCGTACTTGAAAAAGCGCAGCGAGGGAACTCCCTTCCAAAGCG
>DUVA01000240.1 GCA_012841305.1 Bacillota bacterium | reverse complement strand
CCTAGGAATAACAGTGGCATCTATACCCATCTGTGATGCTATCGGCAGATAATCGTCCCTCTCAAGCTTGATAATGACGCTTTGGACGCCTGCATGCTTCGCCATAAAGCCTGCAAGTAGATTCGTTTGATCCTGGCCGGTTAATGCTACGAAAGCGTCTAAAGATTTTATGCTCTCGTCATGGAAAAGATCCGGCTTTACGCCGTCACCGCGGATAACTAAAGCATGCCGCAACTCCTTGGCCAGATGATGGCATACTTCTTCATCATGTTCGATTACCCTTACAACCGGAATGTACTTCCTGTGTTGTTCCAGGTACTGGGCTAACAGGAGGCCCGTCCTTCCCCCGCCGAGAATTGCTACACTTCTAATGGCATGCTCTCTTGTCCCCACAAGCCAACCCATCTCTGTCGGAACACCGGTCTTCCCTATGATGAAAATATCGTCTCCTGTCAAAATCCGCGTACCCCCATGGGGAACCAAGACCTCACCGTCGCGAAGAATCGCTCCGATGGTACATGACGTGATAGCTGCCTCCGCTACAGTCATACCGGCAATAGGAGAATTATCTTGAACCTTGAACCCGAGCATTTGAGCTTTTCCGTCAGCAAAGTACTCGACTTCTGTGGCAGCCGGAGCTCTGAGAAACTTAAACACCTCATACGCCACGGCTTCTTCAGGACTGATAATCACGTCAATACCCAATTGCTTTGTAGAAAGGTCACTGCCGGACAGCCCTTGATATTCAGGGTTTCTGATGCGTGCAACTGTTTTCTTAACTCCAAGGCGCTTGGCAGTCATGCACGCTACCATGTTTACCTTGTCACTGTCGGTTACTGCAACAAAGAGATCCGAGTTTCGGAGCGCAGCATCCTCCAGGACCTTCCCGCTGGCGCCGTTCCCGTGTATGGTCATTACATCCAGGTTTTCGCATACTTCTCTCAACGCTTCTTCCCTGGAGTCTATCACCACTACATTATGCCTGGCTTCTGCCAGCATCTTCGCGATTTGAAACCCGGTTTTCCCCGCCCCGACGATTACGACTGTCAAATCGCCACCCCTTTTCAGTCTGGATGTATTCTCCGCCTATACGACGTTTCCCTGCTATCTGTCATTTTCACTGTGTATCTCTAAACGAGTCCCGGTAATATAACATAAGTGTGCTCACTTTCCGCCCAGTTGTCAAGATTGTATTCCAAAAGCCACAACGGCAAAGCCCGGCCTCTTTTCGGCGCATGAGTCTGTGTGGAATTGCAGGCAGCTGTCAAGATAACCGGTTTACTTGTCCCCGAAGGAAAACTCCACACACTGACGAATCTATCATTATTCATGCGTACCGTCATACCGCGAGCCGTAAGCCTGAGCCCTTCTATACACTATGACTCAAGGAGGATTTCTAAGATGATATACTGCGCACGCTGCGGCAGCCGGTACCCGGCTAATGCAAAGATATGGAAATGCTCATGCAAAGGAGAACTGGAATATCAGGCAGAAGACAAGGATAGCATCCTGCCTCCGGAATCTCTCGCTTTGCCAGTGCATTCGATTTGGAGATATCGTGAAGCCTTGCCACCTCTGGAGGACAAGGATATTGTGAGCCTCGGTGAAGGATTAACGCCTATTATCAGTGCCCGGTGCCACGGTTTCCCGGTATGGTTCAAACTGGACTTCCTTTGCCCCACCGGATCCTACAAGGATCGTGGTTCTTCAGTAATGATCTCTTGCCTGAAGCAAATGGGCATAACATCCGTAGTCGAAGACTCATCGGGAAACGCAGGGGCATCAGTCGCAGCATACGCAGGAAGAGCAGGTATGGAATGCACCATATTCGTACCGTCTGGCACATCTCCGGCAAAGCTGACACAGATCAGGGCATACGGCGCAAGGATTAAAGCCATCAGTGGCACAAGGCAAGATGTAGCTGAAGCATGTCAAAGAGCTATTGAAGAGGACTGCAACAGGCAGGCCTTCTACGCAAGTCACAACTGGAATCCCTTCTTTTTGGAAGGCATGAAAACTTTGGCTTATGAAATCTTTGAGCAATGCGAAATGGGCAAGCTAATGCCGGATTGGGTGATTGTGCCTGCAGGCTACGGAAGTGTCGCTCTCGGTGCATATGGAGGATTCGTAAACCTTATGAGCTGGGGTAGACTCAGCAAACTCCCCAGGCTCATCGTTGTACAAGCTGAGAACTGCGCCCCGGTATACCAAGCATACGTCCGTGGTGAGATGCAAGTTTCACCTATCCGGGGGACGAAGACGGCAGCCGAAGGGATCGCATGCAGCAACCCTATTCGAGGCGCCCAAATCCTTAGCGCGGCAAGAGACTCAGGCGGATTCGTAATGGCAGTCAGTGAGGGAGAGATAGGCTCAGCTGCTATGGAATTAGCAAAAGACGGAATCTTCGTGGAACCGACGTCAGCAGTAGTGGCAGCTGCCTTAGAACGTCTAATTAGCGGCGGAGTAATCGGGGAAAATGATGTGGCACTTGGAATCCTTACTGGGATAGGCCTCAAAGCAGGTTATTACTATGACACTATTATCTAAAGTAATGCCTTGTCTATGAAGGTTCTCCTAGAACCGCTTATATTCACCGAAGCTTACGCCAGGCGGATAAGCGCTAACCACATCAATGAGAACCTCAACAACTTTCGGATCAAATTGAGTGCCTGAACAACGCCGTAATTCAGCTATGACCTCATCATTCGTCAGTGCTTTGCGATAAGGCCTGTCAGAACTCATTGCGTCGAAAGCGTCTACTACAGCAATAATGCGAGCCTCAATAAGAATCTCGTCTCCTTTTAGACCGAAGGGATAACCTGTCCCATCACACCGTTCATGATGTTGTTCGATAATCGGGCCTGCATCCCTAAGGAATGTCTTCTCAATAATAGCCCTGCCTGCCGAAGGGTGCTTTTCTATCTCTTGCCATTCCTCACGGGTCAACGGCCCGCTTTTCTTCAGTATGTAATTGGGTATCCCTATCTTCCCAATATCATGCAGAAGCGCGGCATATATCAGTAACTCCAGCCTATCAGGAGGAAGCTTCATCCTCTCTCCAACCAACATCGACAGACTCTGGATACGCTCACAGTGTTCTTGCGTATGGCTGTCTTTTCTTTCAACTTCCCTGGCAAGAGCGACGAGTCCTTGGATCTCGTCGCTCAGCGCATGAAACACGGGTTGCGAGGACATGTAAAGCAGTGTCACGCCTGTTTCAGTTCGAAAATACACATCTTTCATAAGATGCGTGACAGCAATGTAATCTCCTGAACGTAGGCGAGTTGTCCTCCCCTTTTCATCTCTGCAAACCAATGCCCCGTCAAGAATGAAGTAGAATTCAAAGCCATTCCAATCCGGCTCGCATGTTAAAGTTATGTGAGAATTTGGGGCGATGTATTGCTTCATCACCTCAATCCCGTTTCCTTTTGCCAGAAGCCTGATCTCCGTCGATTTCTTCCTTGCCTGTTTGATAAAATCAGACTCCCGGCCGATATGGACCCCCTTCATGTAACCCCCCTACCGAGCATACCTAGTTTGCACGTATAGAGCCCTAGAGACCTGCAACCTTCATAGGATCGACAAGGACTTCGTGATCGCCGATGTAGTATGGCTCAGGTTCACACTCTACAGTTGCGCCGTGCCTTTCTGCAAAGTCTATAGTCCTGTCGGCGATGTTTTCAATCTTGCCTTCAAGCCATGTGATTATTTCGTCAATTTCAGCGTCGTCAGCGCCTTCTGCTTTTTTCTCAGCTTGATAAACCGTCTCCCAAATCTTTTCATTTGCCTCTTGTACTTTCCACTCAATAAAGTCAACTGAAGCCGGATCAAGCGGGGGTTCATACACAATTACCTCTTCGGCCTCACACAGCGCGATACCGACAAACAACACCAGCACCAGTACAGTCGCTAAAGCAAGAATTCTCCGTGACCTTCTCATGACGTCTTACCTCCTTAGCATACGTCGTATTTTTCCAGCCCTTTAGGCTCAATCACCTGCCGCCCGGTTGCAAGCAGGTGATTGATACAACGAATGAAACTGGAAGTCTCAAACGACGTCTGAACCCGCCGGCAACCTGGCAGTCATAGGTGTATTCCACCCTTAGACCCATGGCTTTGCGTCGCTTTCTTTTGAAAGCTTTGCCTTTATCGGCTAAGACTTAATTCAATTGTCTGGCGCAATAGCAAATACTGCTAACACTAAATTTCGCCATGTCTTTGGATTTTCCTGCTTAGATCGACCAATGTTGGGAAATTTGCTTTTGATTGCCACTTTGCCATGGGACTTGCATGGCAAAGCCTATGGAAGATTAAGGCGGCAAATACCGGATGGCTGCTGTTTCGCCTGATAGCAGCGGAAGAACAAAGCTGGAGCCGGCGGTGGGAATCGAACCCACAACCTGCGCATTACGAGTGCGCCGCTCTACCATTGAGCTACGCCGGCGGAAAAACCCTGAACCAAATTCGCAATTAGCATACATTGTCAGTATAACACGATGCAACCGCTATGTAAATGAGCCGAATTGCCTCACCAGGAATTCCGTAAGCGCCGTTTTCCCTGGATATGCGTTCCAACCAGCAGTCTGGTTGTAGCCACCACCCGTAAAACGACAACGATTGTCCTTTTATTGTATGCTTTACTACCGCATTCTGCCGAGCCACATCTTAGGTGGCGTAGAATCAACCGCAAATCCTTTTTTCCTGTATGGTGTCGACCACCTAGTACATTAGAGTCAGTCTTACATGTTCCCTGAGAACCGAAGAGGAGTTGCGCCACGGAGCGATGTCTTAAGTGGTCTAAAATCGACCACCGTGAGGCTCTTTGTCGGTTGTTTTTCAACCACCTTTTTCAGCGCAATTGCCTGGATGGTTGAGAATCGACCACCTTAGGACTTGTTAATGGTTGATTTTCGACCACGATCAGGCGTCACGGTGGTAGGATATAGAACACCTCATCACTAAGAACCCCTTCACATGAGGATTGTGGATATAAAATCGACCACATTTTTCAGAAAGGCGGGCGAAAACCTACCATCTTTTCTAAAAAAGTGGTAGAAAACCTTCCACCTGAGCCTCAAAGAGCTATCAAAATCCTCCTTCAGCCCAAAAAAGTGGTCGAAAATCAACCACTATTGCCGTTGGGGGTGGTCGAAAACCGACCACTTATCGGCTTTTTAATGCGAAAATCCGAAAAGGTGGTAGAGATTAGAGCAGCGTTTTGGAAAAAGTGGTCGAAAATCGACCGTACTCATGTTTGCCTTAAGCGCCAAATAGCCCTTACCTTCAGTGCATGGGGGCTATTGTGTATACTGAGGTGGTAGCACGTCCTTCCCTCCAAATTTTGAAGCCCAATAGTATAGCTGTCCGGACTTCATGTCACCCTCCCCGGACCACTCAACGACTGTAAGTGCGCTGCTCCTAAACTCATCCACAATGGATTGCGGACTTCCTCTTGCCGACATCACACTCTTATTACGTTTTGGAAAACTCAAGCGGCGTGAGTTCCAGGTGACCTAGCCTGTACTTCCCCCCTGTCAACATTCATCATAAACACGAATGCCACAACTAAACTAGCAAACGCGCATGGGAATAGGGCCTGATTGCCAAGGACGTCCATGAACCGCCCAAAT
>DUVA01000239.1 GCA_012841305.1 Bacillota bacterium | reverse complement strand
TGAAAATGTACCAGTGCTGATGAGAATGTATGGGAGGCGGGTGCGTGGATATAAGTCTATTGGGTACGTCATCCAAGAAGAGAGTAATGTTTCACCGAAGCTACGGGAGTCCCGAATCAAACTGCAGCCATCACCTCGATAAAAGGTGAAACCTAAGCAGCCTAGAAAAGTATTGTGGTTCAAATTGTTTCAACTATCGCCTTCCCGTATGGGACACTGACTATTATTGAACTAAACCTTGAGACCGGGAATGATGCCCGGGGTTAGCCTTAAGATTTCGGAATCCAGCCTCTAATAGGCTGTATAATTCCCTATGTTCCATTACTTCTAATCCTCCAATTGGCAGTTCTTCGACGATATACTGAGTCGCAGATGCCGAACTGCGAAGACTCACCAGAATGGAACGCATACTAATGCCAAACTGATATGCAACCCATTTTACACAGGCCATATACGTAAGTTTCTGCCTTCGTTTCAATTCCGGGTCTTTACCACAAAGATATCCATCGAGGCTTACTTTACACTCGAATAACTGAATTTTCCTGTTAGAGTACTCGATTGCAAAGTCAAGTGCGGGACATCGTCTTCCGCAGATGTGAGTATCTAAGAACTTGAGCTGGCACCTTCGGTGGATATGCGCTTCCGGGTCGGTCGCATGGCAGAATGCGATATCACACATGTCTTCGAAAAGAGCGCCTCTGCGCTGGGTTATGCTTTGCTTGTGGCTATCTTTATAGAAAGCCTGTAGCGCGTTAACCATGCCAGGGTAGTTGGATGCACTAAAACCATTAGTTGAAAAGCAGTTTTTGAAGTTAGCAACAAACGTCTGCTGATCCCAGCATGTAATTATGCAAACTGCAACTACGTGTAGAAGCTGCGGATTGTACCCCAATTCAGTTAGTACGTCAGTGACCTGTGGATCCTTTTTGCTTTCCGTAACGGGATGAAATGATATTGGAAGGCACATTAATATCACCAAAGACTCATACGGTCTTTACATATAGCGGCAACATAAGAGGTGGCAATCCTGCTCTCAGAGTCATCGAGCTGATAAGCTCTCGCACATACGGCCATACATGCAATGGTATATGCATATTAAGAAACTTACTGATTATTTCGTCCGACGGTCGCTCTCCTGACACCATATCATACTGGATTTCGAAGGTGACCCCGAGGAAGGTGACACCCTCCTCCTGGCTTTCACAATCAGCGGGGGCATCGCTACCCTGATTATCGTGGGGGACGTGCTTCCGAAGAGTCAGTTCTACTTCCAGTTGGGCATGGAGTATTCCATTATCATCCATATGATATGCTATCTCATCTGAATTTAAATCAATCGACACGTTGCCTGGAAGAGTAGACTTCTCGAAAGAAAGAAATTTCAAGTTGATGGCCGACAGACTGACCCTCTGAAGAAAATCCCGATATTGCTCAGAATCAGGAACCATCATTATCAACCACCCCTATGCCGCAAATCCGTCAGATTCGGGCAAGGCCAAAGTAGCCTGACCCCGAGTAATTGTCTTCTTCCCCCAATAGCAGCGAAGCCAAAGGTTTTTCTCCTCCTCCAGAACCTTTGAGATGCTACGCCGAATGATATACGGGAGCTCTGTCACCCACGTAATTGCAGCGTTGAATGTCTCTGCGCTTGGATTGATATGAAACGCTTGCATCGATCCGCAAATAGCATCTTTAGCGCCATTTAGTATCATTTTTCCTCGCCGAGCTACGTTTCCCCAATCAAGTGCCATAACTTGCCTAGAGAAAACCGAACGGAGTTCATCCAGAGGCGCCATAGTCTCGTCAATATAACGAAGGCAATATTCTGCGAAATCCGCCTCTTCAACCATCCCTGTGAGCTTTGAAACGTTCGTAATACGCTCAGCCTCGCACCTTATGCTTGATTCGATTTGATCAATATCCTCCAGAATCTCGTAGAGAACGGGTGCAAAGCGAAATCTAACCTTATCCACAGGCATGAATAGGTCATCACCGGGAAACACACGAGGCAGGCCAGACAATTCGGAAACATTCAGGCCTCCATATGGTTCAGCTTCATAATCGTTGTATGGGACTTTTATTGACTGGTTTACTGTCAATCGTATACACCCCCATGAGGACTCGATTCCAGGTGGCGAACTCCATTCAAGTGTAAAACCACGATCAATGAGATTGCTCACGATACATCCCTCCAGCGTGACAGAAAAATGTCCCGCTGAAGAGGATATGTATTTCGGAGCACAACTATACCATAATGTAACGTATTATTTCCACACTTGGTTCATTTTTCCTTCAGGAAGGCATTAATATAACTCATTAGGCTTACTCCGCGATCCTAATTGATAATCGAAATTCTCAGAAGGCTGAACTGTCTTAGCGGATCATCCCAGCCTACTTACGTTCCTGAAGCCTCCGTTATGCAATCAAACAGC
>DUVA01000238.1 GCA_012841305.1 Bacillota bacterium | reverse complement strand
GAATCAAGTCGCCCACTGCAAGCTTGTCTGCTTCGGCAAAGACAGGAGCAGCGGCCCAGGCGGATATCAAGAAATCCTCACAAGTGGTATCATGGAAATCCTGATAGCGCGTGACATTTCCCGGTTTCGGCGCCATCACCTCAGCAATGGACGACAGCGCAAAAGCCCTGGCTACTTCCTCCGCTGTTATCAGCAGCCTTCCCTCCCCTTCAAAACAAACCTTACAATCTCGTCTGCTACGTCAATATCGGACACCTGTTGGAGACCTTGCCATCCCGGAACCCCGTTCACCTCCAGGACGAACTCTTCCCCGTCCCCGGAGCAAATAAGATCCACCCCTGCATACGGACAGCCAATAGCCTTTGCTGCCTCAAGCGCTAACTGCTCCTGGCGGTCATTGAGTTCAATAGGGCAACCTACAGCCCCCTGGGCAATATTGGTTTTCCAGTTCGCTCCACGTCTCTCCATTGCAGAAAGGACTCTGTCGCCGAGGACGAAAGCTCGAATGTCTCTGTTTTCGTGGGAGATGAACTTCTGCAAGTAAAATACATAATGGTTCATTTCCAAGGCAGAGAACACCCGGTATGCCACGTCAGGGTTATCGACTCTTACCATCCCTTTGCCAAGGGATCCGAAAAGAGGCTTAATAACTACATCTCCACCGAGTTCGAAGAAAGCCTCCATGGCAGCGCCTCGGTTTTCTGTGACCATCGTAGGAGGTGTAGGTACTCCGTAGGCTTCTAACAGCGATGATGTGTAGAACTTATCTACAGTCTTCTCAATGACAGATGGCGGATTCATGACGAAGACCCCTGCTTGCTCCAGACAATGGAGAGCGTTCATCCGAAAGACGATCTGTTCGAGGGATCCTGCAGGTATTGATCGCACAATCAGCGCATCCAATTCCTCCAACCTCTTATCTCCAACAAATGACCCTGCTGCAAAAGAGTTCGAGGACATACCCACCTTTACGACGATGTCAGTTATGTGGTAGTTTTCAACTTCAATCCCGCGTCCTGCAAAAGCCTCTGCCAGTTGGCGATAATGCCAACCCTCCTTGTTTGCCAGAATCCCTATTCGCATACGAAGACTTCTCCTTTTCCCTGCTCATTGCTGTCACCTATGAATCTCCTGAATTGCTTTTCTTCTAAGTCATCAGGGATCTTGACTCCAAATGCCTTCACAACATCCCTGAACACAGTGGGGATTGCGAGAGGGCAAGCTGAATCATATATGAACGTCGGCAGGAGTTTTTGGCTCTTGCAAAGCACGATTGTGCCGCCGGTCATGAAAGCCCCGGTATGCTTGCCTGCGTTACCCGTAACAACTATGGTCCCGGATTTCATTTCAACGCCTGCAAAATCCCCTAAGTCCCCGGAGATCAAAAGCAGGCCTCCGTTCATCCTGGTGCCTGCCTCATTGCCGCACGACCCGTGAATGATGATGCAACCGCCTGACATCCCTTGTTTATCCCCGATATAAGCTGCGCCTGCCATGTGCCCTACCTGTCCTCGGACTTGTATCAAGCCACCTTGCATACCTGCGCCTAGAAACCCTCCCACATCCCCGTCCACCCGGATCTCTCCGCCTGTCATCCCCCGGCCGAGGTGCATCCCTACCGGACCGGAAACACTAAGAAGGCCTGAATCCATGTTATCGCCAAGATACTTCACTTTAGATAGGTCACCTTCAATATGGATGTGGATATCCGAGCCGAAGCCGCTGACTCGAGCGTCAAAGAAATCTCCTATCTG
>DUVA01000237.1 GCA_012841305.1 Bacillota bacterium | reverse complement strand
GCCACACTTACGGTTCGAGCCATCTCTGTCAGCAGGGATTCGTCCACCTCGCCCACAAGAGTGAATTCGTATCCTTGCTCTTGCCACCTGAGCACCTTTGCGCCTGATGTGTCTGAGATGTTTATTACATTATCTTGTCCTTTACTGTCTCTTGCGATTCCGGGCAAGACAAAGTAGGATATTGTGTTCAAGCCGTCAGTTAAGCGGATGTGCGCTGCAGGAAACGCTTCGTATACACTGAGCAGGCCTCCCTCGATTACGTAACCGGGCGGTACAAATTCCGGCACAGGAATGGGGAAGTTCGCTTCCTTCTCCAGTTCATCCAAGGGCATCAGGTCACCGGATGCAGGTAATTCCACTTCGGCAACATCAGGCGGAGTGCCCAGTTGGAAGAGATCGTCACTTAGGAGTGGGAAGAATTCAATCTGATTATAAAACGATACGGATGACATAACCCCGTCAGGCCCATACTTTTCTGTCTTGAGAATGAAGGGATACTCCCTGTCCACCCATATTCTTCGGGAAGGATTACCGGGATAGTTGGGTTCTAATTGGATTACGTAAGCTTGTCTTCCGGCCTGATTCTCAATGGCAACCAGAGAAACCTGATAATTAGATTTTATGAGGCTCAAATCCCTTGTGCAGTTGAACCCTTCGCCATCTGCCATATCATTGTCTTTGTGCTGATGGGAAGATACATCCGGCATGTGGAATACCACCTTAAGGGATGGTTCATAATGCCAGGTAGACTTGCCGTCTGAGATCACCGTTCTAAATCCGCATGCTGACGCTGAGGAAGGCAGGTATTCAGTTTTCGTGAGATTCGGCGCCTTGTGTACTATGTTAGATATGCAAGCGCTTGTTCCTGACGGGTGCCAGATTATCACAGTCTTTGTCGCCCTAAAACTCACGTTTCCGCTATCCTCAGCGACCTCTTCGATTATGCCTATGGCGATTTGCGAGTCAAGAGAATTGACGTCACAGATTTCAGGCGGCGGAGGCGTTGAGGCGAATGCAGTTTTGTGTCCTTGTAGTGCCGATTTGAACGATGCCATAAATAAACATAATATTGCAACAGCAGCTAGTTTCTTAAGCATGACAGGAACTCACCCTCTGACCATAAGCGTCATTATCTAGGTGAAAGAAACATTACGCGCTGAAAGGCCTCTGCTTGTGTTCTTCGTCCGGTACGGTTTGATACGGTAACTGCCTTGCTGGGTGCGGACGGATCATAGAATTCGAGGAGGTCAGACGAATACATACTGACTGCTTGCCCGGTGGCGACGAATCCAAGAGAAGTCTTGTCTGAAAATGGCCTATCCAGTTCTGAAATAACATATTCCCTGATGTAGGGCTCAACCAGGTCTGTCTTGGCCTGAGTCATGCCCTTTGAGGCCCCGGTACGTGTAGCCAAGGTAAGAGGTAGAATTGCCAAGGCCAGCAGGGCGGCAGTAGGAACAAGCACCTTCACCAGGAGTCCTGAGTAAATTCCGGGCCTTGAGTGCGAGTTAATCCGTTCTTTCAATTCAGGCCAGAACTCTCGAGGCAGCTCAGGTGTGTCCAGCATTCCAAGGAGATCCTTTGTCGCTCTGAGTGACCGGCATTCTTCTTGACAGCTTTCGCAGTCCATAAGGTGAAGCTCGACTTGACGTAGTTCATGATAATCTAATTCTCTATCGAGATAAGCCGAAAGAAGGCTCCTTACCTTTTCGCAAGTTATATTCCTCATCACCCGACTTCAACCT
>DUVA01000236.1 GCA_012841305.1 Bacillota bacterium | reverse complement strand
TGCTTAGGTTTTACCTTTTATCGAGGTGATGGCAGCAGTCCGATTCGGGACTCCCGTAGCTTCGGGGAAACATTACCCTGCTTCTTGGATGACATACCCAATAGACTTATATCCACGCACCCGCCTCCCATACATTCTCATCAGCACTGGTACATTTTCATCTACGTAATCGTATATCTCAACCAGGCGTTTTCCCTCGTATGACCGGTGGAGCCTGCCTGCGTATTGCTGGATTGTTCCCCTCCATGAGATTGGCAGCGTAAGAAATAAAGTATCAAGGCGGGCATCATCAAAACCTTCTCCAATGTACCTGCCGGTAGCTACGATAACCCGCTCCTCAGAACCGGGGATTGAGGCAAGCTTCTCTCTGGCTTGCTCGCGTTGCTTCTCGGTACGGCCTCCACGGAGCACGATGACGTTCCCCACATGCTTCCGGAGTTCAGTCGCCAGCAACTTGAGATGTGCGGTTCGTTCAGTCAAAACTAACGGGGATCTGCCGGATCGAACTGCTTTAATGATGTCAGTAAGGATCATGGCGTTACGGTCGTCGTCAAGAGCAAGCATGGCGTAGATCTGATGTATGTTGGCACCTTCTGCGCCAGGAGAAAGCCCAAAAGCTGTCTTGCGAGGGAGCACAATATGCTTAAACTTCCTGAGAGATTCATGTCTCGGATCGATCCGCATTCTTAAGGGTCCGCATTGCATCATTATAATTGGATGGTGGCCGTCCTTTCGGACGGGGGTTGCAGTTAATCCTAGCACGTGCTTAGCCTTTACTTGTTTTAAAACTTGCTCGAAGCTGAATGCTGAGACATGATGACACTCGTCCACAATTACGTGACCGTATGTGCCCACTATGTCATCGACCACTCCTCGTCGATTCAGGCTTTGAATCATGCCAACATCCAATTTGCCATTGGGGGCGACTTTCCCTCCGCCAATCTGCCCTATGGATTCAGGCGGTACTTCGAGAAACGCAGCGAGTTGGGCCTGCCACTGATCCAATAGTTGGCGTCTGTGGACCAACACTAACGTATTCACCTTCCGAGAGGCGATAATCGAGGCCCCTACGACCGTTTTACCAAACCCCGTGGGGGCGCTCAACACACCGTCATCAAAGGAGATGAGTGTTCTCACTGCTTCTTGCTGGATGTCGCTGAGTTCGCCATGAAAAGCGAACTCAGCGGGAGTCCCTACGAACCTTTCATCCTCAATGACTGGATCGATGCCGTGTTCGGAGAGGAGCGAAATGGCCTTATCAAGACAACCTCTGGGAAGCGCAAGATGGCGCGGGTAATTCTCGGCGCAGCAAATCACGCGAGGCTTGTCATATGTTGAAAGGCGCATTCTTTGAGCCCTGTAGAACTCAGGGTTCTGAAATGCTGCAAGGCGGCGGAGACGAGTCAGCATCTGAGCAGGGAGACCTTTCTTCTCTATGTAGACCATATTTGCACGGACGAGACGAACCGTAGCAGGGAGCGGGCCCGGGATAGGCTCATCCGGTGTCTTGCGTGACGGAGGGAGGGTCCAGGGAATTGTCCAGGGATCGACAGGACTGGTTTCGTCATCAGGATCTTGGCCGTCGGAACTCATTTGCACTCCCGTAATGGTATTATCAGCGATGGCTTGTTGCACTAACGCGACAGCCCCCTCAGAACTCATGCGACGAATTTCCGACAGATATGCCCATTGATCCGGATATGGCTCAAGGTCATTGTTGACAAATGCGCTGTTGCCTGCTGACAGCGGAATACGCTGAAGAGGAAGGGCAATCAAGTTTCCGAATCCACCTTTGGGCATCGTGCTCTGGTTCGGAAAGAAGCGATCGTATGAGTCAAAACTGAGCTCAGACCTGCTATCCATTGCCCTGGTGAGAATAGTTGCTCCGAGATCGCGAGCGATGGAGGCCTCAAGTGGGCGGTCGAAGAAGATCCATGTATGTCCGCCCTTACCTGAACGGGAGCGTTCAAGATACGCCGGGATTCCAAGTTTATCAGCTGCTTCAAGAAATGCAATAGCGTCATCGCGCCAATCGTCCCCGTCAAAGTCAGCCGCGAGAAACCAACATGTCTCATCGAGCAGGAGAGGATATATGCCAATAGTGCGCTTCCCTGAAAGGTGTTCCCTGATAATCTGATCCGTAATGGGTAAATAATCAGCGTTATTACACTGTGAGCAGGGCTTTCGGCAGATATGGCGCACCCATTCATTTTTGCAGGCAGGGGAGTAGCCGGATCTTCCTGACTTGTTCTCCCAGCGTTTCGCGTAAACGTCGTCGCGTCCTCTGAAGAGCTTGCGAAATAGGGCAATCTTATCATCTGTGGATGACGCTGAGGTGACTCGCAGTGGGCGAGTAGGGGCACCCTCCATCGGTGGTGTCTGTAGGGATTTGCGAGTGTTGTTAGGGGTATGCTCCTGAGACATTGCTTCGGCCACAGTACTTGCCGGATTACCCTGGATTTCCGCTCGCAAGCGGTCATTTTCCTGCCGCAGCCTCTTACACTCGGCAGAGAGCCTCTTAATCTCTTCTTCAAGCTCCTTGATTTGATCCAATTGCGTTTTCAATGTCACCCTCCACGGTCTACTATATAACCGAGATAAGAGTATCTCGTTGCATCTCATTCTGCAACAGTCAGTTCTTCATCCTAAGGTCATTCTCCTTCACACCTCTTAGCTCTCTGATATTCACAGCATCACAATTTCCATAGGGAGATAAGTTACATTAAGGGACTATCCCGTAACTTTTCCCGGATTGTAGTGACAAAGGATTAGTTGCAGCTTCTCAAGGCGTACTCTAGTATAGATGTCTACCGGGAAGCGTCAGGGATAGCCACTCACAATCTAAGTAAGAGCTTAGAAGTGAGGGCTCGGAAGTAATCGACAGGTGACGGGTTTCTAAGTATAATTCATGGTATATCCCTATTTGATGACATAGGGTCATGTAGATTACGATTCGTTCGTCCCTTGTCTGATAATGGCGTAAGGAACTGACCGAAGTAGAAACCCTTAGACTAGTATCAGGGCGATAGAGGCAACGGAATCCCGGGGAAGTATAAAAGCGGGCGGGGATGTGACAAGGAACGTCTCCACAAGGCCTAGGATGAGGGATACGGTGTGAAACAGGTCACGCCGCCTCTCGGAGGGAAGGGGGCGGCTTAACTAAGGACTTAGGTCCAATCTGCAGGACCAGCACACCTACGATCACTGCGATTGCCCCGACTGTTTGCATCGTTTCCATCCTCTCTCCGAGGATCACATATGCCAGGACTGTCGTGGCAGCCGGCTCAGCCATACACATAATGCTGGCATGGCTGGCTTCGATGTGGCTGAGTGCCTTGACGTATAGTGCATATGCGCCAAGGGTGGGGCCGAGCGCCAAGGCAACAATGAGCCCCCACGCAGGGCCCGGCAAGCCCCAAAGCTGATTGAGACGAGGCATGGAGA